>NZ_VJZZ01000023.1 GCF_009659535.1 Aggregicoccus sp. 17bor-14
GGCGACGAATGGGTGTTTGGCGACTCCATCCGTAGCCTTCGGCGGTGTGGCTCGCTGCGCTCAACCCGCCGGCCCCTCGTCAGACCGACGGCCCCCCTTCAAAACTGCGAAACTCGAACTAAGAGCTCCTTTCAAAAATAGTCCCCGCCACGCTCGGCGGTGCGTTCGCCTCTGAGCGTGCGCACCGTCTGGGGCATGAGGCGGGAACTGGTCACCGATGCCCTCTGGAAGCGCGTGGAGCCGCTGCTGCCGCGCAAGCGGCGCAAGTCGCGGCGCGGCCGCCCGCGGTGCGATGACCGGGCGGCGCTGCGCGGCATTCTCTTCGTGCTCAAGACGGGCATCGCCTGGGAGGACTTGCCGGCGGAGGTCTTCGCGGTGAGTGGCATCACTTGCTGGCGCCGGCTGGATGCGTGGACGCGGGCACACGTCTTCGAGCGACTGCACGAGAAGCGTAACCGCCCGATTGCCGGCGTCCTGAGGCGGGGCGTGCGCGTGCGTTCTTGGGCGCATGCGACGACCTGGACCTGAGGAGTGGATGCAGCTGGTGGCCGAGTTTGCGGCAAGTGGCCTCGAGCAGAAGGAATTCGTGGCCAAGCACGATGTCTCGCTCGGCACCTTCCAATACTGGCTGTACGAGAAGTCCAAACGCGCCTCGGTGCAGCTGTCCAATTCGGAAGCCACGTCGCGGCCCGCCTTTCTGCCGCTGGAAGTCGTAGCGTCGCCCGCGCCGAAGGCGCGGGAGGAGATGGCGGGCCTCCTCGAGGCGCGCTGCGCGAGTGGCCTCGCGGTGCGCTTCGCCGTGGGCACCGACGTGGGCTACGTCGCGGCGCTGCTGCGGGCCCTCGCCTGATGCTGCTGGGCCTCTCCTCGGGCGTGCGCATCCTGCTCGCGCGCGAGCCCATCGACATGCGCAATTCGATTGATGGGCTCGCCGCCATTGTCCGCAACGGCTGGCAGGAGGACCTCTACGCGGGCCACCTCTTCGTCTTCGTGTCGCGCCGCGGAGACCGGCTGAAAATCCTCACCTGGGACGCGGGCGGCTTCGTCCTCACCTACAAGCGCCTGGAGAGGGGGCGCTTCCGCATGCCGCAGCTGAAGGAAGGCGTGCTGGGGGCGCAGCTGGACGCGACCCAGCTCGCGCTACTGCTGGACGGCATCGACCTCTCGCACGTGCGTCGGCCGAGCAAGTGGAGCCCACCGGACGCCCCGGCAGCGCCGCCGCACGGCGGCCTGTTGAAAGGGCAATGGCAGCGCTCCCCGAAGACCACACGTGCCCCTGGCGCGAAGAAGCCGAGAAGCTCAAAGACGAGCTCGGCGAGCTCCGCGCTCAGCTCGAGCAACTGCGCCGTCATGTCTTCGGGCGCAAGAGCGAGAAGATGCCGCCCATCTCGGAGGAACTGAGGAAGGAGCGCCCCGCACCCTCGCCCGAGGCGGTGAAGAAGACGCGGGCGGTTGCGCGCGAGGCCCTGGCCCAGAGTGCCATCACCGAGGTGGTGCACCACCGGGTGCCCGAGGAGGAGCGGCGCTGCCCGGCGTGCGGAGGCCGGGACTTGAAGCCGCTGGGCGAGGGCAAGAAGACTGTCGTGTACGAGTACGTGCCGGCGCGCCTGGTGAAGCAGGTGCACGTGCAGGAGACGCTCGCGTGCAGGTGTGGCGCGGGCGTCGTCACGGCCGCAGGCGCCCCCAAGGCCGTGGAGGGTGGCCACTATGGCCCGGGCCTCATCGCCCACGTCGTCACCGCCAAGGTGGCCGACAGCATCCCGGTGTACCGCCAGGCGAAGGCGCTGCGCCGCGCCGGAATTCCTCTGCACCGCAACACGCTGGGCGACTTGCTGCACACGGCCGCGCGTCAGCTCGCGCCTCTCTCCGCGCGGCTGCTGAAGCTGATTGCCCGCGAGGACGTGGTGCGCGCGGATGAGACGTACGGGCGCGTCCTCGCCGAGGGCAAGACGCGCCGCGGCTTCCTCTGGACGTTTCGCACGAGGTGGCTCGTGGGCTTTCGCTTCAGCCCCACGCGCAGCGGCGAGACGCCGCGCGAGGTGCTGGGCGAGACGAAGGGCTACCTCGTGGTGGATGGCTTTACCGGCTACAACGCCGTCACCCTGCCCGAGGGGCGCGTGCGCGTCGCGTGCTGGGCCCATGCGCGCCGCAAATTCTTCGACGCGCGTACCACCGCGCCGGCCGAGGTGGACGCGATGCTTGCCCTCATCCGCGCGCTGTACCGCGTCGAGCAGGAGGCGAAGGAGGCCGGCGTCAGCGGCACGCCCGTGCACCTGCAGATGCGCCTGCACCAGAGCGCCGCGGTGCTGCGCGACATCGACGCGTGGCTTGCCCGCGAGGCGCCGCTGCACCCGCCCAAGAGTCCCCTGGGCGAGGCCATCCGCTACACGCGCGGCCAGTGGAGGGCGCTTTGCCGCTTCCTCGAGCGCGCGGACTTGCCCCTCGACAACAACGAGTCCGAGCGCGCGCTGCGGCCCGCGGCCCTCGGGCGCAAGAACTACCTCTTCTTCGGCAACGACGAAGCTGGAGAGCACCTCGCCGACCTCTACGCCCTGGTGGCCACCTGCGAGGCGAACGGCGTGGACCCCCAGCGCTACCTCACCGACGTGCTGGTGCGCATCGGCACCACGCGCGCCTCGCGAATCGACTCGCTGCTGCCGCACCGCTGGTCGCCGAACACCTCGTAACTCGCGCCAAGCCCCCACCCGACTCCAAATCTCACGCATCTGGCCGAGCTGCTGCTCAGGTCGCGGCAGAGGAATGCGCGAAGGTCACGTCAGAGATCGGGCGGTTACCGAGAAGCTGCTCGACGAGTTGGGGGCACGCGGCCGCATCGACTGGAAGCGCGCAGCGTTCGACTCGGGCAGCGTCCGGGCGAAAAAGGGGGGCCCGAAACCGGGAAGAATCCCACCGACAGAGGGAAGAAGGGCTCCAAGCACCACGTCGTGACGGACCGCAAGGGCAGCCCGCTGGCCGTGCTCCTGTCGGCCGCCAACGTGCACGACATGAAGCGGGCGCTGCCTCTGCTCGACGCGATCTCGCCCGTCCATACCGGGCGCCGCGGGCGGCCGCGCAGGCGCCCCACGAAGGCGCACGGCGACAAGGGCTACGACTTTCCCATCATCCGCCGCGAGCTGCGCAGGCGCCGCATCATCCCGCGCATCGCCCGGCGCGGAGTCGAGTCCAGCCAGAAGCTGGGACGCCACCGCTGGGTGGTGGAGCGCACCCTCTCCTGGCTTCACAACCTCAAGCGCCTGCGCATCCGCGAGGAGCGCCGCGCCGACATCCACCTCTCGCTGATGCACCTTGGTTGCAGCCTCATCCTGCTGAGGCGGCTTACCAGGCATTATTGAAAGGAGTTCTAAGCCGCTGGGATCCACGGAGGGCCTGCGCACGCTCCTTCGCGGCGTGGCGGGCCCTTCGCGCTTCGTCCGGCGGCCTCCACCCAGGTGGGCGCCTAGAAGCGTGCAGCCTGCCAACCTTGTTCCGCGTGACCAGAATCCGCCGCACCGAGTATTTCGACGTCTGGGCCGGAGAGATGCCCTCCGCCGCTGAGTGCTGCGCACGGCGCGCACACCTGCGCGCCATGGGATGGCGGATCGTGGACGTTTCCGAGAGCTGGCCAGCATTCGAAAGCTGCGGCGCAAGAACACCACTCAAGACGAACATCGGCATCTACCTCAATCACGTCTTCGACTTCATCGAACTCGGTGACGTGCTCTGGGTTGGTGACCTCCTCACCGTGTGCCAGACACAGAAGTGCGCATGAGCGCGCCCTCTGTGAACGCGATCTACATCCGCACCTCAACGGCGGACCAAGATGGCGCCGCTCAGATTCACGCTCTGCGGCGGGCTTCTAAGGCTCGTGGATGGACGGCTCCGCGCGAATTCATCGACCTCGGGCACTCTGGGGCGAAGGCCAGCCGCCCGGCCCTCGATGCCCTCAAGCGGGCGGCACGCGCTGGGGAGGTGCGTCAGGTGATGGTCTTCGGGCTCGACCGGCTCGGACGCAGCCTGAGGGACCTACTCGTGCTCCTCGACGAGCTGGCGGCAGTCGGCTGCGCCGTCTCAGCCTGCGCGAGAGCATCGACCTCACCACGCCCACGGCCGGCTGCTGGTCCACATGATTGCAGCCCTCGCGGAGTTCGAGCGCGAGCTGATTCGTGAGCGCGTGCGCTCGGGCATCGCCCGGGTGAAGGCGACAGGTCGCACGCGGAGCGGCAAGGCGGTGGGCAGGCCGAGGCGCGAGGTAGACCTTGCCGCTGTTCACCTCCTCCGTGAGCAGGGGCGCTCGTGGCGGGAGATCGCCATCGCCCTCAAGGTGCCGAGCCGAACGCTCCGCAGGGCGTGCGGCTCCGCTGGGGCATAACCTGAACCTTTCGCCTCACCTACCTGCTCCGAAGGAGAAGCGAGCGCGAAATCGGACCAGGGTTTTGCCCCGGTACCGCCTACCCGCGACCTGCGGCACGACCCGGTGTTCTCTCCTGCTCGCGGAGGATCTCGACCGCCGAAAGGAACGGCTCGCCCGCTAGATTGAGCCGGCTCACCTTCGCGTCGAGCAGCGCAGGCAAGGTCAGCTCACCACTCAGGACAGTCCGAAGGTCCATCCCGTCAACGAGCACAATTGTCTTGTCAGGGTTCTGCTTGAGCACCGGAACGACGTTCTGGGTCCATCCCTCCATCGACAGGAAGAGGCCCATCGTCTGCCGCCCGGATCGGTTCACCTGCCCGAGGAGTCCATCGAGGTCCCGACCATCCGCCGGTGTCTGCCGCCAGCGGCACTCCACCAGGTAGAACCAGCCCTTGTAGTCGAAGGCGCCGTCGATCTGCTCCGCCCCATCGTTTCTCGTGAAGCTCTTGGTGGGACGGACCTCGTAGAGCGCTAGCAAGTCCGCTAGGAGCGTTTGCAGCTCGTAACCGCGCCTCTGACGGTCGGCCGAGGTGGCCATTTGGTCGAACCGAGTGAGGAGCCCTTCGCGCTGACGCTCGAATTCGCGGCGCCGGGCTCGCTCCTGCTCAACGCGCCGCTCCTCTGCTCCTGAGTCCGAGACTGCCGGCCGGGCGACTTCAAAGCCCGCTCGTCGCAGGGCATCGTCAAGCTGTGCGCAGAGATCGGCCTTGTTGTGCGCGAGCTGGTGCAGGAAGAGCCGTACCCGTTCGGTCCTGACGGCAGGAGCCATCTCCTCGCGACCAACGGAGCAGAGCCAGTCGTAGATCCTCCGCGCCCGCGCAGAGCTGATGGACTCCACCGGAAATGAGTCCACGCGAATGCCCAGGACCGCATTTCCGTAGCGCTCGATCTCCTTGAGAACCGTTTCATACTTGAGCAGGTCCCCACTCTCGACTGCGAGGAGCCGGATGTTGGGCGGCATGAGATGCGGACTCCTCAGCAGTTGGGTGGCGGAGCACACGGCTGCAACGCCGCACAGTCTAGCTCCACCACTCCATGCCTGGCGCCATCAACACCGTGCTCGGACTGGACCGCCTCGGCGTGCCGGTGGTGTCCG
Organism: Aggregicoccus sp. 17bor-14; assembly: GCF_009659535.1. Lineage (NCBI taxonomy): Bacteria > Pseudomonadati > Myxococcota > Myxococcia > Myxococcales > Myxococcaceae > Aggregicoccus > Aggregicoccus sp. 17bor-14. Next base: position 5,508 of record NZ_VJZZ01000023.1, read on the forward strand.
TGCGCGAGCCCTGGCTGGACAACACGGGGCCTGTGCGCTCGCTGCTGGTGGCGATCTTCGGCTGGGTCGCGGAGCAGGAGCGCAGCCGGCTCATCGAGCGCACCCGGGCAGGGCTCGCCCGAGCACGTGCACAGGGCAAGCGGCTGGGGCGTCCACGGGCGTCGCAGTTCGCGCTCGCGAGCGCGGCGGATCTCGTCACCCCAAAGGAGTGGTCCGCCCGCGCGCTGAAGGTGCCCCACGGCAGGTGGGAGCGTACCGCCCTGCGTTCAACCCTCCAGCCGCTTAGGGTTGAACAGGGTTTTGGAGCATTGGCATCCCACACACACAAAGTTGAAGCGCTCTACGGAGTGCGTGCGCAATGGAATCCCTGCGGGCCAGGGTCGCCATGAATGCAACTATAACCATCTGCACATCCACCGACTCCCGGACCGCACCGTTTGGCGCAAACCGTAACTGCCGCGGGCATTCCGCCTCGCGTGGTCGCACCATGCGACCATAAGCACGATTCACCATCGGCGCATCCAAAACTGAAGGCGCAAGCTAGTCGCACAATCCCAATGGCCCACAGGGAACCAACCAAGGCGACAATTAGCAATAACGCCGCAATCCAAGCCCGCTCCCAAGGGCGACGCCTACCCACCAAAGCACTCGCTCGTAAGCCGTTCAGCATTGTTGCTCCAAACTGGCCACCAGTTGTCAGTCATCCACTGAGGGAAGCTGTCCGAAAACGGATCTGCGGCATACAACTTGTAAGCATGAAACGACTCATGGAGAATCGACTTTGCGAGCGTTTGGACCGCTAGGTCGCTTCCGCCCCAGCAAGCGTCGTCTCGGACTTCTATCCACGCGATGATTGGTCCCGCCGCGTACTGTCCAGGTGGCCCCAAGGGAGTCTGGGCGAAAGTATAGCCCCAGTGAACACCATTCTCGGTCGGCCGGGCCGTTGGGAACGGATTGCCGTTTGACTGATTTGTAGACAGGCCCGGATCCTTGACAATGAGGATTGGCAAGCCATCTCTGTCCCTCATAATCTCACACACTTTTTCCGGCACCTTCCCAGGGCACCCGCATTTTCTGAAGCCGCCTACGGCACATCCCGCGGCCTCCTTCGCTCGCTGAAGTGCCTTTGGCCAGTTAGGACACACTTCCTCTGGCGGACCTTGCAGCGTGTGACGCCCATTCGGGTCAGTATTTCTTAATGGGTTGTTTTTACCGTATCCATATACTGGCAGTGCGGCTGCCCTTGCTGCCGTCATAGCCAACGGCTCCGGCTGCAGGTACCGCCCGATGCTCGGGTCGTAGTAGCGGTTCCAGTTCTCGAAGAGGTCGGTCTCGGCGTCGTGGTACTGGCCGGGGAAACGAATGGGCGTGAAGAGAGGCTGCGCCCCCGTCTGGTATCGCCGGTACTCGTAGGCAGAGAACGCTGCGCCCATCCCCTTGCGGTCAGGCCCGCGTGCGTTGGCATCGCAAGAGCACGAGCAGGCACCAGGCTGCACTCCACAGCCACCCAGGCTCTTCAGGTAGAGGGAGACGCCGGAAGTGCCCGGCGTAACCCATGACGTCCATCCGTGTCGCTGGCGGGCCCCCAAAGAAGTCAGGACACCATTGGTTGCCGCATCACGCACCTCGATCGCGTCCGAGGGCGCGCCGGAGCACGCCTCTTTGGCGCAGCCGGCCTCGCAGTCGGTAGCGAGTTCCACCGCTTCGTAAAGCAGGCGCATTTGCAGTTGCGTTGCGGGCGTGCTCGCCACGGTGGGCTGCTTCAGGGTTCCACCGAAGGCGCCGCGGAACGTTCCATAGGGATGAGGGGTCTCGGCGCTGATCGCCACACGATTCACATGACCAAAAGCGTCGTGCTCGCCCACGCCAGTCACCCGCGCATTGGAATCAAGTGCGAGGACAGGCTTCCCCATCCAATCAGTGGCAAGCGCGTAGATTCCGCATGCCGCTCCTTCGCCAAGTCGAACACAGTCGGTCGTAGCGTCGGACTGACGGGCGTAGGAGCTATCGAGCAGGCCCCGAACAAGCGCGATCGGACGTCCACTCAGCCAGACGTACTCATCGGTAGGATGATTGGTCGCGCCAACGGCCGAGGTATTGCCAACATCCACGAGTAGGTCGTGCACGGTGTCGTAGAAGAACTCGTCGACCGCGCCGCTCGGATACACCTTTGCGCGTCGACGATTTTGCGCATCGTAATAGTAGCTGTATGCAGCTCCACCAATGGACGCCGTGCGGAACACGGTGTCCGATCCGCCGTTAGCGAGGTTGCCAGAATTGTTGAAGCTCAGGTCATTGAAGGGAATGCCCTGGCTATCGCGCGGACCGCCGATCCCGCTGAGGCGTCCATCCGCGTCGTAACTGTACTGGTAGTTGAGCCAGCCACTGCTCTGCGGGGCGCGAGCCGTGAGCCAATCAGGGTGGCTGACATCCGAACGCGACAGGGTCCAGGAGCGGGACTCCCCGCTCTCTGAAGTGCGGTTGCCACGTGCGTCGTAGGAATACGCTCGACTGCCGAACGAACCGCCAGCAGCCGACAGGGTACCGGTCGCTGCAGTCAAACGGAGCAACTTGTCGTAACTGTATGTCTCGGTCCGCGGAGTGGTCGCTCCGAGCAGGTGCGTGTCGGAGCGCACCACCTGGTCCGCCGTCCACGTGTAAAACTGGCGAAGGATATTGCCACTCCCCGAGCCCGGCACAAATGTCCCACCGACCCCAAGGTTGGTGACCCAGAGCGCCCGGGTGCGGCCGGTCGTGTCGGGCACCAACTGGCTCGCATCTGAGAGGGCCGTATAGGCCGGAGGCGTGTTCCCCGCCTGGCCGAGGGCGTACTCAACCCCGAGGACGTTGGTGCCCAGGTGGAGCTGGTAGCCGCGCAGGTCGCCGTAGGGCTCCCAAGCGAGGTGGCTGATGACGGTCACCGTTGAGGTGGCTCCGGCAGCGCCAAACGTCGTCATGCGGACCGCCTGTACTCGGTTGAAGAGCTCAGGGTTGGCACCGTAGTCGTAATTCACAACACGCCCGTACGGGTACTCGATGGACAACAAGTTCCCGTTGACGTCGTAGGCATAGCTCGTGTTCGGATTGTTGTACGCCGACGCGGAAGACCCAACCACGCTGCACCCAGACATCGCACCGGTCCGGATGCGAACCTCCCTCGTTGTACGTCCAGAAGCGTCGTAGCTGTACCAAGTGCGCCCGAAAGAGTCGTCTCTCCAGAGGAGGCGTCCCTTCGTATTCTCAAGCACGCCGCAGCCTGCAGGCATCGTCGCGGACGCGTCGTACGCCTGAGCGTAGAGAACTTCGCCGCCAGTTGTGAGGTTGGGATTCCGGTGCGTAAGCGCCGTAAGGCGGCCGAGAGAATCGTAGCCATACTCGAGGTAGTCTCGCGCCGACGTCGCCGCCATCGTGGGCGTCTGCTTGATGGTCGTGTTCCCCGCGGCGTCGTGAGCGTAGTTGACGGCCCCGCCACTTCCCCCAGGGATGCCCATGGCGGGGCTGGTCACCTTCACCAGCCCACCGAAGTCATCGAACTGATAGGCCGTGCTCGGCTGCGTGCAACTGGCGTAGGTATCGCTTCCACTGCAGCCGACCTTGACGCCAGACACGTTTCCTTGAGCGTCATACGCGAATAGGGTGCGCTGCGTGGGTACCTTATCCGACGGATACTCCTCGACTTGGACGAGTCGGTCCGCGCGGTCATACAACATCGCAGTGCAGTTGCCGCCTACCGCGGGCTGACCATTGGGGCCCGTCACCGCACACCACGAGGGGGGTGAATTGAAAGACGCACCGATGGCCGAGAGATTGTCGGCCGCGTCATAGCCCTTCTTGGCCGAGTAGGCCCCACTGCCCTCGCCCCATCCCTCGAGCGTCCGTCGACGGTGAGCATCGGCAGCGTAGGTGCGGACGCGACGCACCTCCCCATTCGACGCGATAAAGCTCTCCTTCTGCAGGGTGCCGTCTGGCCAGTACGCATACAGCACCTTCTCGCTGAACTGGGCACCCGCGGCGTCTGCTGCACGGGCCCGCCACTGCACCTTGTCGGTGAGCGTGCCCCCCACGCAACCCCAATTGTCGGTACCGGCTCGGTAGCACGTCACCTCGAAGTCGCCCTTAGGATGCTTCTCGGCTTCGATGTGCCCAGCGCTGTCGTAACTGTAAACGGTAAAGAGGGATGGAGCTCCTACCTGCGGGAATGGCTCACTCCTCCGCAGCAGCCGTCCGTTGGCCACGTAGCTGCTCACGCTCTGGCCATTCGGATCCGTCGTGGTCGTGACCTCCTCACCATTCGCGCTCGAATACGCATAGGCGGTGATGAGTGGGGACGGGAGATCCGTTCCGCCCACAGCGACGGACTGCAGCTTACCAGCGGAGGGCCATCCCGCGCTGTCAGGGAAATATGTATAGAGAGTCTTAGCGAAAGGCGCGGCCGTGCAGTCCGTATCCGCAGTGCTACCGACCCAGCATGGACCATGCATTTCGAGCGTTCGCCCATGAGGATCGTCTGTCCCACCAGGCAGCTGGCGCTTGAAATAGAAGGTGGCTCGCACCTTGGGAACCACGCTCCAAACGCCGCTGGTCGGGTCGAACGTCTGGGAGAAACCTGAATCGTACCTGGCCGCCAAGCGCCCATCCGCGTCGTATCGGTAGGTCGTGGCAGCATCGCCGCCAGGGACCAGGACACTATTCCGTGCGGCGCTCGAGACCTGCTGTGTGGTCTCCGGCGCATACACATATTGGTAACGGGTTTCCTCGAGCGCCGAGCCCCCGTCGGCATCCAGCGCGCCGCGCTTCTCACTGCGACGTTCCAGGGTCTGAACGCCCCCGTCCAGCGTCACCGCGACGTAGTCATAGGTCGTCCAACTGTTCCGTTTGTCCTTCTCAGCTACTACCGCGACCGAACCGGCATCCGCGAGTCGGGCGTACTCGTACCGTTGGGTGCCCGGACTACACGCGCCGGACGAAAGGCAGGAGTCCGTCACCTGATACAATTGACCGGATTCACCGCTACTGGCGAGCACATCGTACTCATGTGTCAGCTGCGCTTGTTGCGGATTGCCATTGCCAACACCCGCAATCAGGTCCGTCACGGTGTGCCGGACCACGCCACTGCCCGCACAAGTCCCGGGCACAGCACACGGAACATAACTCGGTGCGCTGATGGTGACGTTTTCCCCAGGGCCTGTGACGCTGGTCACATCTCCGCTGGACGAGTCGGTTCCATGACTTACAACTGGGAGCCCGCCCAGCTTCACGTCGATGCCGGCATTGCTGGCACCTCCATTGGTTGGGTAGCTGTACTCCTCGGAGCGACCGTCCGAATACGCTACAGTCAGGAGTCGGCCCGGGCGCTCAGAGCCCTGTTCCACCGTGTAGGAATAAGTGGCCAGCGGAGTGGACTCGACACCGCCTGCGTTAGGCATCCGCTTCAGGGCCCGCAGGACGCACTCCGGGCCCGAACCATCCAGACGGTCTAGCTGAACGTAATCAAAGCCAAGCGACTCGCCGAGAGGCAAGTCCACTCGCGAGAGGAAGGGGGCGACTGCACCGCCCGTGGAGCCAGCACCGCAACTCACGGAGGGAGGAGTGGCGGGGGGAGGAGTAGCATACGAAAGGGTGGCCAATTGCGCCCCCTTCGAGGACTTGATGCGCGTGAGGAAATACGCCGCTCCGGTCTTCCACTGAGCTGCATATTCGCGCTGCTCCCCGTTGGACAGGATGGCACGGAAGCCCTGGTTACCGAGGTATTGCAGGCGAACACGTTCGCTCAGGGCGGGCCCGCTGGCGACCGCCCAGCAGTTGACCGTCGAGCAGGGCCCGAAGGTCCATTCCGAGCCGCTCCCGAGCCGCAGTCGCCACGAGCCCGTCGCGACTTCGACGCGCTCGTACAAGCTGTGCGTCCACGCAGCTACCGTGCTGTTTCGCGGGTCCGAACCAAAGGGCTTCGGCATCAGCGCAGCGTTGGTGCTCTTGTCTGCAGGCAACTGCGAATGATACGTGCGGCTGAAGACGACCGACCCCTGCGCCATCGACGCTGTGTAATCGTCACGCCACACCACGCTTTTGCCGCTCGCCAAGTCAACGGGATCCCCATAGATCCCCCGCGGGCTGCCGTTCACTAAGCACTTATTGGCAGGACGCTCACGCTTGCAATCATCCTTCGGCTTGCAATAATTTTGCGGCGATCCGGTCTGGTACAAATGCCACATGTTATCAGCTTCAAACTTCGAATAAGTGCCGTAGGCACCCCTTTGCCAGACTCCTGGGCAGCCATCCGCCGTAAAACAATCACCGCCCTCAGGGGACGACGCATTGCAGAGGTCTCTACTGATGCCCGGATTGACAATTCTACAATATTGGTTATCAGGGTTGTTCCCGCAAAGAAAGACACCGCCGTTGCACTCTGACCCATCGCAGGGGCAGCTCCAAAAAAAGTACCTGCTCCCAATCTTTGGCCCAGTCGACGGGGATTTGCTTCCAATCGTCGGGTCGACGCTGGTCAGGTTTTTGTCGTAGTAGCAATCGTCATACCGGACTGCACACCACTCCGTTTGTGCGTGGGCGGCCCCCCCGGACAGTGCTACCAACGCCAGCGCGCAACGGAAGATCGGGGCAGCGAAATCAAAAAGTCTTTTGAGCGAGCGCACGCGAGACCCATCTTGATGTGAAGGCGAAGGAACCATCGAGGTGTCGGTTGGACGCGAAAACTTTTCGAGCAGGCTGGGCCGTGTCACTTTGCGCCCCCTGTCGTCGGTGTGCGCCAGGTGGCGGGGCGGGGCTGCCAGGATTGAGGCGGTACGCAGAGGCTGCCTCCCTCCCCCGGCACGACCTGCACACAGGTCCAGTCGTCGGCGCAGTCGCGAGGGAATTGACACCGCGCGCTACAGACATACCCTCCAGCGCGTCCAGGCGCGGCGCCAACAGCATTAGGCGTCTGAAGACAGACGCCTGAGGCGCAATCGCTCTCGCCTCCTGAAGAACATTCCTCCCCCATCTGCCGGGCGCGGCTTCCCGCCTTCAGCTCACGAACCTCAGAGACCACGGGGTGCAGGTGCTCTTCTCCTGTCGACCCAAGAGTGGACGACCCAACATTTGAGGTGCCCGAGCCACAGGCGATAAATGCACCCGCCAGCAGGCTCCCACAAATGATTGCACCAGTGCGGCTCAGGCGGCGGATGAGACTCTTCCTCTGAACTTGTCCGGACATCATCGCGGGCCTCACTGACAGGGCTTGCATGACAGACCCTCGTCTGCCGCACCGTTGTTGTTGTCATCACAGCCGTTGCACACTTCGGCGGATGTGCAGACGTTGGTCGTCGGCTGGCAGCTGCTGTTGCAGGCCAGGGTCGAGGGCACTCCGCACGAGGTGGTGCAGGCGATGGTCCCACTGCACCCTGCACAAGCGCTCCACTGGCCTGCGCCGCAGGTCTGGCTTCCTGCTCCGCTGCAGCCGTTGCTGCAAACCTGGGTCAGCGTATTGGGCGCTCCATTCCCAGGTGCGTTATCGACGACACCGTCCCCATTGTCGTCGCAGTTGTTGCAAACCTCAGCGCCCGTATTGCAGCCGCTAAGAGTTCCTGCGCTACAAACCTGGGTACCGCCCTTGCCGCATGCACTGCAGCTCTGGATGAAGCTGTAGGGAACATTGCTGCCGGACGCGTTGTCGACGACGCCGTCGCCGTTGTCGTCGCAGTTGTTGCACACCTCGGGTCCGGCGTTGCACGTCCCCAGCACGCCTGCCTTACAGGCCATCGCGCCGGTCTTGCCGCAGGCGCTGCAACTCACTGTGAGGCTGTAGGCGACGTTGCTGCCCGAGGCGTTGTCAACGACGCCGTCGGCGTCGTCATCACAGTTATTGCAGGTCTCTGGGACGGGATTGCAACTGCAGCTGCTGATGTATTTCCTCAGCTCCGGGTCGAAGACCCGGGTGCAGACCTGAGTTCCCTGGCAGCCATTGCTTTGCGTACAGCTCGCCGCTTCTGCGACGGAGCTCGCGAACATGGCAGATAAGACGACGGCCCAAAGGGCGCTCCACAAGCCACGGCTCATTCGTGCTCCGTGCAGCGACGGCCACGCGGGCACGCAAGGCCGCTCGCACATCGAGCGGGCGGTCGCTGGCGTCGGGAAGCTGACATGGAGAAACTGCGCAGGTCAAGCAAGACTGGATAGTCCAGAAACACGGACTAGGCCGTTATTGATGGAAAAAATTCGTACCGCTGCACTCGGAACCGCTTCTGGTCCCGCGGGGCGCAGGTCCGCGCTGCGCGCAGGCGTGCTCGCGGCGCGAAGTTCCACTGGCGGCCGGCCAGAGAGGGGTTCCCGCGCGACGGAAGGGACGGAGTAGCCGTTCGCCCCGCGGCTGATGCTTCTGCATCCTCGTTGCGAGGAGCTCAGCTGCTCTTGCGCCGCTCGGCCTCGTCCGCGGCGAAGAGCTGCTCGAGCTCCTGGCGGCCGCGCTGTGAGATCTCGGCGAGCTTCTTCTCATCCCCCTGGTGGCGGTAGGCGCGCAGCAGCATCGCCTCGTCCAGCTCGCGGAAGCGCTCGATGGACTCGCGCGCCTCGGAGTAGCCCATCGTGAGCTCCTCGAGCACCTCCTGCGTCATCTCCAGGCTCGCCGCGAAGGTCTCGCGCATCACGTGCACCACCCCCAGGTCCAAGAGTGCGTAGGCGTGCTGGCGGTTGCGCGCCCGGGCGATGATGGTCAGCTGCGGGAAGTGCTGCTTCGCCGTCTGCACGATGTGCACGCTGGCCTGCGCGTCGTCCACCGCCACCACCAGCACCTTCGCCTTGTCCGCGCGCGCCGCGCGCAGCAGGTCGAGGCGCGCCGCGTCCCCGTAGAACACCTTGGTGGTGCCGAAGCGGCGCAGGAAGTCGATGTGCTCGGAGTTGATGTCCATGGCGGTGAAGCCGATGCGCTTGGCCGCGAGCACGCGCGCCACCACCTGCCCCACCCGACCCATGCCGGCGATGATGACCGGGTTGTCCTCGGTGGCCGCCACGTCGAAGTCGCGCTTCTGCTGCCGGCGCGCGCGCAGGCGCGGCCGCACGAGCCGCTCGTGCACCAGGTAGAGCAGCGGCGTCACGCCCATGGAGAGGCTCACCACCACCACCAGCAGGTCCGCGAGCGCGCGGTCCATCACGCGCTGGGCCACCGCGAGGCTGAAGAGCACGAAGGCGAACTCTCCGCCCTGGCTGATGACCACCGCGAGATCCAGCCCGGACTCCTTGCTCCGCAGGCTCCAGCGCCCCAGCCCGTAGAGCACCACCCCCTTGAGCAGCACCAGCAGCAGCACCAGCGCGGCCACCCCCAGCGGCCGCGCGGCGATGAGCCCGAGGTTCACGCTCATCCCCACCGAGAGGAAGAAGAGCCCGAGCAAGAGCCCCTTGAAGGGCTCGATGTCCGCCTCCAGCTCGTGCTTGAACTCGCTGTTGGCCAGCAGCACGCCGGCGAGGAAGGCGCCCAGCGCCGGGGACAGGCCCACCTGGCTCACCCCCACCGCCGTGCCCAGCACCACCAGCAGCGCCGTCGCGGTGAACAGCTCCTGGCTGTGCGTGTTCGCCACGATCTTGAAGAGCGGCCGCACCACGAAGGGCGCCCCCAGCACCACCGCCGCGAGCACCCCCACCACCTTGAGCCCCACCACCCAGCCCGGCGCGCTGCTGGGCGCCGCGGCCCCCGCGCCGCCGTCCGCGAGGAAGGGCAGCAGCGCCAGGATGGGGATGACCGCGAGGTCCTGGAACAGCAGGATGCCGAAGGCCGCGCGCCCGTGGTCCTGGGTGAGCTCGTTCTTCTCCGCGAGCAACTGCAGCGCGAACGCGGTGGAGGAGAGCGAGAGCCCCAGCCCCGCCACCAGTGCCGGGCGCCAGGAGAGCCCCAGCGCCATGCCCACTGCGCCCAGGAGCAGCGCGCTCAGCAGCACCTGCGCGCCGCCCAGCCCGAACACCCCGCGGCGCAGCTCCCACAGGCGCGAGGGCTGCAGCTCCAGCCCGATGAGGAAGAGCAGCAGCACCACCCCGAACTCGGAGATGTGCATCACCGCCTCCACCTCGCCGATGAGGCGCAGGCCCCAGGGGCCGATGACCGCGCCGGCCGCGAGGTAGCCGAGCACCGAGCCCAGCCCGAGCCGCTTGAAGAGGGGCACGGACACCACGGTGGCCGCGAGGAAGATGAGCGCCTGCTGGAGCCAGGACATGCCGCCCTCATTGCACGCCCGGCCCCGCGGCCACAACGCTCGCGCGGCGCGCCTAGAGCGTGAGCACCAGGGTCGCGCGCTCCTCGCCGCCCTCCCGCGTGCACTGCAGCACGGGCTGACCGAGCCGGCGCACCCAGTCCGCCCAGTAGGGCTCCTGCAGCAGCGGGTCGTCCGCGAACACCGCCTGCAGCCGCCGCTCCGGGAGCCCCGGGGCCTGGATGTCCAGGTGCACGTGCGCGGGGATGTGGCGCGCCTGGCCTCCCAGGGTCACGGTCCACGGATAGCGGCCGGGATGGATGGTGCGCAGGACGAAGGCTCCCTGGGCATCCGAGCGCAGCCAGGCGGAGAGGCGCGCGTGGGGTTCGTCCATGGGGCGCTCGCGCGTGTAGTGCCCCTGCGCGTCGGTCTGGTAGGCGTGCACCTGCGCGCCCGCCACCGGCCGTCCGTCGCGCGTCCTCAGGCGCACGGTCAGCTCGAGCCGCACGCCGGGCTCCGTGGCCGGAGCGAGCTGCACGGGCGCAGGCGCGCGCGCCGCCGCGAGCAGCAGCGCGCCGAGCAGCAGGACGGGGCTGGACATGGGGCGACCCTCCTGGGGAGACGTAGGAGCGTAGCGCGAGTGCAGGTACGCTCGGGCGCGTGAACGTCACGCCCTCCCGCCCCTACTCCCTGTCCCGCGGCCGCGCCGTGTGGATGGGCCTGCTCGCCTTCCTGCCCCTGGCCTTCCTCGGGCTTTTCTTCGTGGCCTTCTTCGGGATGGCGCTGAGCGACTTCGCGCGCGCCCAGGGACACGGCGGCCCGCAGCCCGAGCTGCCGCTCTTCTTCCTCCTCGTGTTCTTCCCGCTGCAGTGCGTGTTCATGGTGGCCTGGGTCACGAGCATCGTGCTCTACGTGCTCGACCTCTTCCGCAACCCGCACGTGCCCGACAACCTGCGGCCGGTGTGGGCCATCCTCTTCTTCTTCATGGGCATGCTCACCCTGCCCGTGTACTGGTTCCTCTACCTGTGGCAGCCCTCGGGCCGGCCGCCGCTCGTGCCCGGACCGGAGGCGGTTTGATGCTCGACCGGAGGTAGTCCCGATGGACGCGAACCTGCAGCTCATCCAGGAGGCCTACGCGGCGTACGCGCGGGGCGACGTCGCGGCGGTGTTCTCGCTGCTGCACCCGGACGTGGAGATCCACCAGACGCCCCTGCTTCCCTGGGGCGGAGACCACCGCGGGCACGCAGGCGCGCGCACCTTCTTCCAGCGGCTGGGCGAGCACACCCAGGCCGTGCCCCAGCCCGAGCAGTACCTCGCGGCCGGCGACGACGTGGTGGCGGTGGGCCGCCTGCGCGGGCGGGCGCGCGCCTCGGGCCGCCCCATCGACCTGGCCATCGTGCACGTGTGGACCGTGCGCGAGGGGCGCATCGTGCGCTTCACCGCGTACATCGACACGCCGGCGATGCTGCAGGCGCTCGCCCCCTGACTAGGGGCGCCTCGGAGGCAGAGGGGGATCAGCCGTCTCGAGCGCCCGCTCTGCGACTTCGTGGATACCCAGCGCCCGTTCATAGGTATCCGGCCCCTGAGCGCCCCCCGTCGATGTGGCTCCCCCTACGAGGTCCACTCGCATCCGCTGGCCGCAGCCGTAGGAAGTGAACTCGGCGCGGGTGCGCTGCGGGGTTCCGTTGGGACACGACCACTCCAGCACCGCGGAGTAGCCAGTCGTGGACTGGCAATCCGAAGGCACCTCGGGTCGGGTCGACGCAGCGACGAGCTCGCGCATCAGCGCCTCGCCCTCGGCGCGAGTGAGCTGGCGCTTCACTTCGACCGGGCCATCGCCCACATCCCGCTTGCCGTGCAGTGCGGCACCATCCGGGGCAAGCTCGAGGACGAGCGAGCTCTGCGTTCCGCCGAAGCAGCCCTGGATCCCGAAGTCCACCTTCACCGAGGCCCTGGGCGAGGAGACCGCGCAGTCGAAGGGCGTCTCCCAGTGCGTCTGCGTGCTCTCGCTCCCACCTCCGGGACGCCGCCCCGAGGCGACGGTGAAGTCATACGCTTCGAGGGCGTCGGTGGTGGGCTCCCAGCGATGCCCTGCGTCTCGCGAGCGAAGCAGGCCTCCGCCGGTCAGCTCGGCGAAAACCCTCCCGTCCGCGAGGAAGACGATGTCGCGTACTGGAGTGCGCGGGAGGCGTCCCACCCGGTACCAGGTGCGGCCTCCATCCTGGGTGGCGGCGACCTGGTCTCCTGCCCAGCCGAGCCAGCTCTGCGGCGTGCGCTGCGCGAGTCCTTCCAGTTGCGTCAGCGTGCCGCGAGGGCGCGTCAGGAGCGGCCCCGCTCGCGTCACCTTCCCCGTCACTTCGAGCTGCAGTCCTTCTGGATGCGGGCTGGCGATGACGTCGGGTCCCACGATCCAGGCGTCCGCAAACGATGGAAGCCAAGCCGCGAGCGGAAGGCCTGCGGCACTTGAGGTCACCACTTGACGGCCATCCGGCCTCGTCGAGACGTATCGCCCGCTCTCCTGCTGCCTCCCGATTGGCTGCCATGTCTTGCCGCCATCGTCGGTGCGGAAGAGACCATCCGAGCCGCCAACCCAGCCGATGCTCCGCGTGAGGCGCAGGACGTGACGCAGCTCGGGAGGCAAGCCCGGCGTGCCGGCAAAGAGTACCCGCGGCGCCTGCTTCGGCGGCGTGAGCGCCGCCCAGGTCTCACCACCATCCTCCGTCTTCCAGAGCGTTCCTTGCATGCCCGCGGCCCAGCCGCTGTCCGGCGTGAGGAACGAGAGAGACATGCATCGGTCCTCCCCGTTGAAGGGCGACGCCTTCAGCTCAGCCCACCGAGCTCCCGCGTCATCGCTCCGGTAGATGCGCCCCGAGGAGCCACACACCCAGGTCCGCGCTCCGCTTCGCTCCAATGAGTAGACCCAGAGGGGCTCGGGCAGGGGCACCGCCTTCCAGGTCCGCCCAGCGTCGACGGTGCGAAGCACGCGCGCCCCGATGTAGCCGGCAGCAACCCCCACATCCGGCGAGTACCAGGCGAGGAAATCCAACGTGCGCAAGGTCTCCCCCTCGGCCTCCAGCGCCTTGCCGAGAGCAGCCTGCAGCTCGGTGGCGGGTTGCCAGGAGTGGCCCGAATCCTCACTGCGCAACACCTGCACGACGGACCCCTCAGCAGAGCCCGTTTCCGGATCGATGCGCCGCGGTGCCAATGCCCACCAGTCCTGCGGAAGGCGAGCGCTGACCAGTCGGGGGCGGACGTGGAGCTCCGCGACGCTGAAGTCGACCTTGGGCAAGGGGGGCGGTGAAGCTGCGGTCAGGAGAGCAGCCACTGCAGCGGCGCAGGCGAACGTCATGGGTGAAGCCTCCGTGGTCGCCATCCTCGCTGGCCCTCCGTGGAGATTCTTCACCGTGTCTTCATGGCTCCCACATTCGTTCGGCAGCAAGCGATGCCCTGCGCCGTACAGAGGGCCCCACGTGTCGGCCCGGAGGCCCCGCCTGCTCTCCGCACGTGCAGACGCAATCGGGTTGCACATACATCCCCCCACCTATCTGGGCGCGGGGGCGGTCGGGTAAAGGGGCGCGGCCCCTTCCCTCCCGAGGTCTCCCGTGTCGCACCTCCGTCCCCTGCGCCACTGCGCCCTGCTCGCGCTGCTGCTCCTGCCCCTGCTCGCCTGCTCCGGTACCGAGGACGCACAGGCCCCGGCGCGCTGCGGCGACGCGAAGGTGGACAGCGGGGAGCGCTGCGACGACGGGAACACCCAGGGGGGCGACGGCTGCAGCGCGGACTGCCGCTCGCTCGAGCGCTGCGGGGACGGGGTGCTCGAGACGGCGCGCGGCGAGGTCTGCGACGACGGCAACACGGTGGCCGGCGACGGCTGCAGCTCGGACTGCCACTCGAACGAGTCCTGCGGCAACGGCACGGTGGACACGGCGGCCGGCGAGGCCTGTGACGACGGCAACACCGTGGGCGGCGACGGCTGCAGCGCGGACTGCCGCACCCGCGAGGGCTGCGGGAACGGGGTGAAGGACGTGGGCGAGGTCTGCGACGACGGCAACGCGAGCAACGAGGACGACTGCCTCACGGCCTGCGTGCTCGCGCGCTGCGGCGACGGCCAGGTGGACCGCGCGGAGCCGGGCGTGGAGGCCTGCGACGACGGCAACACCGAGACCGAGACCGAGTGCCCCTACGGCACCGACCACTGCACCCGCTGCGATGCCACCTGCGGCGCGAAGCTCGAGCTCACCGGCAACGTGTGCGGCGATGGCGTGACCGCCCCCGGCCACGAGGCCTGCGACGATGGCAACACCACCACCGAGACCGCCTGCCCCGATGGCGTGGCCAACTGCACCGCGTGCGACGCGTCCTGCGGCACCGTGCTCCACCTGACGGGCTCCGTGTGCGGTGACGGCCAGGTGAGCGGCGGCGAGGCCTGCGACGACGGCAACACCGTGAGCGAGGCGCAGTGTCCCTACGGCGAAACGCAGTGCAGCGCCTGCAACGCCAACTGCAGCGCCGTGCTTCAGCTGACGGGCAACTTCTGCGGCGACGCCAAGGTGACCGACAGCGAGCGCTGCGACGACGGCAACACCGTTACAGAGACCGAGTGCGCCTATGGGACGCGCACCTGCACCACCTGCAACGCGACCTGCAGCACTGCCCTGCAGCTCACCGGCCGCTTCTGCGGCGACGGCGCGAAGAACGATGCCTCGGAGGTCTGCGACGACGGCAACACCGTCACGGAGACCGAGTGCCCCTATGGCGTCCCTCGCTGCGACGCCTGCAGCGCCACCTGCGGCGCCGTGCTCAGCCTCACCGGCCGCTACTGCGGGGACGGCGCGAAGAACGACCCCCGGGAGCTGTGCGACGACGGCAACAATATCGACGAGACCGAGTGCCCCTACGGCACGCGCACCTGCACCACCTGCAACAGCACCTGTTCCGGCGTGCGCTCGCTCACCGGCGGCGTCTGCGGCGACGGCGTGAAGAACGGCCCGGAGGAGTGCGACGACGGCAACACCGTGAACGGGGACGGCTGCAGCTCCGGCTGCACCATCGAGCACACCTGCGGCAACGGCATCCTCGAGAAGGGCGAGGCCTGCGACGACGGCAACACGGTGACCGAGACCTCCTGCCCCTACGGCACCGCGAGCTGCACCGCCTGCAACGCCACCTGCACGGGCACGGTGAGCCTCACCGGCCCGGTGTGCGGCGACGGCGTGAAGAACGGCCCCGAGGCCTGCGACGACGGCAACACGCTCGCCTGCGGCACCTGCAGCGCGAACTGCCTCATCGTGCAGCTGGCCCCGGCGACCGGGAGCATCGTGACCGTGGCAGGCAGCAGCGTGCTCGACGGGGAGACCGTCACCCTCGTCGACGGGTTCCTCGGCGGCGCGCGCGTCTTCGAGTTCGACCGCAACGGCTCGGTGACGCAGGGCCGCGTGGGCGTGAGCGTCACCACGACCTTCACGGCAGACCAGGTGGCAGCCTCGCTCGCCGCGGCCATCAACGCCCAGACCGGGGACTTCCGCATCGGCGCCACGGCCTCCGGGACCACGGTGACGGTGACCCAGAAGCAGGACGGCAGCCTCGGCAACCGCGCCATCACCGAGACGGTCGGGGCGGCCGGCTTCAAGGCAACGGGCCTGAGCGGCGGCGCCGGCTACGACTGCACCGCCGGCACCCGCTGCACCCGCAGCGAGGATTGCGACTTGTCGCTCGTGTGCTCGGGCGGCACCTGCACGTCGCCCTGAGCCGGGGCGTCTATCCCTCACCCCGACCCTCTCCCAAAGGGAGAGGGGACATTGGCGCAGCGCAGCACGCGTCCTGAAAGGTGAATCACCGTTCATGTTTTTTCGGGCTGCGCTTGCCTCCTGCGGGCGGAGGGCGTTTCATCCGCGCCATGAAGTTCCTGCGCGACCTCCGCTCGGTGCTGACGCTCACGGTCCTGGTGGCCGGGCTCGGCTACTTCGTCGACCTCTTCGACATCACGCTCTTCGGCGTGGTGCGCACCGCGTCCCTGCACGACCTTGGCATCACCGACCCCCGCGAGGTGCTGGACTCGGGCGCCTTCATCTACAACTGCCAGATGGTGGGCCTGATGCTGGGCGGCCTGCTGTGGGGTGTGCTCGGCGACAAGCGCGGGCGCCTCTCGGTGATGTTCGGCTCCATCCTGCTCTACTCCTTCGCGAACCTGGCCAACGCCTTCGCCTGGAACGTGACGAGCTACGGAGCCTGCCGCTTCCTCGGCGGCGTGGGGCTCGCGGGGGAGCTGGGCGCGGCCATCACGCTGGTGGCCGAGAGCCTGCCCAAGGACAAGCGCGGCCTGGGCACCACGCTGGTGGCCACCCTGGGCATGCTGGGGATCGTGGCGGCGGCGCTGCTGGGCCAGCACCTGCCCTGGAAGGCGGCCTACGTCACCGGCGGCCTGATGGGGCTCGCGCTGCTCTTCGCCCGCTTCAAGGTGAGCGAGAGCGAGCTGTTCAAGAAGCACCCGGGCGCAGCCGCTCGCGCGAACCCGCTGCTGCTGCTGCAGGGCGGACGCTTCCTCAAGTACCTCAGCTGCATCCTCATCGGCGTGCCCATCTACTTCACCACCGGCGTGCTCTTCACCTTCGCGCCCGAGCTCACGCGGGGCCTCAACGTGCAGGGGACGGTGACGGCCGGTGACGCCATCCTCTACGGCTCCATCGGCCTCACGCTGGGAGACCTGCTCGCCGGCCTCTTCAGCCAGGCGCTCAAGAGCCGCAAGCGCGCGGTGGGGCTCAACCTGGTGGCGGGCTTCGGCCTCATGCTGGTGTACGGGCTGGTGCCGGGCCTGACGAGCACCGCCATCTACGTGCTCAGCTTCTTCATCGGCATCACCGTGGGCTACTGGGCGGTGCTGGTGACGATGGCGGCCGAGCAGTTCGGCACCAACATCCGCGCCACGGTGGCCACCACGGTGCCCAACTTCGTGCGCGGCTCGGCCGTGTTCGCGGTGATGGGCTTCAAGGCGCTCAAGGACCACATGCCGGTCTCCAGCGCGGCGCTGCTGGTGGGCAGCATCTGCTTCGGGCTCGCGCTGCTCGCGCTCACCCGCATCCAGGAGACGTTCCACCACAGCCTCGACTACGAGGAGAGCGCCGCCGAGCCGCACGCGGCCCGCAGCAGCACCCGCGCCGGCTGAGCCCTACGGCGCGAACAGCGCCTCGAGGGCGGCGAGCGAGCCCTCGTGGGTCATCACCCCGAAGTGGTTCGCCTCCACGTCCACGCGCCGGGCGTGGGGCACCTCGCGCCCGAAGCGCTCGTAGTCCTCCGCGCGGATGACGAAGCCGCCGGGGCCCATGCCCTGCGCCGCGCGCAGCACCAGCGCAGGCGTCTCCTTGCGCAGGCTGCCCCAGTGGCTGCGCGCATCGTGCGCCTTGCCGTACTCGAGGTCCTCCTTCACCACGGCCATGTCGGTGCGCGCGCGCACGCCGCCCTCGGGAGCGCGGGTGAGCTCGTAGCGGTAGTGCCGCTCCCACACCTCGTTCCAGGGCGCGACCACGCCGGCGTCTCGCACGGCCGCCACGTACGCGTCCTCGGAGGGGAAGGTGAGCCCGAGCCGGCGCAGCCCGTCTCCGATGGGGCCCAGCGCCGCGGCCTCCGGCGGGCCCAGCGCGTCGATGAGCGCCACGCGGCTCACGCGCGCCGCATCGAGCGAGAGCAGGGCGAGGCTCACGAAGGCGCCCATCGAGTGGCCGATGAGGCCGAAGCGCTCGGCGCCCAGGGCGCTCGCGGCATCCAGCACGTCCTGTGCGTGGTTCGGCCAGCCGTGGCTGCCGGGGGCGCCGGAGGGGCTCTGGCCGCGTCCGCGCAGGTCCAGCGCCACCACCTGCAGCCCTCGCGCGGCGAGGCGCGGCGCGATGGCACCGAAGCTCAGCGCGTTGGCCGAGAGGCCCGGGACACAGAGCACCAGCGGGGCGCCGGCCACACCGTAGCGGTGGGCGTGCAGCGGGCCGCGGGGCAGGGAGAGGTCGAAGGCGGAGGGCGTCATGCGTGCGTGCCCGCAAGAGGACCACGCCTCCCCCTCTGCTTCCACGCCTCTCTCCAGAAAAGTGCGCAGGGTGGACGGGGGGCCCCTTGCCGCGCTGCGCGAAGGTCCTCTCAGATGGGCGCCCATGCACGCGTCCGCCGCTCCGCTCGCCGAGGCCCCCACCCTGCCCGCTGCGTCCGCCGCCGTTCCGTGGACGCGCCTGCACCGGGTGGGCTTCCGCTTCACCTTCAGCTACCTGCTGCTCTACCTGGCGCCCTCGCCGGTGGACATGGTTCCCGGCCTGGGGCCCCTGTTCGAGGCATACGGGCACCTGTGGGAGTGGGGGGTGCAGCGCGTGGGCGTGGGCCTGCTGCACCTTCCCGCCCCCATCCCCAACACCCCCAGCGGCAGCGGAGACCGGCTCTTCGACTGGGTGTGGAACCTCAGCGTGCTGCTGCTCGCGCTGCTCGCGACGCTCGCGTGGTCGCTGGTGGACGAGCGGCGAAGGGACGCGCCGCGCGCCTACCCCCGCGCGGCGGCCTTCCTGCGCGTGTACCTGCGCTACGCGCTCGCCACCATCCTGCTCGGCTACGGGCTGGTGAAGGTGTTCGCGCTCCAGATGCCCGCGCCGGACGTGGCGCGCCTCACGTCCACCTATGGCGAGAGCTCGCCCATGGGGCTCTTGTGGACCTTCATCGGCGCCTCCACCGGCTACCAGATGTTCTGCGGCGCGGCGGAGACGCTCGCGGGGCTGCTGCTCCTCTTCCGGCGCACCACGCTGCTGGGCGCGCTGCTCGCGGCGGGCGCCATGGCCAACGTGGTGGCGCTCAACTACTTCTACGACGTGCCGGTGAAGCTGTACTCCTCGAACCTGCTGCTCTTCTCGCTGCTGCTGGTGCTGCCGGACCTGCGGCGGCTCGTGGACGTGCTGCTGCTGCAGCGCGCGGTGGCGGCGCCGCCGCCCCTGCGCACCCCCTTCGCGGACTGTCGCGTGGAGTGGGCCTCGCGCGGGCTCAAGGCGCTGGTGGTGGGCGGGCTGCTGGTGCTGATGGTGAAGGGCAACGTGGAGCGCCGCGCGACCCAGGGCGCGGTGACGCCGGAGCTCGCGCCGCTGCAAGGGCTGTGGAAGGTGCAGGCCTTCGAGGCCTCCGGCGTCGAGGCGGCCACCCCGCCCTGGGGTGAGCTCGCGGTGGGCCCCTACCGCACGGGCCTGCGCGCGGCGGACGGGACGTACTGGCGCTACGGCATGAAGGTCGAGAAGGGCACGCTCACGCTCGCGAGCGCTCTCGCACCGAAGCAGGCGCCGCTCACCTGGGCGCAGCCGGACCCGGAGCACCTGGTGCTCGAGCGGCCGGGCCTGCGCGTGCGGCTCGAGCGCCAGTCCCCGCAGTTCCTGCTCACCACGCGCGGCTTTCACTGGGTGAGCGAGGTCCCCTACAACCGCTGAGGGCGCTCGCGCCAAGACCGTTGCGGCCTCCCCCCCGGCCGGGGCAGAACCGGGGCATGCAGACGCTCTACTTCATGTCCCCTCCGGGCCCGACCTGGGCCCTGCGCGGCCGCGCGAACTTCCGCTCGCGCGAGGCGGCGCCCGCGGACGCAGCGGGCGCGCGCGCCGAGTGGCTGCGGCTCGCGCGGGCCATCGAGGCGCGCGGCGGCACCGTGGTCGCGCTGCCCAGCCCCGACGCCGCCCTCACCGGCCTGCCCTACGCCGCGGAGTGCGGGCACGCGCTCGCACGCCCGGGCCAGTCGCCCCTCTTCCTCCTGCCGCGCATGAAGGGCGCGCACCGCCAGCCGGAGCGCGAGCACTGGGCGCCGCTCGCGCGCGCGATGGGCTTCGAGGTGGTGGACCCGGGCGCGGGCGTCTGGGAGGCGCAAGGCGACGTGGCCGAGTTCGACGGCTGCACGCTGCTGTTCTGGGGCGGGCGCACGGACCGCGAGGGGCACGAGGCCGCGCGCCGCCACTTCCCCGGCGAGGTGCTGGAGCTGCAGATCCGCGAGCCCGCCTTCCACGGCAACATGGCGCTCCTGCCCCTGCCCGCAGTGGACCGGCTGCTGGTGTGCCCGGAGGTCATCGTGCCGCAGGACTACGCGGCGCTGGAGCGGCGCTTCGGCCGCGAGCGACTGCTGCCGGTGAGCGAGGAGGAGATCCGCAGCTACGCGACGAACGGGCTGCCGGTGGGCAAGGACTGGCTCGCCCCCAGCGTGGTGCCCGAGCGGGTGCGCGCGCTCGTCGCGGCGAGCGGCATGCAGGTGGTGCCCCTGCCGATGGTGAACCTCTGCGAGAAGGGCGGCGGGGCCAGCCGCTGCCTCGTGATGGTGGCGCGCGTGGACGGGGTGCAGGTGCCCGAGGCGAACCGCCTCGCCACGGTCGCGCGCGAGCTCGAGGCATGAGCGCGCTCGCCCACGCGGCGGAGGAGTTCTTCGCGCGGGAGCCCGAGCTCTCGCTCGCGGCGCTCGGCTCGCGCGAGAGCCGGGGCGCGCTGGACCTCTTGCCCTGCGGGCGCGGCGTGGAGTTCCTCGCGGCCGAGGAGCACGGCGCGTGGGCGCAGCAGTACCTCACCCTGAACCAGCACGCCTTCGGGCCGCTGGGGCTGCCGCGCTGGGTACTCAGCGACCTGTACCTGCTGCCCTCTGTCGTGGGGCTGGTGCGCGCGCCCTCGCGGCTCCTGCGCGAGGACGTGCAGCAGAAGCTCGCGCTGCCCCCCGAGTCGCTCGCCATCGCCGCGGCCTACGTGGCGGTGCCCGCGCTCACGCCGGGGCTCTTCGCGGGCGTGTCGCTCTTGAGCTTCCTTCCCGGCGCGAAGGCGAGCGCGTGGGTGAAGACGCTCACGCTCAAGATGCTGGGAGCGCAGCGGCTGCGCGGCGTCACGCAGTGGGACAGCAGCGCAGTGCGCGTGCACACGCGGCTGGGGCCGATGCGGCTGGTGGGGCGCGCGCCGGGGAGCCACGAGTACGCCGAGCGCACCTTCGTGTACGAGACCGACCTGCGCACGGAGGACACCTGGGCGCGCTGCATGCGCCGCGAGCTGCAGCTGCCCCACACCCGGCGCGTGCGCACCGACGATGCGTCCACGCTCGCGGCGCTGCTGGACCGCGCGCAAGGGGGAGAGCCGCTCTACCTCGTGCCCCCGGGCCTCGACGACGGCCACGTCCTCGTCCACGAGGGCGCGCTGTAGCGGTCGCAGCGGAGCTCAGCGGCTCGCCTGCTCGGCACGCGGGCCCTCGCGCAGGAGCCCGAGCGCCTCGTGGGCGAGGGCGGGCGGCACGGTGTGCGGGCCGTCGAACTCGACGTAGCGCACGTCGTAGCCCTCGTGCTCGAGGCGCGGCACGAGCCGGCGGCTGCAGGCGCCGATGGGCAGCACCGCGTCGCGCGTGCCGTGGCTCACGTAGATGCGCGGGTGGCCGCGGCGGGCGGCGGGCGCCATGAAGCCCGGCGAGAAGGCGAGCACGTGGGTGAAGAGCGTGCCGTTGGTCAGCCCCAGCGAGAGCGCGTAGGAGGCCCCGTCGGAGAAGCCCGCGATGGCGAGGCGCTCCGGGTCCACGCTGCAGCGCGCGAAGACCTGCGCGAGCGCGCGCTCGAGGAAGGCCACGTCGGCGCCGAAGTCGTCGAGGATGAGATCCCAGGTGGGGCCGCGCGAGTCGGGCGCGAGCACCAGCAGCCCGGCCTCGTCCGCCCACGCCCGCAGCACCGAGAGCCCCTGGGCCGCGTCGCCTCCGGCGCCGTGCAGCATCAGCGCGAGGGGGGCGGGGCGCTCGGGCCGGTAGCCCACCGGTACGTAGAGCAGGCCGTCGCGCGGGGAGCCGAGCCCGAGCGACTGCACGCCCGCGGGGAGCGGCTCGAAGGGGCCGGGGTGGCGCGCGGGGCGGACGGAGAGCCGGCCCTCGCCCTGCGCCTCGGTGTTGGTCATGCGGGGCACCTCTGTGCTCTTGAACCCCGCCGCGGGGGCCGGCCTCTTCCGCGACCCGCGGGGCCCGGCTGCCCGCACGCTCTCGTGACGGACACGCGGCGCGGGGGCGCGCTATACCGCCGGCCCATGGCGCCAGAGGAGCTCGAGACAGAGGACGCAGAGGCGGTGCGCGTACCCCACGAGCCGCTGCTGCGCCTCTTCCTGCGCTTCTTGCGCTTCGGCCTGCTCGCCTGGGGTGGACCGGTGGCGCAGATCGCCATGGTGCGCCAGGAGCTGGTGGAGGAGGAGCGCTGGGTGAGCCGCGCCCACTTCAACCGCGCGCTCGCGCTCTACCAGGTGCTGCCCGGCCCCGAGGCGCACGAGCTGTGCGTGTACTTCGGCATGCTCTCGCGCGGGCGCGTGGGCGGGCTGCTCGCAGGGCTCGGCTTCATGCTGCCCGGCTTCCTGCTGATGCTGCTGCTCAGCTGGCTCTACGTGCGCGCGGGGCTGGAGAGCGCGTGGGTGAAGGCGGCGTTCGCCTGCGTGGCGGCGGCCGTGGCGGCGCTCATCGTGCGCGCGGTGCACCGCATCGGGCAGCACGCGGTGACGAGCCGGCCCCTGTTCGTGCTCGCGCTCGTCGCCTTCGCGGGGCAGCTCGCGGGGCTGCCCTTCCTCCTCACGCTGGGCTGGGCGGGCGCGGCGGCGGCGGCGCTGATGGCGAGCGGGCGGCGCGGGACGCTCACGCTCGTCACGCTCGGGGCGGCGGTGGCCGGCGCGGCGTGGCTGCTGTGGGAGGGCGGCGTCCGGGTGCCCCAGGAGAGCGTTCACGCCGCCGCCGCGAGCGCCCCGAGCGCGTGGCGGCTCCTGGGCAGCGGGCTTCGCACCGGGCTGCTCACCTTCGGCGGCGCGTACACGGCGATCCCCTTCCTGCGCCGCGACGCGGTGGTGACGGGCGGGTGGATGACGGACGCGCAGTTCCTGGACGGCATCGCGCTGGGCGGCGTGCTGCCCGCGCCGCTGATCATCTTCGGCACCTTCGTGGGCTACGTGTCGGGGGGCCTCTGGGGCGCGCTGGCCATCACGGCGGGCATCTTCGCGCCGGCCTTCGGCGTCACGCTGCTCGCGCACGACGCGATGGAGCGGCTGCTGCACCGCGCCGGCGCTCGCCACTTCCTGGACGGCGTCACGGCCGGCGTGGTGGGCCTCATCGCCGCCACCGCGCTGCTGCTCCTTCCGGGGACGCTCCAGAGCCCGCTCACGGTGGGCGTGTTCGTGCTCGCGCTCGCGGCGCTGTTCCTGCTCAAGCACAAGCTCGCGCCGCTCGCCGTGCTGGGGTGCGCAGCGCTGGTGGGGCTCGCGGCGCATGCGCTGGGCACCGGGTGAGGAGGGCGCCCACCTTGTCGCGGCCTCGCGCGGCTCGATAGCCTCTCCGCGCTTCCATGGATTCACAGCTCCCCTCCCCCTTCGCCTCCGCGTCGCACTGCAGTGCTCACCCCGACGTGCCGGCCCTCGCCATGTGCGTGCGCTGCCAGACCCTGCTGTGTGGGGCCTGCCGCCGCCTCGATGGCACGTGCCGCTCGCACTGCGCCACGTGCCTCCCCGCGGCGACGGAGCTGGCCGACGTGGGGACGCGCTTCGTCGCCAACCTCGTGGACAGCTTCTGGGTGGGGGGCGCCGTGATCGCCGGGCTCGTCGTCGACTTCATCCTGAACCATGAGACGCTGGCGGAGGAGCGGGCGTGGTTCCCGTGGTGGATGCTGCTCGCCACGGTGGTCGCCGTGGGCGTGCAGCTCGCGGTGATGCACCGCACGGGGCAGAGCATCGGCAAGCGGCTGCTGAGGATCCGCGTGATGCGCATGGACGGAAGCCCCGTGTCCCTCGCGCGCCTCGTGTTCGTGCGCAACCTGCCCTTCTTCGTGGTGAACCAGCTGTGTGGCGGCATCCTGGGCCTCGTGGATGCGCTCTGCATCTTCGGCGAGCAGCGCCGCTGCCTCCACGACCTGTTCGCCGACACCCAGGTCGTGGTCGTGCCTCCGCCGACTCCTCCGAGCGTGTAGGGCGCTCTGCTCATGGCCCTTCGATGACCGCGCCGCGCGAGTACCGCTTCTCCGTCACCCGGGACGACGAGGTCGCCATCTCGACCTCGCCGGACCATGTCCCGTGGTCGCTGCGCCCGGCAGCGTCGGGGGACGCGCTGCTCCTCGACGAAGGGGGAAAGGCTCGGCTGGCAGTCCGACGCCTGCGGCGCTTCCCGCGCCTTCGCTACGTGCTGCTCGCGAGGGATGAAGAACTCGGAACCATCGAAGGCCTGGACATCCTGCGCACGCGCTACCTGCTGCGCTTCAAGAACGCACCGGACCGTGAGCTCCACACGCCGATGTTCTCCGCGCGTTTCGGCGTCTTCGCGGGCGATGTCACGCGTGCCCGCATCGTGATGCTCCGCGAGCACCTGTGGGCCATCCTCTTCGAGGAAGATGAGGACCGCCCCGAGCTGATCGCTGCGCTGGCCCGACTGCTCTACGCGCGGTGGCACTCCGAGTAGCCGGGCCGGGGTACGCTCGCGCCTGTATGGGACTCCTGAGCAAGCTCTTCGCCCGCAAGCCCACCCCGTCGCTTCCCGCTGCGCCCTCCCCTGCTTCCGATCCGCGCGCTCTGTTCCGCGCCCACGTGGAGGCGGTGCTCGGCCGCGAGCCCGGCGTCGACCGCGTGGCGCCCCACCGCGAGCACGCGGGGCTCGTGGTCGAGCATGGTGGCCAGGAGCACGTGCTCTTCCTCGACAACCTCTTCGCCGAGACGCGCGAGCTGTCTCCCGAGGAGCGTGACGCGGCCATCCGCCACTTCCTCGCGGCGATGCTCAGCGGCAGCGAGGTCGACAGCGAGGACTGGGAGGAGGCCGCCCCGCGGCTGCTGCCGGTGCTGCGCCCCGCCTCCTACGGCGTGAGCCTCGAGGTGCCCGAGCCCGGCCGCGAGCTGCTCGCGCGCCCCGCGCTCGACGGCCTCATCGAGGCGCTCGTCGTGGACCTGCCGCGCAGCGTGGCCTACACGCAGCGGCGGCACCTCGAGGCCTGGGCGGTGGAGGGGCCGCGCGCCTTCGAGGTGGCGCGCCGCAACCTGGAGCGCCTGCGCGACGTGGGCATCGAGCTCTACGAGCAGCGCCCCAGCCCGCTGTGGCACGTGGCCTCGGGCGACACTCACGAGAGCTCGCGGCTGCTGCTGCCCGGCTTCCTCGCCTCCTTCGCGGGGCGCGTGGAGGGCAGGCCGCTGGCCATCGTGCCGGAGCGCGCCACGCTGCTCATCGGCGGAGACGCACGCCCCGAGACCGTGCGGCGCCTGTGCGAGATGGCCGAGCGCGAGTACACGGCGTCCTCGCGCAGCATCTCGCCCGCCGTGTACACCGTGGACGCCGCCGGCCGGTTGGTGCCCTACCTGCGCGCTGGCGACGACGCGCTCGCCCAGCGCGTGCGCACGGGCCACGCGCAGCTCGCGCTCGCGGAGTACGCGGCGCAGAAGGCGACGCTCGAGAAGCAGCTCGCGAAGAGGGAGGTGGACCTCTTCGTGGCCAGCTTCAAGGTCCTCGAGCGCAAGAGCGACGGCCGCCCCGTGAGCTACTGCGTCTGGCCCGAGCACGTGCATGGGCTGCTGCCGCGCGCCGAGCTCGTCGCGATGACGCCTCAGGGTGAGAAGCTGCGCTTCGTGCCGTGGAGCGCCGTGCAGCAGCTCGCCGCCGCGAGCCTCGAGCCCGTGCCCGGGCTGTGGCCGCCGCGCTTCCGCATCCGCGCCTGGCCCCCGCCGGACGTGCTCGCGCAGTTGCTCGCCCGCGCCGTCGCGCTGGAGGACTACGCGGGAGAGTGAGCCGCCTCGAGCCACTGCGCGGCCTCGGCCCACAGGCTGTCGCGCGCCTTGTCGCGAAAGAAGCCGAAGTGGCCCAGCTTGCGCAGCCCCGCCTCAGCCGGTGACACGCTGCGCACCTCGGCGCGTGCGTTCGGATAGCGCGAGACGAGCCACTGCACGCCGGTGAGGGGGGCGTATGCGTCGTCGGTGACGGCGTAGCTGCGCAAGGGGGCGCGCAGGCGCGCGTAGCCGGGCGCACTGCGCACCTCCTCGTCCGCGAGGAAGTAGCCCGGGTGCCGGCCCCAGCGCGCCCACTGCTTCGCCACGCCCGCCGGCAGGTCCTCGCCCTGCCCGAAGCGGCGCATGGGGAGGTAGCCCAGCAGCGCCGTCATCCCGGGGATGAGCGCGTACCAGGTGAAGAGCATCACCCCGCGCCCCGCGCCCCGCCACATCCCCCAGTAGCCGCCCTGGCTCGCCACCAGCAGCACGCCCGCGAGGCGCTCGAGGCGCTCGGGCGGCGCGAGCCCCAGCACCTGCCCGCCGACGCTGTGGCCCACCACGCGCTGGGGCACCTCCGGGTGGCGCTCCGCCATCCACGCGAGCGCGGCCGCGAGGTCCTGCGTCCCCCACTGCGCCATCGTGGCCTCGTAGCCGCGCAGCCGCTCGGGCGCGGACTCGCCCACGCCGCGGTAGTCGAAGGTGAGCACCGCGTGGCCCCGGCCCGCGAGGTACGCAGCGAAGGGCGCATAGAAGCGGCGAGGCACCCCGGTGGCCGAGGCCAGCACCACGGCTCCGCGAGCGG
Organism: Aggregicoccus sp. 17bor-14; assembly: GCF_009659535.1. Classification (NCBI taxonomy): domain Bacteria; kingdom Pseudomonadati; phylum Myxococcota; class Myxococcia; order Myxococcales; family Myxococcaceae; genus Aggregicoccus; species Aggregicoccus sp. 17bor-14. The sequence continues at coordinate 32,190 of NZ_VJZZ01000023.1, forward strand.
GCCCCTCCGGCAGGAAGTGCGTGGCCGCGAGCACCTGGCCGTCGGCGGCGCGCAGGTGCACCGGCTCGGACGTGTGGGACTGCATCGTCGCGCTCCCTCTCCTCGTGGCTGGCATGCCGCGGCGCGGCGCGCCATCGGTCATCGGGCGGTTGGCCAGCGGCACGCGCCCCCGCCTAGCCTCCCGCTTCACCATGACGATGTACACCGAGTCGCTGCGGGCCTTCCTCAAGCCGGTGCTCCCCTATCTCGACGACGCCTCGGTGTCCGAGATCATGATCAACGGCCCCGAGGACGTGTGGATCGAGCGCAAGGGCAAGCTCACCCGCACGGACGCGCGCTTCACCGCGGAGGGCCTGGACGGCGCCGCGCGCAACATGGCGCAGTTCGTGGGCCGCGTGCTCAACGAGGAGCGCCCGCGCCTGGACGCGCGCCTACCGGACGGCAGCCGCATCCACGTGGTGCTCGCGCCCGTCGCGCGCAAGGGCACCACCATCTCCATCCGCAAGTTCTTCAAGGACAAGCTCACCATCGACGCGCTGCTGAAGTTCAAGTCGATGACGGCGCAGATGGCCCGGCTCATCGAGGCGGGCATCGCCACGAAGCTGAACATGGTGGTGGCCGGCGGCACCGGCTCGGGCAAGACGACGCTGCTCAACATCGTCTCCAGCCTCATCCCGGACGACGAGCGCATCCTCACCATCGAGGACTCGGCGGAGCTGCAGCTCAACCAGACGCACCTGGTGCCCTTCGAGAGCCGCCCGCCCGACAAGTTCGGCAAGGGCGGCGTGGACATGGGCGACCTGCTCGCCAGCGCGCTGCGCCTGCGCCCGGACCGCATCGTGGTGGGCGAGGTGCGCGGCGGCGAGGCCTTCCACCTGATGCAGGCGATGAACACCGGCCACGGCGGCTCGCTCGCCACCACGCACGCGAACACGCCCACGGACACCCTGCGCCGGCTCGAGAGCCTGTGCCTCATGTCCGGCGTGGACCTGCCCATGGTGGCCGTGCGCGCGCAGGTGGCCAGCGCCATCAACCTGGTCATCTGCTGCGAGCGCCTGCACGACGGCAGCCGCAAGACGACGCACATCTCCGAGGTGCTGCCGCTCAACGACAAGGGCGACTACCGCACCCAGGACCTCTTCGTCTTCACGCCCGTGGCGAAGGACGCCGAGGGCCACGTGCTCGGCTACCACGCGCCCACCGGCATCCTGCCCACCTTCCTCGCGCGCGCCCGCGCCTACGGCTTCACCGACCTGGACGAGGCCTTCTTCGACCCCGCCACCTACGGCCTGCCGCCGCCGCCCGTCTTCCACGCCGGCGCCGCACACCAGGTCCGCTGGGCTCCCTCGCTGCGCCACCGCGAGCAGGGCCGCCCCGACCCCGAGCACTTCCAGGACGCCTGGCGCGAGCTCGAGCAGCGCCTGCAGGCCGAGGCGCGCGGCGAGGAGATCCCGGCCCCGCGAGCCCAGGTGCAGGTGGCCCCTTCGTTCCGCCAGGACGCGCAGGCCGCGGCCTCGCCCCCTGCCCCGAGCGCTCCGCCGGTTCCCGTCCATGCCGACGCGGTGGGGGCTTCCTCGCCGAAGGCGAGCGGGGCCCCGCGGGGGTCGGCGCCGGCGCCCATGGTGAGCGAGGCCGGGGCGATGGCAGCCGCGCCTTTCCGTGCAGTCGAGACCGAGCGCATGTCGGCACCGCCCGTCGCGGTGAGTGAGCCCGTCCCCGCCTTCACGCGCAGGGAGACCCCGCAGGACGTGGCGCCGCCGGTCGCCGGGACTGCGCCCGGCCTCACGCGCGGACCGACGCCGCAGGAGTCTTCGCTTCCCGTCGCGGCGAGTGCAGATGCCCGAGCGCCCGTGGCGGCGAGCGATGCCGCGAGGCCCTCGCCGCCCGTCGCCGTGAGTGCGGATGCGCAGGTCGCCGCCCCTCGCGTCCCTCCGAGCAGCCCTGCGCGTGAGGCCGCGCCGCCCTCGGAGAAGACGGAGATCCGCCCCGCGCCAGTGCGCCGCGCCGCGCCGCGCGTGCCGGACGACATGGACGACGACCGCACGCCGATGCCCACGCCCAATCCGCTGCTCGCGGGCGCGGCCGAGGAGAGCACGGTGCAGCTCGCGGACGAGCTGCTGGACACGCGTCCGGCCGCACCCGCGCCGCCGCGCCCGAGCCTCCCGCCCCGCCGTCCGCCTCCCGCCCGCGGGGTGACGCCGGTGTTCGAGGACTCGCCCTCGCTACAATCGGAAGATCCGGAGAAGACCGCGATTCGCCCGGCCCCTCAGCGCCCGCGGCGTTGAGGAGCGCTGCGCATTTGCACTCCGAGAGGAACCGAACTGCGACCAGCGGTGGACGTCGTGCAGCCGTCTTCGCGGCACTTCGAGGAGGAGCGGCTACAGTGGGCGCGTGCTCGCACCCGTGCTCGTGACGCTCGCCCTCCTCGCACAGGCTCCGGCCGCGGCTCCACAGGCTGCGCAGCCCGCCATCACCCTTCACGTCCTCGCGCTCGAGGCGGCGGGGGTGCCGGCGCACGTGGTGGAGTTCTGCCAGGAGCACCTCTACGGCGAGCTGCAGCGCCAGGGCTTCACGGTGCTGCGCGCGGACGCGAGCGGCGCCGAGCGGGCGCGGGCGCGGGCAGTCGTGGTCGGCGAGCTGGTGCTCTTCCCGAGCGGCTTTCGCGTGACGGCGCGGGCGCGCGCGGCGGATGACGGGCGCGTGCTCGCGGAGCACGTGACGCAGAACGTCCCCGAGCAGCGCCTGCTGGACGCGCTCACCGAGGCCGTGAACGCGCTCGCGCCGCAGCTGCGTACGCGGCTCGCGCCCGCCCCGGTGCCGCTCGTGGCCCCGGCGCCGCAGGCCGAGCGCCCGCTGCGCAAGTGGGCATGGATTCCCGCGGCAGGCGGCGCGGTGCTGCTGGGCACGGGCACGGCCTTCCTCTTCCAGGCGCGCTCGAAGCAGCGCGAGCTGGAGGCCCCGCAGGGGAGCGGCGAGCCCGTGGACGGCGCCGCGGTGGCGAGCGCGGGCGAGCGCGCACAGACGCTGAGCCGGGTGAGCTACGGGCTGGGAGGCGCGCTGGTGGCCGCAGGCGCCGCGCTCTACTTCCTGCCCGTGGAGCGGCTGTGGGGCGGCGGCGTGAGCGGGCCGGTGCGCCTGCAGGTGGCGCCCGGGGGCGTCGCGCTCAGCGGGGTGCTGCCGTGAGGCTGCCGGTGAGGATGCTGCTCGTGGCCTCAGGTGCTGGCGCGGCGCTCGCGCTCGCCTGCTACGACTTCGACGCGAGCCGCGCCCGCTGCGAGGCGCCCGGCGGCGCGTGCGTCGAGCCGCCCGTCATCACCGTGGACCCGAACTGCACGCCCACCGGTCCGGATGTCCCGGACGACGAGTTCGTGGACAGCGACTGCGACGGCGTGGACGGCGTGGCGGACGCGGGGCTCTTCGTGGACCCGGTGGGCGGCGACGACCTCGCGGCCGGAACTCCCGAAGCGCCCATGCGCACGCTCGCCGCGGCGCTGCAGCGCGCCCAGGGCGCGGGCAAGGGCGTGCTCTACCTGGGCGCAGGCGCCTTCAACGAGGGCGAGCTCGCGCTCGCGCAGCCCGTGGCGCTCTACGGCAGCTACGCGGGGCGCGCGGGCCACTGGGTGCGCGCCGGCAGCAACGTGAGCCACCTGGACGGCGGCGCCACTGCGCTCACCGTGCGGGACGTGGACGGCGGCGTGACGCTCGACCACCTGCTGCTCAGCTCCGCCAACGCGCAGCTTCCCGGCCAGCCCTCCATCGCGCTGCGCGTGCTGCGCGCGGGTGCAGTGACGGTGCACCAGAGCGAGCTGTCCGCGGGCGCGGGGGCCGCGGGCGCTACGGGCGCACGGGGCGCCGACGGACCACCGGGCGGCGCGGGCGCAGATGGCGGCAGCGCCACTGGCTCGAACTTCGGCGGACCTGGCACGGGCGCACGCTTCGGCTGCGGGCTCGATGCGCCCTCGGGCGGCGGCGGTGGACTCGGCGGCTCACAGGCGCCCGGGAGCCGGGGAAGCCAGGGACGGCTTGCCTCGGGCAACCAGGTCACCCCTGGCGGCGATGGCGGAACGACGGGCTCGGTGAATTGCCTGATCCTTAGCCCCAAGTGCGACTGCACCGGGAACCCGGGAGGCCTCGGTGCTTCCGGTGCTCCCGGCACGCCCGGAGCTGCTGCGCCAGGCGGCAGCGGGCTCGGTGAGCTCACGAGTGACACTTGGCTCGCCTCGAATGCTCCGCTCGGCGACCCCGGCGGCCCGGGAGCGGGCGGAGGCGGAGGCGGAGGCGGAGGCAGCTGCGACATCAGTCCTGCGGTGGCAGCAGCCGGTGGAACAGGTGGTGGTGGTGGTGCAGGCGGCTGCGGCGGCGCGGGCGGCAATGGCGGACAGGGCGGCGGGGCGTCCATCGCGTTGCTCGTGCTGGACAGCCACGTGACCCTTGAGTCCGCCACGCTGCGAACCAGCACGGGTGGCGCAGGCGGAGCCGGAGGCTTGGGTGGCGATGGCGGCACGCCGGGTCCAGGTGGTTTCGGAGGCGCAGGAGGACACATCGACGACGCGCCCAACTCGGACAACAACCGCTCGTACACGACGACGGGCGGCGCGGGCGGAGTCGGCGGCCGCGGCGGACAGGGCGGCGTGGGCGGCCCGGGCGGCGGCGGCGCCGGTGGCCCCTCGGTGGGCGCCTGGTGCAACGCGGGCGCGAGCCTCACGACCCGAGGCAAGAGCGTGGTGCAGCGGGGCGCGGGCGGCGCAGGTGGCGCTGGGCCCGGCAACCCCGGTGACGCGGGCGTCTCGGTAGATGCGGTCGGGTGCTCGCTCTAGCCCCGTCCCCCACTGTCCGGCCTCTGACAGGCGGGGCAGTGACGGGCGGGGGCGCCCGGCCGCCTGCCTGCTTGGCTTGGCCCGCGTAAACGCGCGAGAGTGGCCCCTTCTCTCCCCCGGATGACTCCCCTTCCCTCCTGCCTGCGCTGTGGCACCGCCCTCTCCGGGGCTGCCTGCGCGTGCATCGAGATGGGCGCCGACATGGGCGCCGCGGTGCCGTGGGAGCCCATCCCGCCCGCGTCCTCCGCAGGCCCCACGCAGGTGCGTCCGCGCGAGGACCTGGAGCAGCTCGCGGTCCTCTCCCTGCAGCAGCCGCTCGTCCTGCACGACCCACTCGTGGGGCTGATGCTGGGCGACTACGAGCTGCAGCGCTGCGTGGGCACCGGCGGCATGGGGCTGGTGTACGAGGGGCTGCAGCCGCTGATCGGCAAGCGCGTGGCGGTGAAGGTGCTGCGCCCCGAGCTCGCCAACGACGCCGAGCAGGTGGCGCGGCTGCTCGCCGAGGCCCGCGCCGTCAACGCCATCCGCCATCGCGGCATCATCGACATCTTTGGCTTCGGGCGCCTTCCGGACGGCCGGCAGTACATCGTCATGGAGTTCCTCGAGGGCAAGGCGCTCGACGCCCGGCTCGCCGAGGCGGGGCGCCTGCCGCTGGAGGAGGCGCTGGGCATCGTGGACGAGGTGCTGGCGGCGCTCGGCGCGGCGCACGACGCGGGCGTGGTGCACCGCGACCTCAAGCCGAGCAACATCTTCCTCGTGGAGCAGCCGGACGGCAGCCGCTACGTGAAGCTGCTGGACTTCGGGCTCGCCAAGCGCGGCGAGGTCCCGCGCGGCATGACGCCGCAGACGCGCATGGACATGGTGGTGGGCACGCCGGAGTACATGGCGCCGGAGCAGGCCCGCGGCCAGGCCGTGGGCCCGATGACCGACCTGTACGCGCTCGGGGTGCTCACCTTCGAGCTCGTCACCGGCCAGCTGCCCTTCAGCGGCGCCTCCGCGGTGGACCTGCTGCTGCAGCACGTGGACGCCCCTCCGCCGCGCCCCTCCTCGCTCGTGCCCGAGCTCACGCCCGCGCTCGATGCCTTCGTGCTGCAGATGCTCACGAAGGACCCGCAGCAGCGCCCCGCCTCCGCGCACGCCCTGCGCGAGCAATTGCAGCGGGTGCGCCTCGGCGCCGAGCAGCCCACCTCCACGGTCCATGCCGTCAGCGCGGTCCCGCAGGCGCCGCGTGCCGGACGCCGCACCCGGGTCTTGGTGGGTGCTGCGGCAGCAGTGCTCGCAGTGGGCGCGGTCGGACTCGGGCTCGCGTGGCGCGCGCAGGGAGCTCCTGCACCTGCCGTCGCTGCTGCACCGAGCACACGCGCGATGGCTGCAGGCGAAGGCACCGCGAGCGCACAGCACCTGCGCACTGCACCTGCGTCAGACGACAACACCGCGAAGGCCGCTGGCCCGAGCGCTGCGACGCCCCCGGGCGCAGGCGCTGCGGACCCGCGGCCTGCCACTGCCTCGAACGCTGCGGGCCTGCAGCCGGCTTCGACCGGGGGCTCTGTGAAGCGCACGCGCCCTGCAGCGGCCGAGGTCATCGCGCAGGCGCCCGCAGCACGCGCCGCTCCCGCGCAGCGCAGCGTCCCGCGGGCCCCTGCGCCCAAGCCCGAAGCGGGCCCCAGCTTCAGCACCCTGCTCGCGCGCGTGGAGGGGCTCGAGCGAGACCTCGCGGCGCGCGCCGGCAGCGGCGAGCCGCTCTCGCCCGCCGCCGGCACCACGCTCGCGCGCCTGCGCCGCGAGGTGGAGCTCGCCCGCGAGCCCTCCGTGCGCCAGGAGCTCGCGGGGAAGCTCGGGGACTGGGAGCGGCTCTTCCTCGGACGGCACTGAGGGGCGCCCCCTCTCCCAGAGGGAGAGGGAGGACACGGTGGCTAGCGGCGCTTCTCGCTGAGGGCGCGCAGCTCGGCCTCCTTCGCGCGGTGCTCGCCCGTGGGGTCGGACGGGGCGAAGTCCTCGGCGTCGAACACGCGGCGGATCTCGATCTCCGCGTCCTCGCCGGGCATCGGGTCCGGGCAGCGCTTCACCCACTCGATCGCCTCGTCCATCGACTTCACCTGCCACAGCCAGAAGCCGGCGATGAGCTCCTTCGTCTCCGAGAAGGGGCCGTCGATGACCTTCTTCTGGCCGCCGGAGAGGCGCACGCGCACGCCCTTGGAGCTCGGGTGCAGCCCCTCGCCCGCGAGCATGACGCCGGCCTTCACCAGCTCCTCGTTGAACTTGCCCATCGCGGCCAGCAGCTTCTCTTCCGGGAGCACGCCCGCCTCGGAGTTCTTCGTCGCCTTGATCAGCACCATGACTCGCATTGCCGTATCTCCTCTGAGGTCCGACCGTCCGTCCTCTGCCAGGACGACGTGCGAGCGTGAGCGGGATCGACACGGCCCGCGACTATTTTTCCCGGCCGGCCTGCGCACCGCGTCTGCCCCCCGGGGGAGCGGGCAGCGACCGGGAGGGACGGTTGCACGCGGGTGGCCGCCCGCGGCGCGCGACGGGGAGGGGCGAGCGGGTTAAAAGCCCCGGCGTGGACACCGCCTGGCATACCGTCACCGTCGCCGCGCTCTTCCCCGCCGCCGACGGGCTCACCGAGCTGGTGCTGGACCTGCGCGGCACGCCCCTGGTGGGCACCCACCGCACGCCGGGGCAGTACGTGAGGCTCGCGCTGCCGGGCGTGGGCGAGTCGCACTTCGCCATCGCGAGCGCCCCGGTGCCGGGCGGCAGCCGCTGGGACTTCCTGCTCAAGGGCGGCAGCAGCGTGCCGGACGCGCTGGTGCAGTTGCCGCTGGGCTCGGCGGTGCGCGCGCGCGCGCCCGAGGGCGAGGGCTTCCCGCTGGAGGCCGCGCGCGGGCACGACCTGCTGCTCTTCGCCACGGGCTCGGGCATCAGCTCCATCCGCTCGGTCATCGACAGCGTGCGCCGCGAGCGCGCGGCCTTCGGCCGGGTGACGCTGTACTTCGGCGTGCGCACCCCCAGCGCCTTCGCCTACACGAACGAGCTGCACGAGTGGGAGGCCGCCGGCATCCGCGTGGTGCGCACCGTGAGCCAGGCGGGCGCGAGCGGGTGGCAGGGCCTCACCGGCTACGTGCAGGCGCACCTCGCCAACGAGGACTTCGAAGAGCGCGTCGAGAGCGCGGTGGCCTTCGTGTGCGGACAGGCCTCCATGGTGGAGGGCGTCACCGGCGCGCTCGAGGCGCGGGGGCTCGCGCGCGAGCGCATCCACCTGAACTACTGAGCGAGCGCCGGCGCGCGGTACGCGACGTCGTAGAGCACCGCCGCGGGGTCGCTCTCCTGCGTCACCGTCTGCGGCGTCCACGCGGCCACGCCCAGCCTGCGCCCGTCCGGGCTGAAGCGCACCTGGCGCACGCTGAAGCCGAAGGTCTCTTCCGCGCGCGGCGCCTGCGCTCCTTCGGTGAAGACGAAGAGCCGCTTGTCCCACCCGCCGCTCGCCACGCTGCGCCCGTCCGGAGAGATGCCCGCGGTGGAGACGACGCCCGCGTGGCGCGCCCAGCGCTGCAGCACACGGCCGCTCCTCGCCTCCACGAGCAGCGCGGCATTGCGCGCATCGGGCGGCTCGACGAGCCCCGCGCGCTCGCGCTGGTACACCTCCACGGTGCGCTGTGCGCGCGTCGCCGAGAGCGCCACCCCGAGCCGCTCTCCGCGTGCATCCACGCTCAGGTCGTTCACCGGGCCCTCCAGCGCCACGTCCCCGCGCGCGCGCAGCCGCAGCCCGCGCGAGGGCGCCTGCGCAGGGGCCCCGCGCAGCGCGAGCTGCACCTGGCGCGCGGCCTCGTCCACCTGCATCTCCACCCGCTCGGCGAAAGGGGCGCCCAGCACGCCCTGCGCGCCCGCGGGCACGCACGCGTCACACACCACCACCTCGAGCCCCTCGAGCCGCAGGCCCTTGAAGCGCAAGCCCAGCCCACGCGCCACGCGCACCTGCGTGCTGCCCAGCGGCGTGGGCAGCACCCGCGTCTCCGCGAGCGCTCCCACGTCCAGCCCCGCCGCGCCCGCGGCCTCCGCCGTGACGAAGAGCGCCGGGGCACGCAGGTCCACGGCAAAGGGCAAGCTCACGCGCCCCTGCAGCACGCCGCGCACCTGGAGGTAGCCCCCCGCGCGCTCGAAGGCGAGCCGCGCGCGCGCTCCCTCCAGCGCGCCCTCCTGCGCCTCCCAGCTGCGCAGGTGCCCGTCCCACCCGCCCGAGTACAGCGTGCCGTCCGGCGCGAAGTCCAGGCCGCGCACCTCGTCCGCGTGGCCCTGCACCTCGTCCACGAAGGCGAGCCCCGGCACCTCCAGCACCGTGAGCTGCCCCGCCGCGCTGCCCACGACGAGGGCGCGGCCCTGCGGGTGGAAGGCGACCGAGACCAGCGGCCCGTCCAGCAGCGCGCGCGAACGCTCCTCGCCGCTCTCGGCGTCGTACAGGTGCACCTGCCCGTCGCGCCCCACCGCCGCGAGCAGGCGCCCGTCCGGCGCGTACGCGAGCCCCTCCACCTCGAAGTCCACCGGGCCCACGCTGCGCTCGCGCGCGCGCTGCGGCGCGCGGTCCTCCCCGAGCGCCCACTGCGAGAGCCGGAAGTCCTGCGCCGCGAGGTGGCTGAAGGCGACGCGGGCCGAGCCCGGGGCCCACGCGAGCGCATAGGTGAAGTCGCTGCGGTCGAGCACCGCGGGGCGCGAGAGCCCGGCCACCTCGCCGGTGACGAAGTGGCCCGGGCCCGCGGCGGCGAGCGCGCGGGTGAGCTGCGGGGAGAGCGCGGGCGGCGCGTGGGCGCAGCCCGCGAGGAAGGCGAGGAGGAGCAGCAGCGCGGCGCCGGGGCCGCGCTCCCTCACGAGCCGCTCGCCGAGGCGTGCGGCGCGGGCGACTCCAGCTCCGTCACGCCCTTGCTGTCGATGCCGATGAGGAACAGCGGCTTCTGCGCCTCGCGCTTCGCATCGAAGGTGGTCTTCCCGGTGGCGCCGTCGAAGTCCTTGAGCGCGGCGAGGTCGTCGCGCAGCGCCTCGCGGGTGGCCGGGTGCTGCTTCTCGATGACCTGGCGCAGCATGCGGCCCGCGTCGTAGCCCACCGCCTCGAGCAGGCCGGGGTCGCGCCCGTCGTTGGCCTTGCGGAAGGCGGCGACGAAGCGCTGCGTGGCCGGCCGCGCGCTGTCCACGAAGAAGCCGTCCACGAACACCGAGCAGGTGACGAACTTGCCGCCGCGCTCCAGCAGCTCGGGCAGGCCGCTGCGGCCCTTGGGGCTGCTCCACTGGTTGGTGCCGAAGAGCGTGACGGTCTTGAGGTCCTCGCGGCCGGTGGTCTTGCGGATGCGCTCCAGCTCGCGCGGGTCGCAGGCGTTGGTGACGATGTCCTCCACCGCGAGCGCGGGGGCCACCAGGCTCACGCGGCGCCAGTCGTCCGGGATGAGGATGCCCTCGAAGTCGATGACCGGCGGCAGGTTGCCCTTGAGCTTCTCGATGGCCTTGCGGCGGCGGAACGCGTCCTGCGCGCCCTCGACCGCGTCGCGCACGCCCTCCACGTAGTCGGTGCGGTCCTCGAGGTAGTAGCGGCCCACCAGCTTCTTCGCCTCGGTGGTGAAGGTGGTCTGGTCGAAGCCGTAGCTCTCCGCGCCGCGGATCTGCCCGCCGCGCTGCACCACCTCGTCCCAGAAGTCGTTCGCCAGCTCCACGCCGTAGGGGATGTTCGGGTAGAGCACCGCGAAGCTCTTCATCCCCTTCTGGCCCATGGCGTAGTCGGCGATGGCGCGCGCCTGGGCGGTGTTGGTGAGCATGTTGCGGAACACGTGCGGCCCGATGTCCGTGATGCCCTCCTGGCGGGTGAGGGTGAGGATGGGCAGCTGCAGCTCCTCGGCGACGATGGCGGCGCGCTTCGCGTCGTCGCTGAGCAGCGGGCCCACCGCGGCGATGGCGCCCTCGTCGAAGGCGAGCTGCTCCACGGCCTGGCCGGCGAGGTTCGCCTCGCCCTGCGTGTCCTTCACCACCAGCTCCACGTTGCTGCCCTGCAGCGCGAGCTGCATGCCCTTGAGCACCGCCTCGCCGAAGGGCTTGTAGCGGCCCGTCATGGGCAGCAGCACGCCCACCGTGTTGGGGCGCACCTCCACGCGGCGGGTGGCGCGCGCGAGCAGCTCGCGGGCCTGCGGCGCGTAGGGGCTCTGCGGCGCCTCCTGCAGGAAGCGGTTGAGCGTGCTCTCGAGGTTGTTCCAGTCGCGCAGGTGGTTGTAGATGCGCGCGAGCTTGAAGGTGAGCACCGGCCACGCGGGATTCTTCGGCGACAGCCCGTCCGCCACCTTGGCGATGTCCAGGAAGTCCGCGCGGCCCTCCACCAGCTGCTCCACGCGGGCGACGGCGGCGTCGCGCTCCGGGCCGTCCTTCGCCTCGCCCGCCTGCTGCACGGCGAGCGTGAGCGCGGCGGTGTAGAGGCCCGCGCCCTCGGCGGCGCGCATGGCCTGCTCGGTGAGCTGCTTCTTCTCCGGGCCTTCCGCGCGCTCGGCGAGGCTCGCGAGCGTCTGGTACGCATCCCGGTAGGCGCCGCTCTCCAGCGCCGCCTGGCCGAGCCGGCGCTTCGCGTCCTGCGCCTGCGGGAAGAGCGGGTTCTCGAAGAGCAGCTCGTTGAAGCTCTTGCGCGCGTTGACGTAGTCCTGCGAGTCGTAGAACAGCACGCCGGCGCGGTAGAGCGCCTCCTGGCCCGCGGTGGTGGCCGGGTAGGCCTTGCGCACCGAGAGGAAGAGCTGCGCGGCCTGCTTCGGCGGCGCCGTCTCCGCGCTCGCCACCGCCTGCTGCAGCGCGGCGTCCGCGGCGGGGTCCTTGCGCGCCTGCACGCTGGGGCGGTCCGGGAAGGGGCTCGCGGGTGGGCGCGTCTGGTCCTCCGACCCGGGCGCGCTCGCGCCTGGCTTCGACGCGGTGTTGCTCGCCGGCCGCGGACAGGCGGGCAGGAGCAGCGCGAGGGCAGCGACAAGGCTGGCGCTGAGCGTGGTGCGGAGGGTGCGGCGCAGCGGGGCGGTGGGGTCCACGTGGGCTTCCATGGTGGCGGGTGGCATAGCAGCGGGGGCGCCGCCGCGTCGACAATCGCGCGGGGCCCCCACGCCTGCGCTGTCCGCCGCAGGCATTTGCAGCGCCCGTGCCGCACGCCGCTGCGGCCCTCCGGACACGGCCCCCGCCTGCCGCAGGGCATCCGGGCAGGCGGGCGCTCCCTGACGGACGTCCCCGCTCGCCGTGCCTACCGTTCAGGCTTCGGGGGAGCTTCGGAGAGGGTGGCCCGGGTGATCCGCTTTGGACCAGCAGGCTGGAGCTACAAGGACTGGGACGGGGTCGTGTACCCCAAGCCCAAGCCGCGCGGCTTCGACCCGCTCGCCTTCCTTGCGGAGCACTTCGACGCGCTGGAGGTGAACAGCACCTTCTACCACCCGGCGAGCGTGAAGAGCGCCGAGGCCTGGCTCGAGCGCGTGGAGGGGCGGCCGGACTTCCGCTTCACCGCGAAGCTGTGGAAGCGCTTCACCCACGAGCGCGACCAGGCGTGGACCACGGGCGAGGTGCGCCAGGCGCGCCACGCGCTGGACGTGCTGCACGAGGGCGGGCGGCTCGGCGCGGTGCTGGTGCAGTTCCCCTGGTCCTTCCGCCGCAACGACGCGAACCGCGACTGGCTGGACAACGTGCTCACCACCTTCGGCGACCTGCCGCTGGTGCTCGAGGTGCGCCACGCCTCGTGGGCCGCGGCGGACTACTACGCGGAGCTCATCGAGCGCGGCATCGGCTTCGTGAACATCGACCAGCCGCTGTTCAGGAACTCCCTCGCGCCGAGCGCGCGCGCCACCTCGGCGGTGGGCTACGTGCGCGTGCACGGGCGCAACTACAAGGACTGGTTCCGCGAGAAGGCGAGCCCCGTGGAGCGCTACGACTACCTGTACAGCGCCGCGGAGCTGCTGCCCTGGGCGGAGCGCACGCGGGAGATCGCGAGCCACCCGCGCACCGAGGACGTGTACGTCATCACCAACAACCACTTCCGCGGCAAGGGCGTGGCGAACGCGATGATGCTGCAGTCGATGGTGACCGGGCAGCCCGCGCACCCGCCCGCCACGCTGCTGCGCGAGTACACCGCCGCGCTCGCGCCCTTCACGCAGCGCGGCGAGAGCGCCCCGGCCCTCAGCTGACGCGCCGCGCCCATGCGGGCAGGCAGGCATCCGAGAGGTAGGACGCGTGCGCCCAAGGAACCACCGCGCGACGGGCGCGGGGCTTCCGGTAGTCTGCAGGTCCAATGGCCGAAAAGCTGGGCGCGCTCCTGGTGCGCAAAGGACTCGTCTCCCCGAAACAGATCGAAGAGGCGCTGCAGGTGCAGCGCATCTACGGCGGACGGATCGGCACCAACCTCGTCGAGCTCGGCTACCTGTCGATCGAGGCGCTCGCGCAGGCCCTCGCGGAGCAGAGCCGCTACCCCAGCGCGAGCGAGGCGGACTTCGAGGCCGCGACCCCCGCCTGCACCGGCCTCATCACGGCGGAGCAGAGCGAGAAGCACGGCGCCTTCCCCATCGCGCTGGACGGGCGGCGCCTGCGCGTCGCGCTGCTGAGCCCCGACATCGAGCACCTGGACGCGCTGGGCTTCATCACCGGGATGCGCATCATCCCGATGGTCGCGCCCGAGCTGCGCCTCTTCTTCCACCAGGAGCGCCGCTACGGCGTGTCGCGCGCCGCGCGCTACATCCGGCTCGCACCCGAGGCCGGCCACCCCCCCGCGCAGCACGTCGCGCCCGCGGCTCCTGCCGCGTCTGCCTCGAGCTCGGTGTTCGGCCAGCTCGGCGCGCACGAGTTCCTGAGCAGCGACGGCGAGGAGGATCCCTTCGCCCCGGCGCAGCCCAGCGCGCCGCCGCCGCCCCCGCCGCCGCGTCCGACGGGCGTGCACGCCGCCACCCCCGCGCCGTCGGCGCCGCGGCCCGCCGCGCCGCCTCCGCCCGCTGCAGCGCCGCCGCCTGCCGCGGCGCGGCCGCCGCCCTCGCTCACGCCGCAGGCGCCTCCCGTGCTCGCGCCGCAGTCGCCTCCGGTGCTGGGGGCTCCGCCTGCGCCGCAGCCGCCAGGCCCGCGGCCCACGGGCGTGCACGCCGCCATCCCGGCACTCGCGCCGCAGCCCCCGCCTGGCGCCGCCCCCCAGCGGCCCCCGCAGCCCGGCGCCGCGCCACCGCCGCTCGCGCCTCAGGGCCCTGCGCCGCGGCCGGGAAGCGCATCGCCGCCGGTCGCGCAGGGAGCCGCTCCGGCACAGGGCCCTGCAGCGCAGCACGGCCTCACGCCGCCGCACGGTGTGGCAGTGCCGCAGGGCCTCACGCCACAGCCGGGTGTTGCAGCACCGCACGGCTTCACGCCGCCGCACGGTGTCCCCGTACCGCAGGGCATCGTGCCCCCGCGCAGTCCTGCGCCGCAGCCGGGCCCTGCTGGGCAGCAGGGCGCCATGCCGCCGCCGGGCGCTGCACCGCAGCTGCGCCCCACCCCGCCGCCAGGCGCCACGCCTCCGCCGGGCTTCGCACCCGCGACTGCGGGCACTCCGCCGCGCGCTGCTGCACCCCAGGGCGTCGCGCCCACGCCGGGCGCCGCACCGCAGCCTCCGCCGGGCGTGGCACCGCCCCCGGGCGCAGCGCCGCGTCCGCCGCAAGGGCCCGCGGTGGCGCAACCTCCGCCGGGCTCCGTGCCGCCGGGCGCCCAGCGGCCGCCCCCTCCCGGCCCCACCGCGCCGCAGCGCCCGGGGCCTCCCACGGGTGCGCCTGCAGCACCGGGCGCAGGTGCGATGCAGCCTCCGCGCAGCGGAGCACCCGCACCGATGGCCGCAGGTGCGCCTCCCGCGCCCATGCCGGGGACGGCTCAGCCTCCGTTGGCCCCTGCGGGTCCCGCGCGTGCAGCAGCGCCTGCGTCGCAGCCTTCGCCAGGTGCAGCGCCGCTCGGCCCGCCCGGCGCTCCGGCCGGAGCGCCGCCCCGCACCTCCACGGGTGAGCGGCCCGCCGCGGCCGGGGCCCCCACAGCTCCGCCCAGCGAGCCGTCCGGTGCGCCGCGCGTCTCCGGCGCCGCGAGCCCCGCTGTACCCGCAGCCACTGCGAAGGCACCCGCGGCCCCGCTCGCTTCGCCGGCGGGACAGGAGCGGGCCACCGGGGCCGCGTCCTCCGCTGCGCCGCCGAACGACCCGGGTGCAGGCGCGCCCGCCGCTCGCGCCAGTGCGCCCTCTGCTGCGGGAGCTGACGCCAGCGCCCCGCCGGCGCAGCCCCCCAGCGCATCGCTCCCCACCGCGGCAGCGCCGAGCAGCGCAGCGCCGCTCGCGGCCGAGCCCTCCACGCCGTCCGGCGCATCGCCTGCACCGCCGACCGCAGCGCCGGCCCCGTCTGCGCAGCCCCCTGCTGCGACCGCGCGCGGCGAGCAGGCGCCGTCCTCGACGCCTGCGTCCAACTCCGCGAGCGCCGCTCCGGCACCCCGCGAGACGCCTGCACCGGCCGCGAGCGCTGGGCCGCCCGAGGCTCCTGCACGCCCCACCTCGAACACCGCGACGACCGGGCCCGAGCTGCCCGCAGTCACGGCTGCGAGCACCGGGGCGACGGCGTCTGCGTCGCCTGCCGCCGCCACGGGTGAGGGTGCGCCGAGGCCCGAGGCGCCTTCCCCTGCCGCAACGAGCGCGGGGCCGGCGCCGTCGGAGTCGCCTGCACCCGCCGCGGTGGGCGCAGCGCAGACGCAGACGGAGTCGGCTGCCTCCGCGGCCGCGAGCGCGGAGCCGATGGCGTCCTCGACGCCTGCCCCGGCGCTCGCGAGCGCCGGGTCGACGGCCTCCGAGGCGCCCGTCCCCGGGGGGACGCGCGCAGAGCCGACGGCGTCCGAGCTGCCCGCCGCCGTGGCGAGCGCAGCGCAGACCTCGTCCGAGGCGCCCGCCGCGGTCCTGAGCGCCGCGCAGACCCTGTCGGAGCCGCCTGACGCCGCGGTGGCGCCCCTCGAGCCGATGGCGCGCGAGACCGCTGCCTCGAGCGTGGTGCCAGCGCCTGGGGCACACGCCGCTGCCGCCTCCGCACCCGATGCGCCGGCGACGTCCGGGTCGAGCACCGCGAGCGAGCCCCCGCCCGCGCAGCCTGCGGAGGCCGTCGCGAGCACCGAGGCTGCGGCCTCCGCACAGCCTGCGCCCACCGCGGTGAGCGAGCCCGAGCGGCCCGCACGCGCGGGTGCACTGAGCCCGGAGCCCTCGGCGGTCGCATCCGGCACCACGCCCTCCCCCGCCCTGCCCTCCTCCGGCGCGCCCCCCTCCGCGCAGGGCACGGCCACGCGCGCCTCGAGCAGCACGCCCCCACGCCCGGCCGCGCAGACGGGCACGTCGGCACCGGCGAGCGCCACCTGGTCCGTGGCGGTGACGTGGAGCAGCGAGCGCAGTGCGCCGCCCGCGCCCGTGCCTCCGACTGCTTCCACGGTGGTGGTCGCGGTGCCGCTGCCGAGCGCGCCCAAGAGCCCGCCGCCCGCAGCAGCACCGCCTGCGCCCGCGCCGGCCACCGAGGAGCGCATTCCGCTCGCGGAGCCATGGGAGATGGCCCAGTGGCAGCCGGTGAGCGAGCCTGCAGCCCCCGGGGGCGCGGAGCCGCCGCTCGAGCTCGCCGAGGATCGCTGGCAGCTCGCCTCGGAGCCCGCGGCAGAGGGCGCCGCCTCGGCGCCCGGGCTGGAGCACGACGACGCGCCGGTGCCCGTGGCCGCGGCGTGGGAGTTCATCCAGTGGCAGCAGCCCACGGCCGAGACACCGGCTCCTGCCGAGGAGCCCCTGGCGCTCGCGCAGCCGTGGGAGTACGCCGGCTGGCAGGCGCCGCCGGAGCCGCCGCCTCCCGAGGAGCAGGCCGCCGTGCTCGCGCAGCCGCTCGCGGAGGGCCCCTACGAGTCGCTCGCAGAGCCGCTCCCCACCGGAGCAGAGACCGCGCCGACCGAAGCCGCGCCGACCGAAGCCGCGCCGGCCGGAGTGGCCGCTGCCGAAGCCGCCGCACCGGACGCCGCGGCGGCCTCGAGCGAGGGCGCCTCGGACACCTCGCCCTACGGCCTGCGCACGCTGAGCGTGGAGGACGCGAAGGCGGAGCTCACGGGCGAGGAGCCTCCGAAGGACCCCGAGCCGTCCTGAGCGCGGCGGACGGCCGGGGCCCGCAGGCCGGGCTCAGGCCTTGCCGATGACCTTCTTGAGGAAGCCCCAGAAGCGCCCGCCGCGCTCCTTGAGCTCCTCGGCGCGCTTGTTCTCGGCGGCCGTCACCGCCTCGCCGCTGAACTTCAGCTGCTTCTGCAGCTCCTCGGGGCTGTAGCGCGTGGCGAGGCTGGCCTTCACCTCCTTGCGCGTGGACAGCTCGCGCGCCTCCACGTGCAGCACGCACTCCGAGTCCAGCTTGAGGGTGACGGCGACCTTCACGGTGCCGCGCGGCGCGCGCGGCAGGCCCTCCATGCGCACGGTGCCCAGGTACTCGTTGCCGGCGACGTGCGTGTCCTCGCCCTGGAAGACGGAGAACTCGAGCACGGTCTCGTCGTCCACCTGGGTGGCGATGGAGAAGGAGCGCTGGGCGGGCAGCGGGGTGTTGCGCTCGATGACGCGCTTGAAGCCGCCGCCGGGCAGGCCCACGCCCACGGTCATGGGCAGCACGTCGATGAGCACCACGCTGCTCACCTTGTCCACGCTGCCCGAGTAGAGCGCGGCGCCCAGCGCCACGGCCTCGTCCGCGTTCACGCTGGCCTGCGGGCTCTTGCCGAACACCGTCTTGAGGGCCTCGCGCACCATGAGCATGCGGCTCATGCCGCCCACCAGGATGACGTCGTCGATCTCCGAGGGCTTGAGCTTCGCGTCCAGCAGCACGTCGCGCACCACGTCCAGCGAGCGGGCGACGAGGCCGCGGCACACCTCGTTGAGCTCCTCGCGGGTGACGGTGCAGCGCAGGTCGCGCGGGGCGCCGCCGGCGGGGTCCATCATCAGCATGGGGATGTGCACGTCCGTGCTGGTGCGCTCGCTGAGCGCCATCTTCGCGCGCTCGGCGGCGTCGGTGACGCGGCTGAGCGCGATGCTGTCGCCCTGGAAGGGGACCTTCTGGTCCTGCTCGAAGCGCTTGAGCAGGTAGTCGACGATGAGGTTGTCGAAGTCCACGCCGCCCAGGAAGGTGTCGCCGCCGGTGGCGAGCACCTCGAAGACGTTCTGCTCGATGCGCAGCACCGTGGCGTCGAAGGTACCGCCGCCCAGGTCGTAGACGAGCACCTTCTTGGAGAGCTCGCGGTTGAGGCCGTAGGCGAGCGCGGCCGCAGTGGGCTCGTTGAGGATGCGCTCCACCTTGAGGCCGGCGAGCGCGCCCGCCTTGCGCACCGCCTCGCGCTGCGGCTCGGAGTAGTAGGCGGGCACGGTGACCACCGCGCGCTCCACCTTCTGGTTGAGGTGCTGCTCGGCCATCTCCTTGCACTCGCGCAGGATGAGGCCCTGCACCTCCTCGAGGCTGAGCACGTGCTGGCGCAGCCGCACGGCGGCGCGGCCGCTCGCGTCCGGGCAGATCTCGTAGTGGAAGCGCTCGCGCACCTCCTTCACCGTGGCGCTCTCGTACGGGCGGCCCACCAGGCGCTTCGCGCCGTGGATGGTGTGGTTCGGGTTGAGCAGCAGCTGGCTCTTGGCGCGGTGGCTCACCATCAGCTTGCCCTGCGCGGTGAGGCTCACCACCGAGGGGATGGTGTTGTAGCCGTCCTTCGAGCGCAGCACCGTGGGGCGGCCGCCGCCGAGGATGGCCACGCACGAGTTGGTGGTGCCCAGGTCGATGCCGATGACCGGCCCCACCCCGGCGATGCTCGCGGGCGGCTGCAGGAACACCGTGGGCACGCTGCCGTCCGCGCGCAGCGGGGGCGGCGGCGCAGGGGCCGGGGCGGGCGCCGCGGGCGCGAGCACCGTGGGGGCCACGGTGGGCACCGCGGAGGCGCCGGGGCGCGGCGCCTCGCGGCGGATGGAGGGCAGCGCGCCGGCCGCACCCGGCGCAGGCGTGGCGCGATGGGGGCGCGCGGGCGGCGGCGGGGGCGGAGCGCGCTTGCCGGGGCGCTCGTCGAGGTCCAGCTCCAGCGGGGCGTCCTCGTTGAGGCCGTCGAGGTCGAACTCCACCAGCCCGCTGGGGCCCGCCTTGGCCGCGGGCGCTGCGGCGGGCGCGCCGGCTCCCGCGAGCTCCAGCTCCAGGGCGCTCTCGGCGTCGGGCTCGGCATCGGGCTCCAGATTGAAGTCCGGCAGCGGCACCTCGGCGCCGCTCAGGTCCAGCTCCAGCTCCAGCGGGCCGCTCTCTGCCAGCTCGTCGTGCGGGGCGGCGGACGGGGGCGGCGTGGAGGCGATCAGCTCCTCGAGCGGGATGTCCACCGTGTTGGGCGAAGCAGGCGCGAAGTCCTCGAGCTCGAAGGCCGGCGCGCTCGGCGCGGGCGGCGGGCTCGCGAACAGGTCCTCCTCGCCGAAGAGGTCCGCGAGCTCCGCGTCCGGCTTCGGCGTGGGCGGCGGCGCGGGGCGCAGCGCGGCGGCGGCCGGACGCGCCGGGGCCTTCACCGGAGCCACGGCCGGAGCGACGACCGGAGCTACGGCAGGAGCCACCCCGGGAGCCGCGAGGGGCGTGAGCGGCGCGATGCCCGGCAGCGGCGCGATGCCGGGCACGCGCGGCGGCGGCGTGGGGGTGGCGCTGGAGGAGGCGGCAGGCGCGCCGTAGCGCGCCTTGAGCTCGGCCTCGAGCGAGGCGGCGTCGAGGGGTTCGGGCTCGAGCTCGCTCTCGGAGCGCTGCGCGAGCATGCGATCGATGAGCGTGCGCGTGGCGTCGTCCACCTCGGTGAACTGCACGCCCATGCCGGGCGCGCCCGCGAGGTCGCCCACCTGGCGCGTCCAGCGCACCACCGCCAGGCCGCGCATCACGCGCACGCCGCCGGCGATCTGCACCTCGAAGCGCACCGGCGTGCCCACCGGCTGCGGCTGCCGCGAGCGGATGAACATGCCGCCGGGGCTCAGGTTGACGGCGAACTCCTGCGCAAAGGTGCCCACGTCCGGGTGCTTCAGCTGGACGAGGAGGCCAACGGCTTTGCGGTCTGTCTTGCGGTTGCCTGGATCCACGGCGCTGGAACTTATCCGGCTTGGCGCACGAAGACCCGCCCCGATTCTCGGGCCCCACTGCCTGCACGGCAGGCGGGCGCGCCACACCTACACGCTGCCACCCGGGCGCCCCGCGGCGCGGCTCAAGACCGCGGCTTGAAGAGGGTGTCGCGGTAGTGCGCGAGCTCGGCGAGCCCCGCGCGCAGGTCGCTCAGGGCGGTGTGGGCGGCGGGGGCCTTGCGCGGCTCGGGGGTGCCGGGGAACCACGCGCGCTGCAGCACCTTGAGGCTGGAGACGTCCAGCTGGCGGTAGTGCAGGTAGCGGTCCACCGCGGGCATGTGGCGCACGAGGAAGGCGCGGTCGGTGTGGATGGAGTTGCCGGTGAGGATGCCCTCGCCCGGCGCGCAGTGGCGCGCGAGCAGGGTGAGCACGTCGCGCTCGGCGTTGGCGAGCGACACGTCCGAGGCGCGCACGCGCTCGAGCAGGCCGTTCTCGGTGTGCATGCGCCGCACCACCGGCTCCATGCGCGCGAGCACCTCCTCGGGCTGCCACACCACGCGCTCCAGCTCCGCCACCGGCTGCAGGTCCCCGCCGGTGAGGATGACGCCCACCTCGATGATGGCGCAGCTGTTCGGGTCGAGCCCGGTCATCTCGAGGTCGAGCCACACGAGGCAGGGGGAGAGCGAGGGCATGGGAGGTCCGGGGAAGGCGGGGAGAGGGCCGGTGTATCAGCGCTGCGGCGCGGATGCGACGAGCGCGGCCTGCGCGGCGGCCACGCCCGCGCCGGGCGCTGCGCCCTTGTAGCCCACGCGCGCGAGCGCCCGCTCCACCGCGCCCACCGTGGCGAGCACGTCCGAGGCGTTCACCGCGTTCATGTGGCCCACGCGGAAGTAGCGCGTCTTGAGCTCCGGGTGCAGGCCGCCCGCGAGCACCACGCCCTCGGCGCGCGCCGCGGCCACCAGGCCCGCGTCCACCCCTTCCGGGTAGTAGAGCGCGCTGAGCGTGTTCGCCTGCAGCGGCTCGCGCGCGGGCAGGGCTTTCAACCCCAGCGCGCTCCAGCCGGCGCGGAAGGCGCGCGCCATGCGCACGTGACGCGCGAAGCGGGCCTCCATCCCCTCGGCGAGCAGCTGCCCGAGGCTCACGTCCAGCGCGCAGACGAGGTTCACCGCGGGGGTGGCGAAGTACGAGGCCTTGTTGCCCTCGTAGGCCTCCATGATGGGCAGCCACTCGGCCCAGTCCGCGTACACTGAGGCCACTGGCCGGCGCCGCGCACGCCACGCCGCCAGCGCGCGCGGGGACGCGGTGAGCAGCGCGAGCCCGGGCGGCACGCCCACCGCCTTCTGGCTCGCGGTGAAGTACACGTCCGCGCCCCACGCGTCCTGGTGGAA
Source organism: Aggregicoccus sp. 17bor-14 (assembly GCF_009659535.1). Classification (NCBI taxonomy): domain Bacteria; kingdom Pseudomonadati; phylum Myxococcota; class Myxococcia; order Myxococcales; family Myxococcaceae; genus Aggregicoccus; species Aggregicoccus sp. 17bor-14. The sequence continues at coordinate 53,471 of NZ_VJZZ01000023.1, forward strand.
GGTCTCGCCCGCGGTGGCGCACACCCCGTCCACCACGCTCAGCACTCCGTGCGCGTGCGCGAGCCGCACCAGCGGCTCCACCGGCGCGAGCACGCCCGTGGAGGTGTCCACGTGCGTCACCGTCAGCACCTTGAAGCGGCCCGAGGCGAGCGCGCGCTCCACCTCGGACACGTCGGGCGCGTCGCCGGGCGCCGCGCGCACCTGCACCACCTCTGCGCCGTGGCGCTCGAGGATGCGCGCGAGCCGGTCGCTGAAGTAGCCCGTGTTCACCACCAGCGCGCGCTCGCCGGGCTCCACCAGGTTCGCCGCCGCCATCTCCATGGCCAGCGTGCCGCTGCCGGCCACCACGAAGGGCTGCGCGCTCGGGGCGAGGCAGACCTCGCGCAGCCGCGCGAGCGCCCGGCCGAAGATCTGGATGAACTCGGGCGCCACGTGGCTCAGCGTGCGCCGCGCGAGCGCGCGCATCACCTCCGGGTCGAACTCCACCGGACCGGGGATCATCAGCAGCTCTCGTTCCGACACGGGCAGGCCTCCTGGGCAGACGCAGGGATGGAGGAGGGCAATCTATGCCCTCGCCCCCCGGGGTCCACTGAAGTCCACGCCTGGGTGACGCGCAGCGTTGCTGGGCGGCACCGGGCGCACCGCCCTCCAGGCGCCCTCCCGGCTGCTCCCCCGGCGCGGGAGGGAGCTCGGGAGGCGGTCCGGGTTGGCCCGCTGTCCGCGAGTGCACACGTCAGGAGTCCACCCCGCTTCGTGAGCCTGGAGGCCCCATGCGCGTGCACCACCTCAACTGCATCTCGGAGTGCCCGCTCGGCGGCGCGCTGATGGACGGCCACAGCCACGGCCTGCGCGCGCGGCTCTCGGTGCACTGCCTTGCCCTGGAGACGCGCGAGGGCCTCGTGCTGGTGGACACGGGCTTCGGGCTGGGGGACGTGTACCACCCGAAGAAGCGCCTGAGCCGCGTGTTCCTCGCGATCAACGCGCCCGAGTTCCGCGAGGAGATGACGGCGCTGCGGCAGCTGGAGCGGCTCGGCTTTCGCGCGAGCGACGTGCGCCACATCGTGATGACGCACATGGACTTCGACCACGCGGGCGGTATCGAGGACTTCCCCTACGCCCGGGTGCACCTGCTCGAGCGTGAGCGCGCGGAGGCGCTGCGCCGCCGCACGCTGCTGGACCGCATGCGCTACCGCCCGCAGCAGTGGGCGCACACCCAGCGGCGCTGGACGACGTACAGCGCGGGCGAGGGGGACACCTGGTTCGGCTTCGACGCGGTGCGCGCGCTGGAGGGCGTGTCGCCGGACGTGGCGGACGAGCTCCTGATGGTGCCGCTCGTCGGCCACACGCTGGGCCACACGGGCGTCGCCGTGCGCAGCAGCGAGCGCGGCTGGCTGCTGCTCACCGGAGACGCCTACTTCTGGCACGACGAGCAGGACCCGCGGCGCCCGCGCTGCACGCCGGGGCTCGCCGCCTACCAGTGGGTGATGGACAAGGACCACCGCGCGCGGCGCTGGAACCAGCGGCGGCTGCGCGAGCTCACCGCGCGCCACGGCCACGAGGTGCGCGTGTTCTGCTCGCACGACCCCTACGAGTTCGAGGCCCTCTCGGGCCGGCCGCTCGGCACGCCGCTGGGCGCAGGGCCCCGGCGCGGCGCGCTGCCGCCGCGCGCGCCCGCCCCCGTGCGCATCCCGTACGTCCCGCGCGCGCCCGCCCCCGACGCACCGCACGCCTGAGCGCGGCGCTCAGGGCCCGAGGCGCGCTGCCGCCTCGGGCGGGCGCAGGATGAGGAAGGGCAGGCTCTTCCAACCGCGCAGCTGCAGCAGCTGCTTGTCCTTGCTCACCAGCCACCGGGCGCCCGCGCGCGCCGCGAGCTCGAGGAACTTCTGGTCGTCGCGGTCCGCGCAGCGCGGCAGCTCCCCACGTGCACCCTGCTCGGGGCCCATCGGCGGCGCCACGCGCACCAGCGCCCCGTAGCGCGCGAGGAGGGCCGCCTGGGCGGCGGCGTCCAATCCGAAGGAGGCGTAGCCCAGCACCTGGCGCAGCTCCTCGAGCGTGCGTGCGTCCGCCCACGCCTCGAGCGCTCCCTCCTGCAGGGCCGTGAGGAGCGGCCGGGCCTGCGCGTCGTCGAAGACGAGCAGGTCCAGCACGACGTTGGTGTCCAGCACCACGGCGAGCCGCTCGGGCATTGCGCGCGCGGGCCTACCAGCGGCGGTACGGCGGGGCGACCGGCTCGGGAGGGGCCGGCACGGGCTCCATCATGCCCAGCGCGAGCAGCCGCTCCACCGCGGCCTTCACCTCCTTCGCCGTGGTGCCGCAGCCCTCGAGGCTGCGGGCAGCCTCGGCGAGCGTGCGCTCTCCGTCGGCGAAGTCGGCGAGGAAGAGTCCGTCCTCGGCCTGCAGCCCCAGCGCGGCGCCCCAGCCGCTGCGGGCCGCGTCGAACTGGGCACGCCCGCTGCCCGAGCGCGCCTGCTGGATCATCTCTGCGTACGCGGCCGCGGCCTCGGCGCCGCGAGCGGAGAGGCGGAACTTCTGGGCCCTGCCGAAGCGCACGCGCTCCGGCTTGTCGTCGTCCTGCACACCACACCTCCCGCACGCCGTCGAAGCGTCCACCTGTGTCATGCGCAGAGGGCGCGAGCAAGGGGGGCCGCGCCGTGCGCCTTGTGCGCCTGCCCTGCGCGCTGCTCTAGTCGAGCGCCTCCCCACACCCCGGATGCCTGCGAATGAAGAAGCCGACCTCTCCCGGTGACGCCTCGCTCCCCTCGCTCAGCCGCCGCACGCTGCTGGGCGCCACCGCCGCTGCCGGCGCGCTCGCCGCGCTGGACGTGCGGGCCCAGACGCCGGCGCCGCAGCCTGCGGCTCCCGCAGCTCCGGCACCTGCGGCCGCCGCCGCGCGCTTCGAGCTCGAGGAGGTGACGGTCGCCGAGCTGCAGGCGCGCATGCAGGCGGGGCGCGAGAGCGCGCGCTCGCTCACCGAGAAGTACCTCGCGCGCATCCGGGCGCTGGACCGCACCGGCCCGCAGCCCCTGTGCTCGGTCATCGAGCTCAACCCGGACGCGCTCGCGCTCGCCGAGCAGCTGGACGCGGAGCGCAAGGCGGGCAAGGTGCGCGGGCCGCTGCACGGCATCCCCGTGCTCATCAAGGACAACATCGCCACGCTGGACAAGATGCAGACCACCGCGGGCTCGCTCGCGCTGGTGGACGCGAAGCCGCTGCGCGATGCGCACGTGGCCGAGCGCCTGCGCGCCGCCGGCGCCGTGCTGCTGGGCAAGACGAACCTGAGCGAGTGGGCGAACTTCCGCTCCACGCACTCCTCCAGCGGCTGGAGCGGACGCGGCGGGCAGTGCCGCAACCCGTATGCGCTGGACCGCACCCCGTCCGGCTCCAGCTCCGGCTCGGGCGCGGCCGCCGCCGCGAACTTCTGCGCCGTCGCCGTGGGCACCGAGACGGACGGCTCCATCGTCTCGCCCTCCGCCGCCAACTCGCTGGTGGGGCTCAAGCCCACCGTGGGCCTGGTGAGCCGCGCGGGCATCATCCCCATCTCGCACACGCAGGACACCGCGGGGCCCATGGCGCGCTGCGTGGCGGACGCCGCGGCGCTGCTCTCGGTGCTCGCGGGCGTGGACCCGCGCGACAAGGCCACCGCCGCGAGCGCGGGCAAGGCGCACCCGGACTACACGAAGTTCCTCGACCCCAAGGGGCTCGAGGGCGCGCGCATCGGCGTGCCGCGCGAGCGCTTCTTCGGCTACCACCCGGACACCGATGCGCGGGCGAACGAGGCGCTCGCGGTGATGAAGGCTCACGGGGCGGTCATCGTGGAGCTCAAAGAGCTGCCCAACGCCGCGAAGCTCGACGACGCCGAGTTCGAGGTGCTGCTCTTCGAGTTCAAGGCGGACCTCGAGGCCTACCTCGCCGAGCTGGGCCCGCAGTCGCCCGTGCGCACGCTCGCGGACCTCATCACCTTCAACGACAAGAACCGCGCGAAGGAGATGCCCTTCTTCGGGCAGGAGCTGTTCGAGCAGGCGCAGAAGAAGGGCCCGCTCAGCGACCCCAGGTACAAGAAGGCGCTCGAGACCTGCCGCCGCAACGCGCGCATGCTGGGCCTGGACGCGGTGCTGAAGAAGCACCGGCTGGATGCGCTCGTCACGCCCACCCAGGCGCCTCCGGGCCCCATCGACCTGGTGCTCGGCGACCACTGGCTGGGCAGCAGCTCCACGCCGGCCGCCGTCGCGGGCTACCCGAGCATCACCGTGCCTGCGGGCTACGTGCACGGGCTGCCGGTGGGTGTGTCCTTCTTCGGCGCCGCCTGGAGCGAGCCCACGCTGCTCAAGCTCGCCTATGCGTACGAGCAGGCCTCGCGTCTTCGCCGCGCGCCCACCTTCGCCGCGAGCGCGCAGCTGCAGCCGGGCGCGTAGCGGGCGCCCCGCGTGTCGTCGCGCCGACAGGTGCCCGGTTCACTGTCGGCTGCGCAGCGCGCGCGCCGTCCCCCACCCGACATCCCGCCCATCCTTCGGGCGGCCCGTGAATCGCCCGCACGAGCCTGCGTCGGGGCGAGTGCACACATGCCCTGGTCAGGGCCGGCGGGGCGTCTAGGGGAAGGGGATCGGCATGCGGATCGGAATCGCTGGGATGCTGGGGCTGCTCGCGCTGGGCAGCGGCTGCGCCTCCACGAAGGTGCTGCAGCGCGACGGATGCTGGGTGCGCGAGACGAAGCGCTTTCCCGGACAGCTGAAGGAGGAGGTGGGCCCCTGCGCCCGCCCCGCGCCCACCTGGAGCGAGGACCGGCTCACCCGGCTCGTGCAGGAGTGCGTGGCGCAGGACGACTACCGCTGGCAGTCGCGCGCGCTCGCCGCGTGGGGCCGCGGAGAGCCCGCGCCCGAGCGCGCCTCGGACAAGGAGGTGCTCGAGGCCTGCATGACCCAGGCGACGCTCGCGCTCAACGCCGAGAAGGACGCCGTGGCGCAGAAGCTCGCCGAGGCCCAGTCGCAGCTGTCCACGGTCTCGCAGCAGCGCGACGCGCTGCAGGCGCGGCTCGAGAGCGAGCACCAGACGGCCGAGGCCCGGCGCGAGCAGGAGCGCGTGGCCGCCGAGGCGCGGCTCGAGCAGGAGCGGCAGGCGGCCGAGGCGCGGCTGGAGAAGGAGCGCCAGGCGCAGGTCGCGCAGCTGGTGCAGGAACGCGAGTACCTGCGCGCGAGCGCCGACAAGGACCGCGAGGGCTCGGAGAAGGAGCGTGAGGCGCTGCGCGCGAGCGCCGAGCGCGACCGCGCCCAGCTGCTCGAGAACGGCAAGCTGCTCGCCACGCAGTTGGGCGAGAACGGCAAGGAGATGGCCAAGGCGCTCGGCGAGTCCGCGAAGCGCCCCGGCCCCACTGCCACCGCCACGGCGACCGCCACGAGCACCGGCACGGGCCGCTCGCTGACGGACAGCAACCTGCGCGGCAGCCTCAAGGGAGACCTGAAGTCCCCCGCGAGCACTGCGCCCTCGGGCCACACCGACGTGGTGCCCGTCTACCCGCCGGTGATGTACGCGCCTCCGGCGGGCGCGGCGCCCGTCGCTGCCGCTTCGCCCAAGGTGAAGCGCACCACCGTGGCAGCGGCAGCGCCCGCCTGCACGCCTCCGGCCGCGAAGCTCAAGGGCGCGCTCGCCGAGGCCTCCGGCAAGGGAGGCTCCGGCTCCGGCGAGTGCGCGCCCGAGCCGGTGAAGGCCGCGGCGCCGGCGGACCTGTCCACGCTCGTCACGCCGACCGCAGCGCCGGCGCCGGACGCGTCCACTCCGACGCCCGCTCCGTGACGCATCGCGGGGCTCGCGCTGCCGGTAGCGAGCGCGGGCCCGCTGCGGCCTGAGGGGGCGTCAAGACGGGAAGGGTGGCGGAGCGCTGAGGCCGCTCGCGGAGGGGCGTCGCCGGCTCCGCGGCGCTCAGGGGTGACACGCGGGTGTCCACGCCCTCGCGCCGTCCTGCTCACGCCTGGAATGAAGCTGCCTTCCACGTCCGCCCCGCGCCGCTCGGGCCTTCGCGTGGAGTGAAAGCTCTGCTCCACGCACGAAGCGCTCGCCCGCCGAGCCTCGCTTCACTCTGCGTGCGTGCCCCCTCGGGAGCCGAAGGCTGCGCGGCGCAAAAACGTAAAATAGGATTTTACGTTTTTGCATCGCGCGCCCGTCCGCGCCCGGGAGGGGCGTCTCCTTTCGGGACGGGAGTCCACGCGTCGTGGACGGCTTCACCCACCCGGAGAAGCCCCGTCCCCTCCCGGCCTCTCCTGCTCGAGGCCGTGCCCCTCGCGCCACTCTCTCGCACCCGTTCGGCGGCGACATCCCGAAGCTTGCGGATGCGCACGAGGACTGCCGCGCCGTTGCGAGGACACGCGGCAATCGACAGCGGCATTGCAGCAGTCCGAGCGCGAGGCCTGTGCGTCGCGCGACTCAGCGCGCCGCGCTCTCCACGTACTCGCCGCTGTCCACCGCGGTGAGCACGGGGGGAGCGGCGACGGCGCCCTGCACGCGGCGCACGTCGCCGAAGCGCGCGGGCAGGCCCTCCACGGCCTCGCTGCCGAAGCTCGCCGCGGGGCCATCGCGCAGCTCGTAGTGCACGTGGGGGATGTACGCATCGCCGCTCATCCCCACGCGGCCCACGGGCTGCCCCGCCTTCACGCGCTCGCCCACCTTCACGCGCACGCTGCCCTGCTGCAGGTGCGCGAGCAGGCTGAACTCGCCGTGCCCGTGGTCGATGACCACCACGTTGCCCGCGTTGTCCCAGGGGTGCGCCTTGAGCTGCTCGAGGTCCGGGTTGTAGGGCGGCCCGCCCACGCGGTTGTCCGGCCGGTCGCCGGACGCGTACACCACCGTGCCCGCGCCGGGCGCGTACAGCGGCGCGCCCCAGCCGAGCCAGTCCTCGTTCGCGCGCCCCTCGCCGCGGAAGATGCGCCCGGCCGCGTCCGCCGCGCACAGGTCCAGCGCGTAGCGGCCGCTGTTGGTGGTGACGCCGAGCACGCCCAGCACCGGGTGGCCGAGGTCGCGGCGCCGGTGGTGCGCGAGGTAGTCGTGGCCCGAGTGCACGAACATCCGCCCGCGCAGCGGCAGCTGCAGGCGGGTGGCCTGGGCGAAGAGGCGCGGGTGCACGGTGAGCTCCGCCGTCACCTCGTGCTCCTCGCCCGCGTCCGCGAGCGTGAAGCGGTAGTGCAGCGCCGAGAGCGCGAGCCGCGGCGGCAGGGTGTGGAAGGGGTTGAAGAGGAAGACGCGGCCCTTCGCGGGCAGCTCCTTCACCGCAGCCACCGCGAGGCTGGGGCTGAAGCCGTTGGACTCGAGGCGCCGGCTCCAGCGCACGGCGCCCCCGGCGTCCCGCACGTCCATCTCCACCTTCACCACGTGCAGGGGCACGGGGGCGCGGCCCTGCAGCGCGACGTCGAAGTTGAGGTGCTGCGTGCCGTCCGAGCCCTGCTCCACCCAGGGCCGCTCGGGCACCGCGGACGCCTGCACCATCCCGGGCGTGAGCGAGACGGCGGCCGGCGTGCTGCCTGCGTCCGGAGCAGGCCCAGCGGACGGTGGAGCGCTCAGGAGCAGCGCGAGGGCGAGAGCAGCAGGCAGCGGCATGGCGGGCTCCACGAAAGGGAAGAGGGGACGCGGGCCCTCTCCTGACTGGAGCCGGCCTGCCGTCCCCTCCCCTACGCGCGCGCCGCGCGGGCCATTGCCGCTAGCCGAACAGCTCGCGCACCTTGTCGAAGAAGGTCTTGGAGTGCGGGTGCGTGTCCTCGCCGGACAGCTCGGCGAACTTCTCGAGCAGCTCGCGCTGCTTGCCGGTGAGCTCGGTGGGGGTCTCCACCACCACGCGCACGTGCTGGTCGCCGCGCTGCTGGCTGTGCAGGTGCGGGATGCCCTTGCCCTTGAGGCGGAACACCTTGCCCGTCTGGGTGCCGGCCGGCACGGTCATCTTCACCTTGCCGTCCAGGGTGGGCACGTCGATCTTCGCGCCCAGCGCCGCCTGCGCGAAGGAGACGGGCACCTCGCAGAACACCTCGTACTCCTCGCGCTGGAAGAGCGGGTGCTCGCGCACGATGACCGTCACGTAGAGGTCTCCCGGGGGGCCGCCGCGCTCGCCCGGCTCCCCCTGCCCGGAGAGGCGCACGCGGGTGCCGTTGTCCACGCCGGCGGGGATCTGCACCTCGAGCACCTCCTCGCCCGCCACCTTGCCCGCCCCGCGGCACACCTTGCAGGGGTCGGCCACCATGCTGCCCGTGCCGTGGCAGTCCGTGCAGGGCCGGCTCACCGCGAAGAAGCCCTGGGTGAAGCGCAGCTCGCCCGAGCCGCCGCAGGTGCTGCAGGTCTTGGGGGCCGCCTGGCTCTTGCTGCCGGTGCCCTTGCAGGTCTCGCAGCTCTTGGGCCGCGGGATGGGGACCTTGGGACGGCAGCCGAAGGCCGCCTCCTCGAAGGAGATCTCCAGGTTGTAGCGCAGGTCCGCGCCGCGGTTGGTCGCCCGGCGGCCGCCGCCGCGCTGCTGACCGAAGATCTCTCCGAAGATGTCCCCGAAGATGTCGTTGATGTTGACGCCGTGGAAGCCGCCGGCGCCGCCCATGTCACCGAAGGGGTTGCCCGCGTGGCCGAAGCGGTCGTACTTCGCGCGGCGGTCCGGGTCGCTCAGGACCTCGTACGCCTCGCTCGCCTCCTTGAACTTCTCCTCGGCCTCTGGATTCCCCGGGTTGCGGTCCGGGTGGTACTGCAGCGCCACCTTGCGGAAGGCGCTCTTGAGCTCCTGGGCTGCACAGGTCCGCTGGACGCCCAGCACCTCGTAGTAGTCGCGCTTCTGTCCTGCCGCTGCTGGCATTCCCTCAAACCCCTGGATTCTCTCAGCTTTTTCGCTGGTTATAGGCCTGGGTCACTATAACGCAGGGAAATCGCGGGGCAATCCAGAGGGTGCAGCCCGCCTGCTAGACCGTCCAGACGCGGTTGGGGGTCAGCTCCATGCGGGCGAGCCGGCGCTTGAGCACCGGGTCCACCGCGCCGCTGGAGGCCCACTTGGGGACCACGAAGTGCAGCTCGGCGTTGTAGAGCTTCGCGGCGCTGGACAGGAGGCTCCAGCGGTTCTCGGCCGCCGGGTCCTCCACCATCTCCGGGGTGACGATCTCCAGGATGATGGGGGTGCGGGCGGTGTCCGACTGGCGGCAGGTGAAGTCGGGGCGGTGGTCCTCGATGGTGCCGGAGAGCACGGGCGGAGGCATGAAGCCCGGGAGGCGCGCCTTGATGTCCGTGTAGCCGACGGTGCGGAAGTACTCCGCCATCAGCCACAGCAAGCGGCGCCGCTCCTCGTCCTCGACGACGGGCTCGCAGCCTGCGCTGAAGAGTGCCTCTTTTTCGTTGTTGGTCTCCATGGCACCTGAAAAGTGAGTGCAGGAGCTGGGCCGGACAATGAACGTCGCCTGGAACGAGGTGGGCGGTTCGAGGGGCAGCCAGGTGAGCTCCCGCGACTGTCCACCCGCACGGAGGGCGCCTTGCACTGCTCGATGTGAGAAAGTGCGCGCCGCCGTGGCCCCCCGTCCCCGCCCCTCCCCCCAGGTCTACCGCCGGCTCCTGCGCCACGTGTGGCCCTACCGCCGGCTCCTGCTCGGCGGCACGCTCGCCGCGCTCGCCGTGGCGGCCGCCGCCAGCGCCTACGCCTACCTGGTGGGCCCCCTGCTCAAGGCGGTGCTCACGGATCAGCCGGTGAGCGTGGCGGGGATGCACATGCAGGGGCGCGCGCTGCTGCGCGTGCTGCCGCTGCTGCTGGTGGGCGTGGCGGCGGTGAAGGCGCTCGCGCAGTTCCTGCAGGGGGGCCTCATGCAGCGGCTCGGCCAGCGGGTGATGGCGGACCTGCGCGAGGACCTCTACCAGCGCCTGCTCGCGCAGCCCCCCGCCTTCTTCGAGCAGCGCCACTCCGGCGAGCTGCTGCACCGCTTCACCGGCGACGTGCCCCTGGTGGAGTTCGCCGTCACCCAGGCGCTCGGCTCGTACCTGAAGGACGGCCTCCAGGTCCTCTCGCTGCTCGTCACCTGCCTGGTCATTGACGCGAAGCTGTTCCTGCTCACCTTCATCGTGGTGCCCTTCACGGTGCTGCCCATCACCCGCTTCGCGAAGTCGCTGAAGAAGGTGGCGCACCGCTCGCAGTCGAGCCTCGGCCACCTCACCCGCCTCACCGCCGAGCAACTGCAGAACCTCACCGTGGTGCAGGCCTACGGGGGCCAGGCGCGCGCGCTCGCCGCCTACGACGCCGAGAGCGAGCACTACCTGCGCGCGATGCGCCGCTCGCTCTTCATCCGCGGCATCACCAGCCCCACGCTCGAGGTGCTGGGGGTGGGCGGCGTGGCGCTCGCCATCAGCTACGGCACGCGCGCCGTCGCGCACGACCCCGAGCTCGCCGGGCGCCTGCTCTCCTTCCTCGCCGCGGTGCTGCTGCTCTACGGGCCGGTGAAGGCGCTGAGCGCCACCGCGAACCACGTGCTCTCGGGCCTGGTCGCCGCCGAGCGCCTCTTCTCGCTCGTGGACGCCGAGAGCCCTCCGGACGTGGGCGCCGAGGCCGCGCCGCTCACCGGCGCCCTCGAGGTGCAGGACCTGGAGGTGACGTACGGGGACGGGCGCCGCGCGCTCGCGGGCGTGAGCTTCCGGGTGCCCGCCGGCGCGCGCGTGGCCCTGGTGGGCGCGAGCGGCGCGGGCAAGAGCACCCTCTTCAGCGTGCTGCTGGGCTTCGTGCACCCCTCGGGCGGCCGCGTGCTGTGGGACGGGGAGCCGCTGTCGGGCTTGCGCGTGGGCAGCGTGCGCGCACAGGCCGCGTGGGTGCCGCAGGAGCCCGTGCTCTTCAGCGGCACCGTGCGCCACAACCTGCTCTTCGCCAGGCCCCACGCCACGGACGCCGAGCTGTGGGAGGCGCTGCGGCTCGCGCACGCGGAGGACTTCGTGCGCGAGCTTCCCCAGGGACTCGAGGAGCCGGTGGGCGAGCGCGGCGCGCGGCTCTCGGGTGGGCAGCGCCAGCGCCTCGCGCTCGCGCGCGCCTTCCTCTGCCGCCCGAGCCTGCTGCTGCTGGACGAGCCCACGAGCGCGCTGGATGCCGCGAGCGAGGCCGCGGTGGGCGCGGGCCTGCAGGCGCTGATGCGCGGGCGCACCGTGCTCGTCATCGCGCACCGGCTCTCCACCGTGCGCGATGCGGACCTCATCGTGGTGCTGGATGGGGGCCGCGTGGTCGAGGCGGGCACCCACGCGGAGCTGGTGGCCCGCCGCGGCCGCTACGCGCAGCTGCTGGGTGAAGGGGCAGTGGCTGCGTGAGCGCGTCGGGGATTACTCGGCCCGGCTCAGCTGCCCGCCCATCGCCCACACCAGCGCGACGACGAAGGCGACCGCGAAGAGCAGGAAGATGACGAGGTACACGAGCCCCTCGCGCGGGTAGTACGAGGTGCTGCTGGCCCCGCGCGGCACGCGCGCCTGGGCCTGGGTCAGCTCCGAGCGCAGGTTGAGCAGCAGCGCGTCCGTGCCGGAGTACGGCGCGAGCGCACGCACCGCGATGGCGAGCCGGTCCGGAAGAACGCGCGGGTCGGCGACCGCATGCGGCACCGCGCCTGGCCGCCACTCCGAGCGTCCCGTGCGCACGCCCTCGCCCCGGTCCCAGAGGAAGGCCTCGCCGAGCACGTGCAGCTCCTGGTGCTGCGGTCGGCCCGCGGCATCCAGCTGCGAGCGCAGCAGCACGCCGTCCTCCGGCGCGTGGTGCACCCAGCCGCCCCCTGCGTCCGCGGGCGTGGTGCGCACGAGCAGCTGCACCGCGGCGTCGATCTGCTCGGCAGTGGGGCGCTCCAGCTCGGTGGGGGGCGCGGTCGGGGCGTGGGTCGGGCTCATGGACCGACGTTCTAGTACGTCCGGGCCGGCCGCACGTGTGGTCACGTCTGCCAGGAGCAGGGACAGCAGGTGCTGGCATGCCTCTGCTTCGGTGTCGAAGCGCTGGAGCCCGGTCTCCTGCCCGCGCTCGCTGTAGAAGACGGACCAGCGACCATCGGCCTCGCGACGCAGCACCGAGGCTTCGTCGGGGTGGCCGCCTTCGAGGCTGTAGGCGTCGGGGCGAACGCGTTCAGCATCGAGACGCGCGCGGAGTCCTGCTCGGTTCATTCTCGCTCCCTGAGCGTGCGCTCACGCTCTCCCGGGTGCAGCGGCGCACCTGCATCGTGGGGACGAAACCCCTGCGGAGACCACCCTACTCCTCCGCGGCCTTGCGCAAGGGTCCCACGCGCGCGAGCCTCCGCGGCCATGGACCTGGGACTCAAAGGACGCGTGGCGCTGGTGACGGGGGCGAGCCGCGGCATCGGCGCGGGCATCGCGGCGGGGCTCGCCGCGGAAGGGTGCCGGCTCGTGCTCGTGGCCCGTGGGAAGGAGGCACTGGAGGCGCACGCCGCCTCCTTGCGCGCGAAGGGCGCCGAGGTGCACGCGCTCTCGCTCGACCTGCTCGAGCCCGAGGCCGCCGCGCGCAGCGTGCAGGAGACCCTCGCGCGCTTCGGCCAGCTGGACGTGCTGGTGCACAACCTGGGCGGCAGCCGCGAGGGCGACGACGACGCGGCGTGGGACTTCACCCTGGACGTGAACCTGGGGGTGGGCGTGCGGCTCGCGCGCGAGGCGGGCGCGCACATGAAGGCGCGGAGGCAGGGCGTGATGCTCTTCGTCACCTCCATCTCCGGCTCGGTGGTGGGCGGCAGCAAGCCCGCCTACAACGTGGCGAAGGCGGCGGAGATCATGTTCGCGCGCACGCTCGCGCACGACCTCGGGCCGCACGGCATCCGGGCGAACTCCATCTCGCCCGGCTCCATCCTCTTTCCCGGCGGCAGCTGGGACCGCCGCATGAAGGCGGACCCCCAGCGCATCGAGGCCTTCCGCGAGGAGAACTTCCCCCTCGGCCGCTTCGGCACGGTGGAGGAGGTGGCCCACGTCGTCACCTTCCTCGCCTCCGACCGCGCGAGCCTCGTGAGCGGCGCGGACATCCGCGTGGACGGCTGCCAGCTCTACCCGTCCGTGTAGCGCGCGTTCAGCGCTCGAAGAGGGCGCGGGCGCCCGGGTAGTCCACGGTGATGCGGAAGTAGTGCAGCGCGCTGCCGCCCAGCGCACCCTCGGTCGGCTTGTCCATCCACTGCGCCATGTACTCGTGGAAGGCGCGGTCGGGGCGCAGCGTGAACCACACGGGGCCCACCTCGTGGCCCGCGACGCTCAGGTGCGGCACCTGGATCATCGGCGCGCCGGTGCCCGCCTCCGCCGCCTCCACGTAGCGCCAGTCCGGGTGCCGGCTGCGCCAGCGCTCCGCCACGCTCTTCGTGATGAAGCTGGTGGCGCGCTCGCCCGCGGCCACCTTCAGCGCCTTCGCCGCGTCCGCAGTGAGGCGCGTCTGGGCGCCGGTGTCGAAGAGCAGGTCCAGCGGCTCTCCGTCCACCTGCACCTGGATGCGCGCGAACGCCGTCTCACGCTTGCCGTCCTTGCCCACGCGGAACCCCAGCGGCACCACGTGTGTGCCCTCCATCGGCGGGGCCTTCGCGTGCAGGAGCAGCTGTCCGCGGGGATAGTCGAAGGTCCACACGCGCCCCGCGAACCACTCCTGCCCGAGCATTCCGTCCCAGCCCGCCGGCACCGGTGAGCCCTCCTGCTTCGGCATCACCCCGAAGGTGCCCTCGAGCGGCGCGGGGATGCCCTGGCCGGGGCGGAACTCGGGCAGCGCGGTGAGCACCTCGCGCTTCTCCTCTCCTTGCGCCTCGGTGCGCGTGGGGAGCTTCAGCTCCTGGGCCACGGCCTGCGTGAGCCACAGCCCGCCGCCGGTGTCCGTGTAGAGGTTGAGCGTGCGGCCGGAGCGCGTCACCGGCCGCGCGAAGAAGGTGCCCTCGACGAGGCGCGCGGGCAGGCGCTGCACGGAAGGCCGGGCCTCGGGTGAGGCGCCCGCGACGGAGAGCAGGACGGCGAGCGTGGGCAGGTTCATGTGGGCATGTCCAGGCGTGAAGGGCCGCAGCAGCGGCCACCTGGAGTACGCCCAAAGGGCGCCCGCATTGCGGCCCCCATCGTGAAGAAGTGTGTCTCAGCGTGCAGCCGTGCACCCAGGGGGGCGCCGCCGCTCAGCGCGCCGCGGGCCGGCCCAGCCCCACACTCTTGCCCAGCTCGAGCGCGAGCGCGCGCAGCTCCTCGACGCCCGTGGCATTCGGGCTCGTGTCGAACACGACCTCGTACGCGAGCCCTGCCTGGTTGATGGCCTCCGAGCGCGGCACGCGGGCGCGGGCCACCGGCACGCTGAGCTCGGCGAGCGCGCCCTCCATCGCCTCGTTCGTCGCGGTGGTGCGCCGGTCCCACAGGTTCACCACGGCCATCAGCGTGCCGCCGTCGCGCCCGCCGTCGCGCACCTCGCGCCACGCGGTCTCGATCTCCCCGAGCCCCTGCAGCGCGAAGGCACCCGTGGGCACCGGGGCCACCACCGTGTCCGCGTACGCGAGCACCGCCTCCGTGTACGCGCCGATGTTGGGCGGCGTGTCGATGACCACCACGTCCGGCGTCCAGGAGAGCGTCTTGAGGGCGCGTGGCAGCGCCTGCAGGCGGTGGCCCCACGAGAACAGCTCGCGCTCGATGGCCGCCATGCGCAGGCAGGCAGGCGCGATGAAGAGGTGCTCGGGGCGCTTGGGCGCGGGCACCAGCACCTCGTCGAGCCGGTGGCGCGGGCGGGGGCCGAAGGTGTCGCCCACGCAGGGGCGGTCGCCGGGCTCCAGTCCCAGGACGAGGCTCGCGTGCGCCTGGGGGTCCAGGTCCAGCAGCAGCACCCGGTGCCCCGCGTCCGCGAGCGCCGCGGCCGTGTGCACGCACAGGGTGGTCTTACCCACGCCGCCCTTGATGGTGGAGAACGCAATCGAAGCCATGGCGCTTCTCATACACCGCCCGCGCGCCCGGGCGCAGGGTGGGCCCGCGGACCACACCGCTGCGACGGCAGGTCGCTTCCTCGGCCCCTGGAGGAGACGGGCGGGACGGTGGAGCTTCGCCCTGCCGAGCGCGCACGGGCGTCGGTCTGCGCGGCGCTCCGGGGGCGCACGGCGCTGGACGAAGTGTTCCGTCCACGCCCTCCGCGCCTCGATCTAGGCCGCTCCCGGCTACCCGAGCCCTCGAGGAGGGTAGGGCCTACCGGAAAACCCCCGACATCTCAGAACAGGCGCGCGCAACTTCGCGGCCGGAGGGGTGCCCCTGCCGGTCGCAGGTCGGTGCGCCGACAAACCTCGGGAGTTTTCAAAACCCCCGAGGTTCGTATTTAGCGACGCACAGCACTTCGCCCGACACCCCTCCCCTCTCACGCATCCCCGGAGCGCCTCGGACGGCGACGCCCTGCCGGAATTGGGCACGGGCGGAAGGAGCCCGTCCCCTCCGCGCTCCTTTCCCTGCCAGTGACGTGCGGGGCAGTACCGACGTCTCGTGCACCCCCTCGAGCAAGGCCAGCGTCCAGCACCCGGCGCCCGTGCCACGCCGTCCCTGCGCCCGTGGGAGCGCTCGGGCATGCTCGCCCGCGCAGCCGCTCACTCTGGAGGGGGACCACACCATGCTGCTCAAGCAAGACTTCTACGCGCAGGAGGTGTGGCCTGGCTGGCTCAACGACATCCGCAACTCCGCGCGCCGGGCCATCCTGCTGCACGGCACCATGGGCAGCGAGCTGTACGACCGGCAGCGCAAGGACACGCTCTGGGTCGACACAGGGCTGTGGCACGAGGTGGACAACCTCGCCTTCGACCGGCTCTCGCCCGAGGGCAGCGTGGACTGCCAGGGCCAGTTCGTCTACGCGCGCTCCACGGTGAACCTGCCGGTGCTCGGCGAGCACTACGGCGACTACCTCGTCAGCGTGGGGCTGGGGCGCTTCAACTACGACTGGCGCGACAGCCTCGCCATCGAGGCGCAGCGCCTGCGCCTCTTCCTGCTGGAGCTGCGCAAGGACGGCAAGCCCCTGCACTTCGTCACCCACAGCATGGGCGGCTGCGTGCTCCTGCGCCTGCTCGCCACCACGCGCGAGTTCGACGACGCCATCGGCCACCTCGTCTTCATCGCCCCGCCCTTCTGGGGCGCGCTCAAGCCGCTGCGGGTCATCGAGGATGGCAACGGCACGCCCGCCGACTGGCTCATCCGCAACGCGGTGCTGCGCGAGTCCGCCGCGAGCCTGCCCGGCCTCTTCAACCTCATCCCCGCCCCGGCAGAAGTCTGGCCCACGCGCCTGCCGGGGCTCGCCACCGCGCTGCAGTACCCGGTGCGCACGGGCGAGGACCTCTACCGCCGCAGCTCCTGGACGAACCTGTACCGGCCCGAGCTGCGCGACACGCTGCTGCGCTTTGCCCGCAGCCACTACGAGCTCACGCGCGCGAAGGCCCTGGACGTGGCCCAGCGCTTCAGCTCGCGCATCACGGTCATCGTGGGGCTCAACGGCAAGACCGAGCACGCGGCGCAGCGGGATGCGAGTGGCGACTGGACGGTGCACTCGCTGCCGCGCGCCCCCGCGGGCAAGCTGAGCAACGGCGACGGCACCGTGCTGCTGCAGTCCTCGCTGCTCCCCGGGCTGCCCACCTCCTGCTACTGGGCCTACGTGCCGCCGGTGCGCGAGGACTCGCACGGTGGGCTGCCCAACGAGCCGCTGGTCATCAACGCCATTCGCTCGGTGTTCGCGAACATGCCGCTCGACCGCAGCGGCCTCGTGCCCTGGGACCGGTTCATCGGGGACATCGACTTCGGTCCCGAGGCGGCCGGTGCGCCCCCCCCCGCGCCGCTGCAGGACCTGGACTACCAGGAGCGCGCCCGGATGCGCACGAAGGTCCCGGTGGCCGAGTGGGGCGAGCAGCTCAACCCGGGCGGCGAGGACGACCGGCTCTTCCACGCCACACGCCAGTCCGCCCTCAAGGTGCTGGGCGGCGCGGACCTGCGCACCGAGGCCGCGCGGCTCGGGGTGAGCTACCGCTTCCTCCTCGAGCACCTGCAGTCGCTCGTCGCCCCCGCGCTCTTCGGCTGACGCTAGGCGCTGACGCTGCCGAGCCCCAGCCGCGTGGGGCTCTCCCGCCGCTCGGGGCGCGGCGGCGTGCGCCCGGTCCCATTGCGCGGGGCGGGAGGCGGCGGCTCGCCGAGCGAGATGACCCGCAGCCACGCCTGGAAGCCTGCCTCGGTGCGCAGCGGCGCGAGGTCCGGGTCGCTCCAGAGCCACCACAGCCGCCCGCTCGCGAAGGGGCCGTGCGAGTCGCGCAGCGCGCAGGTGAGGTGGCGCGTCGCGCGGGCCACGAGCCGCGTGCGCTGCTCGCCGCCCTCTCCGGTGGGGGGCAGCTGCGCGAGCCGCAGCGAGAGGGCGCAGGCAAGGTTGTAGTGCACCACCGCCCAGCCGCCCGCCTCCAGGCGCGTGGCCCGGTGCGCCTCCTCGCAGAGCCTCGCCTCGCGCCGCTCGAAGCGGTCGCGCCGCCACGCGCGCTGCAGCCCCCGCTCCTCCGGCTCCAGCGCCACGCGCCGCAGGTCGAGGCACAGCTGCGCTGCGGCGAGTGCCTGCTGCAGGGCGCGCCTTCGCCGCGGCGAGCCCAGCACCGTGCGCCACAGCCTCCGCCGATCCGAGGTGCGGCTGAGGCTCCAGCCCAGCACGCGCCAGCGCACGGTGGCGTGCAGCCGCTGCAGCCGCGCGTGCGCGAGCGCGAGGAGGAAGCGCTCGAGCGCGAGGGGCTCCTGGCCCAGGCGCGCGCACTGCCCGGCGCTCGCGAGCCCGCGCCGCTGCAGCGTGCCGCACAGCTGCGCGAGCGCGCGGCAGCCCTCGGGCGTGGGGGCGAGCACGGACGGCGCCCAGGTGCCCACGGCCGAGCAGGTGGCGGTGAGCCGGTACTGGGCGAGCAGCATGCGCGGGAAGCGCTCCTCCAGCTCGAGGTACAGCTCGAGTGCGGAGACGAAGTCCCCCCGGGCCTCGCAGGTCTCCGCGAGCTGCAGGCGGGCGAGCCCGTTGCCCCGGCTGCGCTGCGACGCCGCGCGGAAGTGCCCGGCCGCCCGCGCGAGCGCGGCCTCTGCATCCTCCCCCCGCGCGTCCAGCGCCGCCACCCCGCGCCAGTACTCGCGCAGCGCCGTGCCGTCCGCCTCGCTCCAGCGCATCCACTCCGGCAGGTCGGGGCTGAGCGCGAGCGCGGCCTCGGCGGCGGCGTAGGCGGCCTGCTCCGCGGCGGCCTCCGCGCTCGCCTCCCAGAAGGTGTGGGCGAGCACCGTGCGCTGGGAGCGCAGGTCCGTCACCTGCACCCGAAGCCCCACGCGCGGCGCCGGGGGCGGCGTGGACGGACGCCTCCCGAGGAGGAAGGAGCGGCGGCGCGGGGGCGGCGCGGGCGCGGGTGGAGGGACGAGCACGGTGGCGCTGAGGCGCAGGCCGCTCGGGGGCACCACCACGTGCACGAGGAAGGAGGCGGCGGTGGCCACCCAGCCGGTGCGCTCCAGCGCGGGCGTCTGCAGCAGCTCGCGCCAGTACACCAGCGAGCCGCCGGGCAGGCGCGGCGGCACGTGCGGCGCGCTGCGCAGCACGTACTCGCCCGTGAGCCGCTCGAGCTCGGGCCGGCGCTTGCCCCCGGGCTCCTCGAAGACGCCCACCTGCAGGGCGGGCAGGGTGTGGCGCAGGTTCACCGCCTCGAGCAGGCGGTAGAGCGCGAGCAGCAGCACGGCGAGCCCGATGAGGCTCGCGCGGTCCAGCTGCGCGCCGGGCGCGTGCAGCGCGGGCCCCAGGAGCCTTCGCCCCACCCGCTCGCGCAGCACGAGCCCCGCGGGCCCTGCCTCCTCGCCGCTCTGCGGGAAGGCGACCACCACCGCCCCGAACAGCAGCAGCCCCAGCGCCACGCACTGGAAGACGCGGCGCGAGCCGAGGCGCGCCGCGAGCCCCAGCACGGCGGCGTTCACCGCGAGCAGGGGCAGCAGCGGGCTGAGCCAGGCGTAGGGGCGCAGCGCGGGGAGGTCCAGCGTGAGCGCGCGCCACAGCCGCTCGGCCGCCGGCGCATCCAGGCCGTAGAGGAGGAAGAGGAGCCGCGCGAGCGCCGCGCCCACGCCCAGCGCGAGCAGCAGCAGGGGCACGTAGGGCCAGCCCAGCGCGGCGAGCCGCGGCAGGCGCGCGCCCAGCGCCGGCACCCGGGCCGCGGCGAGGGAGAGCAGCACGAACGCGGCGAGCAGCAACGGCAGCAGCACGTGAGGCCGCAGCGCGAGTGCGGCGAGCAGCGAGGTGAGCATCGGCACCGCGGGCAGCGACAGCAGCGCAGAGTGCAGCAGCGGAACGGGCGCGAGGAGCGAGCTCAGGAGAAACACCGAGGTCAGCGGTGCCGGCGCGAGCAGCAGCAGCACGAGCGAGGTGAGCAGGGCTGCCAGTGGCATGGAGCTCCTCCGCGGCCATCGGAGATGGCGGACGCCGTGGCGTGCGCCGCACGCTGGGGTCGCGCACGCAGTGGCGGCAAGCGCACGGCGGAGCGGGCTCGCGCTCGGGTGTGCGGGAGGAGCACGGGCCGCGGGAGGAGGCCGCGAGCCTCCGCTCCAGCGGCGGCCCACCCGACGCAGCGCCGCGCCGGTCGCCGCTTCTTTCGCGAGATGCCGGCCCCAGCTTTGCCGCGCCCGCCGCGCGCACGCCGCGCACCCGCACCTCTGCGCCCCGGGTACGAGAGGGAAATAGTCATGGATGCCAACGGACTCAAGAGCTTCGCCTTCCACCGCCACGGCCAGGCCGAGCTGGCGGCCTCGCTGCGGCCGCCACCGCTCGCCGGCATCGAGCCCGGCGGCGATGCGCTCCCCTTCTCCGCACTGGGCGCCGAGGCCGCCGCGCGCCGCTACCTGAGCCGGGCATTCGAGAGCGAGCGCCTCCCCTCGCTCGAGCCGGTGAGCGTGGCGGGCCAGGCGAGCGAGCTGCAGACGCTGGGCACCGAGGTGCTGCCCCTCACCGGGACGCGCACGGTGAAGTTCCGCCAGGTGCTCTCGCGCATCCCGGTGTACGGCTCGCTCGTCACAGTGGAGCTGGACCAGGGCAACGAGCTGCTCGCCATCAACTCGAACCTCGGCGAGCCCGCGGGCGTGGACCCGGTGGCGCGCCTCTCGCCCGCGCAGGCGATGGACGTGGTGGCGCAGAAGGCCGGCGAGCGCGCGCGCCAGGCGGTGCCGCGGCTGCACTACTACTTCGAGCCGGGCGCGCGCCGCTGGCACCTCGCGTACGTGGCCGAGAACGTCTGGACGCGCGAGGGCACCCTCTTCGACTTCGTGGTGGACGCGCACGACGGCAGCCTGGTCGCGGCGCTGCCGCGCAACCAGAGCGCGCTCGAGCCGCGGCCCGGCACCGGCGGCAACGGCAAGGGCCTCCCGCTGCCGCTCGGTGAGCCGCCCGCGCTGCCGCGCACCCCGGCCGCCCCCGCTCCGGCGGATGACTCCGGCCTGGAGGAGGCGCGCGACGGGCGCGGCCAGCTGCGGCGCTTCGGCGCGAGCACCGAGGGCGCGCGCAAGCAGCTGCACGACGCGCGCTTCAACGTGCACACCTACGACTTCGGCTTCCGCGACCTGCTCACCGACGACAAGGGGCTGCCGGGCAGCTACGTGGAGCTACCTCCCGAGCCCTGGAGCAGCGCCGGCGTGAGCGCGCACGCGAACGCGGTGGAGGTGGCGCGCTTCCTGCGCGAGGTGCTCAAGCGCGAGGGGCTGGACAACGCGGGAGGGCCGCTCATCTCCAGCATCCAGTGCGCGTGGGGAGGCTCGGGGCCGGGCACCGAGTGGCGCAACGCCGCGTGGATCGGCACCCAGATGGTGTACGGCCAGCGCAAGGTGGGCGAGGAGCTGGTCTCCTACGCGGTGGCGCTGGACGTCGTCGCGCACGAGATACTGCACGGCCTCACCGACCACAGCGCGCGCCTCCTCTACGCAGGCATGAGCGGCGCGCTCAACGAGAGCTACTCGGACATCTTCGGCATCCTCGTCTCGAACCTCGCCGTCGCGGACCGCGAGCGCTGGAGCTGGGAGATGGGCGAGGAGCTGGACGCCTCGGGCGTGCCCATCCGCGACCTGCGCGACCCCACGCGCTGCGGCCAGCCCGCGCACATGGACGAGTACCGGCAGCTGCCGGTGGACCGCCCGCACGACTGGGGCGGCGTGCACGTGAACAGCGGCATCCACAACCGCGCGGCCTACCTGCTGCTCAGCGCGAAGGACGCGGCCGGCGACTGGTGCTTCTCGCCCGCGCAGGTAGCGGCCCTCTTCTACATCGCGCTCACCCAGTACCTCTCGCGCACCTCGGGCTTCGGCGACAGCCGGCGCGGCGTGGAGCTCGCCGCGCGCAGCCTCTTCCGCCAGGACCCCGCGCTCGAGGAGAAGCTCGCCGCAGTGGCCGCCGCCTTCGACGGCGTGGGCATCCGCGAGGGCCTGCAGACCCCCACCCTCCCCGCTCCGGCTCCGGCCGCGAGCGCGCCGGATGACGCGGGCGGGCTCGCGGGGCTCGAGGTGATGCTCGCCGCGGCGCCCTCGCTGGTGATTCCCTACGACCCGGACTTCCTCGGGGGCGGCTTCCAGGTGCCCCTGCCCATGCTGACGGCGCGCCTGCGCGAGGACGCCTTCGAGAAGGGCCGCGTGCTCGACTACGTGCACTACTCGCTCGCGATGAATGCGCGCAGGCGTACGGCGCTGTTCAGCGCGTGCAACGTGGACGCCTCTCGCATGGTGCGCATGGGGCGCGAGGGGATGCCCTGGCTGCTGGACCCGCGCCTGCCAGCCTCCGCGCAGCTCGGCCCCATCTACTACGCGAACAACGCGTGGGACCGCGGCCACCTCACCCGGCGCCAGGATGCGCTGTGGGGGCCGGTGCGGGTGGCGCGCGAGGCGAACGCCGCGACCTTCTATTACGCGAACGCGGCGCCCCAGCACGAGAACTTCAACCAGGACGAGTGGGCGGCGCTGGAGGACTGGGTGCTCGAGCGCGCGGCGGACGTCTCCTACCGCCTGTGCGTCATCACCGGGCCGGTGCTGCAGGACGACGATCCACCGCTGCGCGACGCGCAGATCCCCGCGGCCTTCTGGAAGGTGGTCGCCCTGCGCGACGCGACGGCGGACGGAGACGACCTCTCCGTGGTGGCCTTCCTCATGAAGCAGGCCCCGATGGAGAAGGACAAGGTGGGGCGCGAGCTGCTGCACCTCAAGCGCTACCAGGTCACCGTGGCAGCAGTGGAGGAGTGGACGGGGCTGGACTTCGGGGCGCTGCGCGATGCGGACGAGCTGGCCTGGTCGCCGCTCGCCCTCGCCGGCGCCGAGCCCTTGCAGGTGTTCCGCCCCATCGAGCGCCCCGAGGACATCGTCTTCAGCGGCTCGCGCCGCCGCGCCGCGGGAGGCCAGATTCAGCCGCTGCGCGCCGCCGCACCGCAGCCGCCCCGGCCCGGCAGCTTCGTGCACTGAGCGGCGCCGCGCTTCAGAGCGGCGGGCGGTTGCCGGGCACGGTGAGCCCTCCGTCCACCGCGATGCTCTGTCCCGTGACGTACGCGGCGGCGTCCGAGCACAGCCACGCGGCGAGCGCCGCCACCTCCTCGGGCTGGCCGTAGCGCCGGGCGGGCGTCGCCTCGAGGAAGGGGCGGCCGGCCACGCGGTCCTCCGGGTCGAGGAAGCGCCGGAACATCTCGGTCACGATGTAGCCCGGCTGCACCGTGTTCACCCGCACCCGGTGCGCGGCGAGCTCGACGGCCGCCGCGCGCGAGAGCGCATCGATGCCGCCCTTGGTCGCCGAGTAGAGGCTGCTCCCGGCGAAGCCCCCCTGCGCGAGCCAGGAGGAGGTGCTCACGATGGCGCCGCCCGTGCCCTGGGCGAGCAGTTGCTTCGCCTGCGCGCGCATGCTCAACCAGGTGCCGCGCAGGTTGGTCGCGACGAGCGCATCGAAGTCGTCCGCGGTGCTCTCCGGGAGCGGCGCGAAGCGGCCCTCCGTGCCGGCGTTGTTGAAGGCGGCGTCCAGGCGTCCGAACTCGCTCACCGCCCGGCCCACCAGCGCGTCCACCTGCGCCTCCACGGCCACGTCCGCGGCGACGAACAGCGCCTGCGCACCGGAGCGGCGCAGCTCCGCGGCAAGCGCCTCGCCGCGCTCCACCCGCCTGCCGGCCAGCACCACCCGGGCTCCCTGGGCCGCGAAGAGCCGCGCAGCAGCCTCGCCGATGCCCGACGTTGCACCCGTTATGAGACACACCTTGTCCTGCAGCAGCTGCACCATGTCCGTCTCCTGTCGAAGGCGGGGAAGGCCCCCACGACGCAAGGGATAGCGGCTCACGGGCCGCCGGAGCGCAGCGCTCTTGGCGAAGGACTTTTGCAGGAAGCGCAAAAGTGCCACGCTCGGAGGATGGTTCAGCTCGAGCAGATGCGCGTCTTCGAGGCGGTGGTGGCCGCAGGCAGCTTCTCGCGCGCGGCGCTGCAGCTCGGGGTGTCGGTGTCGCGGGTCTCGCGCACGGTGGAGGCGCTCGAGGGCGAGCTGGGTGCGCTCCTGCTGCAGCGCACGACGCGCAGCATGGCGCTGACGGAGGCCGGAGCGCTGTTTCGCGAGCGGGCCCGGCGGCTGGTGAGCGAGGCGGAGGCGCTGCAGCGCAGCGTCTCGGACCAGGCGCGCGCGCCGCAGGGCACGGTGCGGGTGAGCGTCTCCAACCTGCTGGGGCAGCTCCACGTGCTGCCGCTCGTCCCCGAGCTGCTCGCGCTGCACCCGGGCCTCACCCTCGCCCTGGACCTGAGCGACCGGGTGGTGGACCTCTCCGCCGAGGGCTTCGACGTGGCGATCCGCATCGGGCCGCTCGCGGACACGTCGCACGTGGCGCGCAGGCTCGGCTCCACGGACCGGCAGTGGCTGTGCGCGGCACCCAGCTACCTCGCGGCCCACGGTATTCCGCGCCACGAGCAGGAGCTGGAGCAGCACCGAGCAGTGCTCGTCACCAACGGCGCGCTCGAGCCCTACCCCTGGTACGTGCGCCGCAAGGGCCGCAAGGCCCGCCCCCTGCGCCTTCCCGCGAGGGCCCTGGTGTCCCAGCCCCTCGCGTACAAGGATCTGCTCGTCGCGGGCCTGGGATTGGGCCTGGTCTACGACTGGGCGGTGGAGCGGGAGGTGAGCGCCGGCACCCTGCAGCGGGTGCTCCCCGAGGTGGACCTCTCCTACGAGCCGGAGCCCGGAGGGGAGATCTTCCTGCTGTACGCAAAGGACCGCTTCGCCTCGCCGCGGGTGCGCGCAGTCGTGGACTTCTTCTCGCGGCGCCTGCGCGCCATCCTCTCGCGCGCCCCGGCCTAGCGGCGGAGCGTGGCCCGCTCCGCCGCCTGCCCTCGCGTCGAGCACTCGGGAGGTCTGCCGCGGCCGGGCTCCTGCCCTACCTTCGAGCAGGACCCCTTCGCGAGCGAGGCCCCATGGCAGCGAGGAAGAAGAGCAGCAGCACGAAGCGCACCGGCAAGACCGCGGCGGCCCAGGGCCTGCTCCCAGAGCCCTCGCGTCTTCCGCGGCCACCCGCGAGTGGCCCCGCGACGCGCAAGGTGAAGGCGAGCCCCTCCGCGCCCTCGCGCGTGGGCCGCACCGCGAGCGCGAGCAGCGCCGAGGCGCGCGCCCTGCTCGGCCTCTCCCAGGGCACGCCCGGTGCGGGACGGCGCGCCGAGGGCGAGCGGCCCGAGGGCGCACGGCGTAAGCGGGCCCCCAGCGCAGATGAGCTCGCGCGCGAGGCGGTGCGCCGGGAGCGGCCGCTCTCGGGCGGCGCGCTGCAGGACCTCAACCTGCGCACGGGCCGCGATCTCGGCGCCCTGCGCGCCGCGGCGAAGGGCGCGGCCCCGGCGGGCCGCGCCACCTCGCGCACGCAGAAGGACCGGGGCGGCACCTCGCTGCGCACGCGGCGCTGAGGCTCAGGGTCCCGCGTACGCGATGCGCACCATCGTGTCCGAGAGGATGCTCGGGATGGCCTGGTCCTGGGTGCCGTCCAGGTTGGTGAGGAACACGGGCTGTTCGGGGTGGTGGATGACGGGGCTGTCCGTGGTGCCCGCGTTGCACTCGTCGAAGTAGTACGCGCCGAAGCGGGCGACGAAGGGCCCGTCGAAGTCGATGATCATGTTCCCCACCGCCCAGCCCGCGGTGTCCGCGGTGAGCTCGGTGCCCGAGGGCGCGGTGACGAAGAAGGTGGAGACGGTGCGGCGGGTGAGGTTGTGGAAGTAGAGCCGCGCGCGCACGTGCGAGCCCAGGTCGAGGCAGATGACGCACGAGAGCACGTCGCCCGGCTCGGCCGGCAGGTTGGTGACGGCGTGGCGTGACCCGGGCGACCACTGCCACCACACCCCGTAGCTGTACTGCAGCTGAGCGCCGGAGCGCGCCACCCGGATGTCCCAGCCCGCGAAGAGGTTGCTCGTGGAGCTCTCGCCGAAGAGGCCCATCCACGTGGAGCAGCCCTGTGCGTTCGCGTCCACGGGCGCCTGGTAGATGTGCGGGAGGGTCCAGGTGCCCTGGATCCAGCGCATCGTCCCCTGCGCCGCGGGCGCCGTCACCGTGGCGCCGCCCATGTGGTTGTGGCGCTGGGGCGGCAGGGCCGGGGCGAGCGGCAGGTCCAGCGGGCCGGCGACACCGGGCTGCCTCCGGAACTTCGGCACCACCACGGTGAGGGGCGCCGAGAGCACGCGGTCGAAGTACTGCTGCAGCGGAGCCTCGCGCGGGCGGGGCGGGATGCCGTAGCGCAGGCGGGTGCGCTCGCTGGCCTTGCTCGCGTCGAAGCCGCGGGGCGGCGCGGCGTAGGTGCGGACGACGGATTCCTTCGCCTTCGCTCCCCGCTTCACTGCGGGCCTCCTTGCTCCGCGGCTCTTCGCTCCTCGTGCGCTCGCCATCGTGCGGCTCCTCTCGGGTCCTGCGGTGGATGTCCCCGAGCGTGGGCGCACGGAGACGCCCCGCACCATGCGCCCGGGGTGCGAGGCCTCTCGCCTCGCGTTCACCCGAGAAGGAAAAGCACAGCGCGAGCGAGTGCGGCCGCAGAGCACAGCCCTGGCACGCCTCGGGCAGCTCGACGGAGGTCCGAGTGAGGAGACCGGCGCTCTCGCGGAGCTCGCTCCTTGCCCGTTCTGCTAGTGTTGCGCCGATGCACCGTCGCCCGCTTTCCGCTGCGCTCCTCGCGCGGAGCACCGCAGCCCTGCTCCTCACCGCCTCGGTTCAGCTCTCCTGCACGGCATCCACTTTGCGCGAGGACGCTGGGACGATCGAGGACTCAGCCACCCGCGACGCGGGTGGGGATGTGCTCGACGCAGGCCGCGATGCCGGCGACGGCACCGATACAGGCACCGATGCGGGCGACGACACCGACGCAGGCTCCGACCTCGATGCGGGCATCGCCGTGGGTCCGCCCTGCGAGAAGACGCAGGGAGTCTGTGCAGGCGCGGCGCATGCGCGGCTCGAGGACGGCGGCTTCGAGCCCACCTGCACCGCCCTGTCCTACGGCTCCGACTACGAGCCGGCCGAGACGCGATGCGACGGCCTGGACAACGACTGCGACGGCGAGACGGACCGTCACTGGGCCACGCTGTTTCCGCGCAGCGAAGGCTCGACATGGAACGTCCCGGTGGCGCGCATGGATGGCGGCTATGTCGCGCTCGCGCAGGAACGCGACGGCGGCTTCAGCCTGCGCCGCTTCGACGATCAGCTGGAGGCCCTTGCCGAGCCCGAGCCCTTGAAGCCGGCCGGAACGGGTTACCTGGATGGCCCGGCGCTCTTGAACACAGCGCAGGGAATCGCCCTGACCTACGAGCGGCGGGGCCAGCAAGACGTCACCGATTTCTACGTGCCGCTCTCCGCGGAGGGCCTCCTGCTGCGGGGCAACGACGGCGAGCCCTTCTACTCGTCGCTGAACACCACGCCTGGCTTCCCCTATGGGTCGCTGCGCACCGCTCCTTCGTTCGACGGGAGCAAGGTGCTGGTGTCGTTCCACGAGACCGATGCCGGCACTCCCTTCATGGCGTATGCCACCGAGGTACTGGGGCTCGTCACCGACCCGCTCGGCAACATCGTCACACCGCGCACCTCGCTGATGCGGGTGCGCGTCGAAGGGGCGGGGCTCTTCCCGAAGAGCGTTCTGGGTGTCGAGGACGGCTTCGTCCTCGCGGTGAGCGAATGGCCCCCCGAGCTGGGGATGGCGTTCACGTTGCGTCTGCAACGCTTCTCCAGCGCGCTCGCGCCTGTGGGCAGCGAGCGCACCATCGAGCTGCTCTCGGAGACCGACGCCCACCTGGCGAACGTTCCGGCAGACCCCGGCAGTGGGGGGCCCCCGCAGCCCGTGCTCGTCTACCGGGAGTCCTTCGCGGACGGAGGCTCCGGACTCTTCGTGGTCCGCAACCTCTTCGACGGCGGAGAGCCGGAGGCCTGGAATGACGTTGCCGCGGACACGGCGTTCCTCCGTGCCCTGGGAACGCCGCGCGGGTTGCAGGTGGCATGGAAGACCGTGACCTACTGCCCGGAGTGCATCTCCCCGACTGGCATCCGCGGCACCTCCCGCGGCCGCGTCTTCGCCCGCGGCGAGGACTCCGGGGTCGTGGACCTCACCCCGAGCACGGCGGACCTCGACTTCGACCCCTACGCCCGCCCCGGCGTCGGACTCACCGCGGGGCCCGACGGCTGGATGACCTTCTTCCTGCCGGTGCTGCAGGAAGGAGGCGTGGAACTGCGCGCCGTGAGCTACTGCGCGCCCTGAAGCAGCGCGCCCGCCCGCCCGCCTCCTCCCGGGCCAGCGGGCCGGCGCGGCAGTCCGTGCCCGCCGTCGCTACATTTGGCCCATGGAAGGCGGGCGTGCGCGCCGCGCGCGTGGCGCGCTGCGCCCCCGGACGCTAGGGTGCCCGGCGCCCCTTCCCCTGGGACCCCATGAGCAAGAAGCCACGAGGCACCGAGAGCAGCGACTTCGTCCACCACTTCGAGGGCGCCTCCACGCTGGACGGCCTGCTCGAGCTGGCCGGCAGCCCCTACGACACCGAGGCGGTGCTCGCGCTGATGAAGGAGGCGCACGCGGACGGCGCCTCCTCCAGCGAGCTCATCCCGCAGCTCTTCGAGGGCCCGCCGCGCTTCCCCTCCCCGGACGTGGCGCGGCTCATGTACCAGAACCTGCTCGGGCTCTGGGACCTGGTGGCCGAGGGCAAGGGCGTGCGGCTCGAGGACGAAGGCCCGCGCCCGCCGCGCCCCAAGCGCGAGAAGGCCCCGGCGCCGAGCCCCTTCGCCCCGGGCGAGCCGGACGCGGCCTTCGTGGAGGCCGCCTCGCGCCACCTCGAGGAGGACGTGCGCGCGCGCGAGCGGCTCACGCACCTGTTCGACAACCGGCAGGACCCGCTCCTGGGTGCCCTTGACGGCGCGGGGCTCACGGACGAAGGATACGCCGTCGCCCGCTACCTCCTCTTCGAGCTGTTCGCGATGCTGGAGCTGGGCTGGCCCGCGGGCGTCGCAACCGTGCCGCCCGGGGCGCTGGCCACCGCACCGACGCCGGACGCTCCTCCGGTGCCGGCGGCCCTCGCGACCTACGCCGAGGACGCGCTGTTCGAGGCGGAGCACGACGAGGAGCATCCGCTGGTCCCCGAGGAGCTTGCGCCGGTGCGCAACCTGGTGACCCGCGGGCTCGCCGCGCTGTGGCAGGCGCGCAAGAAGGGATGACGTGATGGCACGCGACAGGGACGGTGGCGGCAGGGACGGGGACGGCGGCGGCTTCAGCGGCCGGCGCAACAAGAGCTGGCGGGAGATCGACGCGCAGCGCGGCAAGAGCCGCAGCCACTCGCGCCAGGACGACCCCGCGCAGCAGCGCATCGAGCGCAGCCCCACCTACGAGAAGTACAAGCAGGCCGCGGACGCGCTCTTCACCGGCGGCGAGCTGCCCGAGGGCCTCGCGAAGACCTTCGACCCCGAGGGCAAGCGCAAGGCGCAGAAGGACGCACTCACGAAGGTGCGCGAGGCCGCCGGCGACCGCAAGCTCTGGGTGCAGAGCGTGCTCGACTACCTGGAGAAGTACCCGGAGCTGCCCGAGGACGCCTACTTCCTCGACTCGCTGCTGGACCACCCGCGCGAGCGCATCGTGGACAAGGCGCTGGGCAAGCTCGAGGAGCTCGAGGCCGCGGGCAAGCTGAAGGCGAAGGTGCCCACCAGCCTCGAGCAGCGGCTCAAGAGCGTGGAGCTCACCGCGGGAGACCCGGACACGCAGGAGCGCGCCAAGGCCCTGCGCGCCAAGCTGCGCTGAGCGCGCCCCGGGAAACGGGGTGAGGGCGCTGCGCCCCCACCCCGCCCCTCACGCCGCTACGCCGTGCGCGTGTTGGGGAAGGTGAACACCTGCGTCGTGAACTTCGCCGCGAGCTCGCCTTCGCGCGTGGAGTAGTCGGTGCCCACCTCGGCCTCGGGGATGAGGTGGAAGGTGGCCTTGGCCTCCTGCGCGCCCAGCTCCACCAGCACGAAGCCGTGGTGGTCGGTGTTCGTGTAGACGATGTCCGGGTTGCTGTCCCGCAGCGTCTGGTCCAGCCCGGTGACCACGTAGCCGTAGAAGGGCGTGCCCTTGCCGGTGGGCAGGCCGGTGTTCTGCACCGCGTTGCCGATGAGCGTGCGGATGGGCGCTGACGTAATGGCCGGGGCGGTGAGCGCCATGTTGCTCTTGGCCGCGTCGATCTTGCTCACGAAGGCGGCGTGGATGTCCCCGGAGAGGAAGAGCGTGTTCTGCGCGCCCTTCGCCTTCAGCTGCCCGAGCAGCTCGGCGCGGCGGTTGGGGAAGCCGTCCCACTGGTCCACGTCGAAGTAGAAGTTCTGCTTGAGCAGGTCCAGGCCCAGGTCGGTCTTCTGGCTGAGGTCCAGGGGCATGCTGGTGAGCGACACGGAGCTGACCACCGCGCGCCAGGTGCTGGCGGTGTTGCCCAGCTGCTCGTAGAGCCAGGCCTGCTGCTCGGCGCCGAGCACGTTCTCGCTCTTGCCCTGCGTGCGCGCGTAGAGGTAGCCCGCGTACAGGTCGTAGAGCGGCTTCACGGCGAAGTAGCGCGAGCCCACGTCGCTGAAGGCGTTGAGCTTGGCGAAGTGCACGTACGCGACGCCCTTCTCCTTGCCGCTGGGGTCGATGGGCGCCTGGCCCAGCTGCGCGAGCACGCCGTTCACGTACTGCAGCGCGAGCTTGCCCTTCACGGCCGCCTGCGCCTTCGCGCGCGCCTCCTGCCCGATGAGCCCGGCCTTCTGGTACGCCGCGGTGAAGAGCCCCTCCACCGCCTGCGCGACCAGGGCCTTCTGGTTCGCGTACTGCGGCTCGTCGATGTCCACGTACGCGAAGGTCGCGGCGGGCAGCGTGCCCACCAGGCCGGGCGCCACCGCGTTGAGCGTGGCCTGGTCCATCACCACCGTGCCGGGGAAGGCCTCCTCGGGGATGAGGTGGTCCGGGCGGTAGCTGCGGTAGTCGGTGATGACCAGGTCCAGGTGCTTGCCGAAGCCGAAGCGGCGCCAGAGCTTGGTGTTCGGGTAGAGCTGGTCGCGCGTCGTCTCGAGCGCGCCGCCGTTGCCGGCGGTGCCGGTGTCGATGGGCAGGTACTCGAAGAAGGCCTGCTCGGCGTTGCCGCGGCGCTCCGCGTCGGTCTCGTCCTTGAGGCCGTCGAAGTAGGTGGCGGTGGCGCCCCACGAGTCGTCCGCGAACTCGTGGTCGTCCCAGATGACGATGAAGGGGTAGAGCTCGTGCACCTTCTGCAGGACCTTGTCCGAGCGGTAGGTGCGGTACAGGTCGCGGTAGTTGCTCAGGGTCGAGGCCGCGAGGTACGCGCTCGCGCCGCTGCCCACGGGGATGGCGCCCACCGGCTCGCTGAAGGTGATGCGCCGCGAGGCCGCGCCGCCGCTCTGGAAGCTCGGGTCGCCGCTGGTCTCGTACACGTAGTCGCCCACGCACAGGACGAAGTCCAGGTCCGTGTCCAGCTGCAGCAGGCGCTGGTAGGCGTTGTAGTAGCGGCCGATGTAGTCCTGGCAGTTGGCGACGGCGAAGCGCACCGGCGTGTCCGAGCCCTCGGCGGGCGCGGTGCGGGTGCGGCCCGCCACGGTGGCGTAGCGCACGCCGTCACGCTCGTGGGTGAAGCGGTAGTAGTAGGTCGTGCGCGGCTCCAGGTTCTCCACGCGCACGCGCAGGCAGCCGTCGTGCTGCTGCAGCGCCTGCAGGCCCTGCGCGTCCACCACCAGCTGGTCGAAGGTGTTGCTCTTGGAGACCTCGAGCCGCAGCGAGAGGTCCTCCTTGCGGTCCGGGTTCACGCCGCGCACCCACAGCACCACGCTGTTCGGCTTCGGGTCGCCGGAGGCCACCGACTGCGGGAAGTAGCGCTCGCCGGACTGCAGCTCGCCGCCGCCGTTGCTGTCGTCGCTGCATGCGCTCAGCAGGCCGCTGCCGGCGCTCGCCGCGCTCACCACCACGATGCTCTTGAGAATCGATCGCCGCGTGAAGCCTGAGGTCATGCTCATCCGTCCTGGGTGAGGTGAATGGGGACGCATCATGGTCAAGGTCCGGCGCGGGACCTGCAACAAATCGGCAGGGACATGGGGGCGGGGGGGAGTTGACGGCGGGCCCGGGTGCTGTTCCATCGTTCGCCCCCATGCGCGCCCTCCTCCCCGCCCTGCTGCTGCTCTGCCTCGGTGCCCACGCCCAGCCTGCCGCCCCGGCCCCCGCTCCGGGGCCTCCCGCGCCGCTGCTGCTTCGCCCCGCGCGCGTGTTCGACGGCGAGAGCGTGCACGAGGGCTGGGCGGTGCTGGTGCGCGGCGAGCGCATCGAGGCGGTGGGGCCGGCGGCGAGCGTGAAGGCGCCCGCGGGCGCGCAGACGGTGGAGCTGCCCGGCAGCACGCTCTTGCCCGGGCTCATCGAGGGCCACAGCCACCTGCTGCTGCACCCGTACAACGAGACGCCGTGGAACGACCAGGTGCTCAAGGAGAGCCTCACGGTGCGCGTGGCGCGCGCGACGCAGCACGCGCGGGCGACCCTGATGGCGGGCTTCACCACGGTTCGCGACCTGGGCACCGAGGGCGCGGGGGATGCGGACGTGGGGCTGAAGCAGGCGATTCAGCAGGGCATCATCCCGGGGCCGCGCATGTACGTGGTCACGCGCGCGCTGGTGGCGAGCGGCTCTTACGGCCCCAAGGGCTACGCGGCGGAGTGGGAGGTGCCGCAGGGCGCGGAGGAGGCGGACGGCGTGGACGCGCTGGTGCGCGCGGTGCGCCGGCAGATCGGCGCGGGCGCGGACTGGATCAAGGTCTACGCGGACTACCGCTGGGGCCCGCGCGGCGAGGCGCGCCCCACCTTCTCGCAGGAGGAGCTCGCGCTCATCGTGCAGACGGCGAAGAGCGCCGGGCGCCCGGTGGCGGTGCACGCGAGCACCGCGGAGGGCATCCGCCGCGCGGTGCTCGCCGGCGTGGAGACGGTGGAGCACGCCGACGACGCCACGCCCGAGGTGCTGCGCCTGATGGCCAGCCGCAAGGTCATCCTCTGCCCCACGCTCGCCGCAGGGGACGCCATCCAGCAGTACCGCGGCTGGAAGAAGGGGCAGGACCCCGAGCCCGAGTCCGTGCGCCTCAAGCGCGAGTCCTTCCGCGCCGCGCTGCAGGCGGGCGTCCCCATCTGCGCCGGCAGCGACGTGGGCGTGTTCGCGCACGGCGACAACGCGCGCGAGCTCGAGCTGATGGGCGCCTACGGGATGAGCCCGGTGCAGGTGCTGCGCGCGGCCACGCTCGTCAACGCGCGCATGCTGCACGAGGAGGCGCGCCTCGGGCAGGTGAAGGCGGGGCTGCTCGCGGACCTGCTCGCCGTGGACGGAGACCCCACGAAGGACCTCTCCGCGCTGCGGCGCGTGCGCCTGGTGATGAAGGGCGGCGCGGTGGTGCGCCGCGAGCCCTGAAGCGCGCGGGCCCGCGATGGCGAGGAGCCCGGGAGTTCCCCGTGTCCCCGCGCATCCGCGCGCTGCGCCGCAGCGCGCACGCCGCGTGAGGCAACCCGGCCACCGCGCGTGAGCGCGGGCCGCAGGGCGTAATCGTTACCGTGCCGAGTGCGCCTTCGGGGCGGCCCGGGCGTAAACGTTACGGTCTCGCCCCCGCAAGGGGACTGGTAGAAGGCGCTCCGCAAATCGCGCGCGGGGTGGGCCTGGAGGCAGGCGCCCCGCCAACGCACGGAGTGGGCGACGTGGCGCAAGAAATCCGCAGCGAGCGGGCGGGAGAGCGCGTGTGGGCGACCGCGCTCGGGCGCCTCGAGGTGCGCGTGCTCACGCCGGCGGTGACGCTCTTCGTGGAGCGGGGCATCCTGGACGCGAGCTTCTGCGCGCCGCTGCTCGAGCAGCTCGAGGCCACGCTCTCGCGCGCCGAGCGCCCGCGCCTCTTCGTGGACGCGGAAGGGCTCGAGGGCTACGCGCCGGAGATCCAGCAGCAGGCCACCGAGTGGCTGCACCAGCACCGCGCCCGCTTCGGGGTGCAGCACATGCTGGTGCGCTCGCGGCTCGCGCAGACGGGCGTGTCGCTCGCGAGCGTGCGGGTGGGCAGCGCGGTGCGAGGCTACAACGTGCGCGCCCCCTTCGAGGAGGCGCTCGCCGCGGCGGTGCGCGGCGAGCGCGAGCGCTAGTCCCCGCTGTAGATGCCGATGGCGCCGTTGCGGAAAGCCACCAGCATGCGGCGCGGCTGCCCCTCCTCCTGCAGCACCTGGATGTCCACCACGGCGCTGCTGGCGAGCTTGCCCAGCGCCTTGCCGTCGTAGTGCGTCCACGCGGTGCCCTGCACGCGCGTGAGGCCGCCCGCGCCGTGGCCCGCCCACACCGAGTGGTCCAGCGGGTCCGCGTGGAGCGCGAGCACGGTGGGGTTGCGCAGCGCCTGCTTGTACCAGGCGACCGCCTTCCCCTTGGGGTCCACGAGCGCGAGCCCCTGGGTGCTGGAGCCCGCCCACACGTAGCCGTCCGGCATGGGGGCGAGGCCGAAGGTGTCGTCCTTCACCTGCTGCTGCGGGAAGGGGTCGCGCGGCACGGCGTCCGGCCACACGTCCACGCGGTTGCTCTCTTTCTGGATGAAGTTGTCCGCGTCGTAGAAGCGGCGCGTGGTGCCCCAGGGGAAGCGCGCGCTGCGCTCGCGCCCGCCGAGCCACAGGTCGCCGTGGTCGTCCATGGCGAGCGCGTTGAAGTCACCCGAGCAGAGGGTCATCTTGTAGCACTGGCCTCCGGCGGTCGTGTACTCGCCCGAGCTGCAGCGCCCGCTCTCGTCCGGCGCGTGCGGCATCCAGCAGTTGATGGCCGGGTGGGTGTGCTCCACCACGAAGGTGCTCTCGGGGTCGCCCCACGCGACGCCGTGGTTGCCCGCGAACCACACGCTCTTCGTGGGCCCGTCGTAGAGGACGCGGAAGATGTTGCACACCTTCTCGCGCCCCTTGGGCTCGGCGGGCACCACGCCGGGGCCGCTGGAGATGTCGTAGTGCGCGCGCGCGAGCCCGCCGCCGGTGAGCCACACCCGGTCCGCGTCCCCCGTCTTCGCGGTGGCGAGGTCGCCGGAGACGTCCCACGCCATGTCGCAGCCGCTCGCGCCCATGTAGCCCACGAAGGCCACGCCTGCGGGGCCGCCCGAGATGGAGATGGCCTGCTGCGGGGCGTTGAAGCTCTCGAAGCGGCTCGCGCCCTTGCGCAGCACCGAGATGACGCTGCCGCCGGCGACCCAGATGTTGCCGCCCGCGTCCGCGCTCACGCCGTACACGCGCGCGGGCACCCCTTGCGCGCCGGTGAGGAACTGCCAGCCCTCGGAGCCGGCCACGCGCGCCGCGCCCTTCACGTCCTCGGGCACCTGCGTGGCGTAGGTAGGCGGCGGGGGCGGCTGCGGCGGCTCGGGCGGAGGGGGCGGCGGCAGGGGCGGCACGGGCTCCGGCTGCGGCGCGGGCTGCGGCGCGGGCGCCGGCTGCTCGTCGGGAGGCGCCACCTGGGCGGGGTCCGCGGCGTCACAGCCCGCCCCCAGCACCAGCGCCGCCGCCATGGCGCACCCCACCCTGCCCACCCGTCCCCAGCGCAGCACTCGGCCCATGTCCCCTCCTGAGAGTCGCCGCATGGGCAGCAAGCGAGGTGCCACGCGCGCGCTCCTGGGAAGGCGCCTCGAGTGCGGAAGTGCCCTGCCCACCGCGGGGCAGCCGGCCTCCCCGGGTGGGAAGCGGAAGCAGACGGGCGTGCAGGCGCAGGTCCGGGCGGGGGCTCGCGCGAGGGGCCCGGGCGAAAGGGTGGGAAAGCCCCGCGCCGGCGACATATTGGGGGCAGCCCGGCCGTTTCCCGGGCCCACCCCCCCAGAGAGGACGGCAGGCGCGCATGGCAGTGAGGCTGGTGCTGGCAGGACGCTACGGCGGAGCAGCGGGGCTGCAGTCTTCGGGGCTCCCAGGGGCCTCGGCCGAGGACGCGCCGCTGCGGTGGCTCGAGCGCGTGCAGGTCTGGGTGGCGCAGCAGGCGGGCGAGCTGCTCGAGGGCGCGCGCATGGACTCGGACGCCCAGGGCCGGCCCGTGCTGCGGCTGCAGCTGCACCCGGCGGCCGAGGAGGTCTCGGTGGTGGCGGCCGGCCAGCACCGCGTGGTGGTGGTGGCGGACACGACGGCGGTGGGCCCCGGCTACCACCGCTACCTGTGCGAGCTGCTGCACCGGCTCGGCGGCGCCTTCTCGGTGGCGTGGGCGGATGCGCACGCGGACGAGGGCGTGGGCGACCCCACCGGCTACTTCCACACCGGGGACGCGGCGCCGCTCGAGGGGCACATGCTCGCGTGGCTCGCGGACACGGCCGGCAGCGTGCTCGCGCTGCGCTCGCTGGGCCACGCGAACCTCGCGCTCTCGCTGCGCCCCGGCCACGCCTTCGACCCGGGCGGCGCGGCGGTGCTCACGCCCATGGGCCCGCGCGACGAGGCCTGGGTGCAGGCGGTGCACGAGGACCCCGCGCGCGGGCGCGACGTGTTCCCCTGGTGGGAGGAGGGCACGGGCCCGCGGGTGCGGCTGGGGCGCGCGCTGAGCCGGCTGTGGACGGAGATGGTGTGGCGCCCGCCCCTGCTCGAGGAGGAGCGGCGCATGTTCCGCAGCGTGGCGCGGCTGCTCGAGAGCGCGTGGCGCGAGGACCCGAGCCTCGCCTACCCGTGGCGCGAGTGGCGCGAGCTGCTGGGCTTCCTCGGCGTGGGCGGCACGCTGGCGGAGGAGGTGAGCCGCCAGGCCCTGCAGACGCCCGAGGGCCCGCGCATCGGCTACCGGCGCGGCACGGTGCAGGTGACGCTGCCGCAGGGCTGGGCCATCCGCATCCCGGGCAGCCTCGCGGAAGCCGTGCTGCCGGACGGCAGCTGGGTGGCGCGAGACCACCGCCGCAGCGTGCGCGTGCTCGCCGAGCGCGGCCTGCCCGCAGCGCTGGAGCACGGCGGCGAGTACGAGCACAAGAACGCGCGCGTCACCGGCTACGGCGACGTGGTGGAGGAGGGCGACAGCGGCCGGCTCACCGCCCTGTGCGATGCGGGCGACCGCCGCGCGCTCTGCATCGTCACCTACGACGACCTGGACGAGAAGGCGTGGGCGCTGGAGACCTGGCGCACCCTGGACGTGGAGCGCAGCGCCGCTCCGGCTCAGCCTCGCCCGCAGTACCTGTCCTGAGTCACACGAGTCCCTGCACCCGCATGGACTCCACCGTGCGCTTCACCCCGTCCGCGAGCGGCACGGACGCATAGCCCAGCTCCCGCTGCGCCTTGCTCGCGTCGATGCGCACGTCCCACATCACGAACGAGAGCTGCCCGGGCGCAATCAGGGGCCGCAATCCGAAGAGGCGCGCGAGGGGCGCACTCGCCGCGGCAAACACCTTCGCCACGGGCGCCGGCAGCGTCGGAGGCGGCTTGTCGGGCCGCCCCGCGGCGAGCAGGGCCGCGCTCGCGAGCTCCCGGATGGAGGCATGCCCATCGGCGAGCAGGTACCGCTCCCCCGGCCGGCCGCGCTCTGCCGCCACCACGTGTGCCTCGGCCACCGCGTCCACGTAGGCCACGGGCACGCCGCCCGGAGGCAGCGCGGGCGCCTTGCCCTGCAGCACCTGCAGGAAGATGGAGTTGAGCCCCACGTGCACGGGGCTGGGGCCGTACACGGCGCCCGGATTCACGTAGACGAGCTCGAGGCCCTGCGCGCGCAGCTTCTCGGCCTCGGCCTCGGCGGCCACCTTGGAGCGCTCGTAGGCGGTGGGCTTGGGGACGGTGTCCAGCTGCGTCTCCACCAGCGTGCCGCCGCGCGGCGCGCCGAACACGTCCATGGTGGAGGTGTAGACGACGCGCTGCACGCGCGCAGCGAGCGCCGCCTGCAGCACGTTGCGGGTGCCCTCGCGGTTCACCCGGTCGAAGATGCGCGCGTCCGGCTGCCACTGCTCGGGGAGGCCCGCGGCGTGGAACACCCAGCGCGCGCCGGCGACCGCGGCGGGCAGCGTGTCCGGCTGGGTGACGTCGCCGCGCACCAGCTCCACGCCCGCGGGGACCACCTTCTGCGCGCGCGCAGGGTCGCGCACGAGGGCCCGCACGTGGTGTCCCCGCTCCCGCAGCACGCGCGCGATCGCGTTGCCGATGAGGCCCGTGGCCCCCGTGACGAGCACCTGCATGGCGTACCCCTCCGCTGCGAAAGCACCGGTTCTAGCACCCCGGGTGACCCTGGCGCAGGGGGGGCCGGAGGGGTCCCGGAGCGCTCCGGAGCCGGAAAATCGGCCCCGCAGGCGCCCCCTCCGAGGGCCATCCGTCCGCTGGAGATCACCAAATCGAGCGCCGGCACTGGGACTTTGCGTGAGGCCTGACTAGGCTGCGTCCGTCCTTCTGAGGAGGAACCGCATGACCCACGAGACCCGCATGCCCCCGGATGTGAGCGCTGCAAGCCCCGACACCACGAACGCCTCGGTGACCGAGAGCACCGGCACTGGCCCCACCTCGGGTGCGGCCGGCGGCGGCGCTGCGTCCGGCGAGGGCGCCGGCACGGGCACCGGCGGCAGCATGGGCGGCAGCCCCACGGCGGGCGCGGCCGGCGCGATCCAGTCCCCCACCCCCGCCACCGGCGCGGGCGCGGCGCCGCGCAAGCAGGCCGGCAAGGCGGGCCCCGCGGCGCGCAAGAGCCCCACGCGCGCGAAGAAGACGGCCACCCAGGGCGCGGCGAAGAAGGCTGCCGGCGCGGGCCGTCCCGCGCGCGGCAGCATGAAGAAGGCGTCCGCGAAGAAGGCCGTGGCGAAGAAGGCCTCGAGCCGCGGCGCCGCCGGCGCGAAGAAGCGCCCGGCCGCGAAGAAGGCCGCTGCGAAGAAGACCGCCGCGCGCACCAAGGCCCCGGCCTCCAAGCGCCAGGCCGTGAAGCGCGCCACCGCGAAGAAGGGCAAGACGGCCCGCCGCGGCGGCCGCTAGTTGGACTGCGCGAGATGCGCACGCGCAGTGCGGCGTGCGCCCTTAGCGTGAGGGCGAGCGGGCGAGGTGGCGCGGAGGCGGGGCGCGCGCCCCGTGCGCGTGCCAGTGGCCCTCTCGGG
>NZ_VJZZ01000024.1 GCF_009659535.1 Aggregicoccus sp. 17bor-14
CCTCGGCGGACACCTCAAGCGCAACGGCCCCCCCGGCTGGCAGACGCTGGCCCGCGGCCACGAAGCCCTCACCGCCGCTCTCGTCGGCTTCCGCGCCGCAACATGTGATCAATCTTGAGGAACACTTCGTCCACGCGCGGTCGGCTCCGGAAGGTGTCCGTGGGCCGGCATCCCCGTGCGCCCCCGGAGCGTGGCGCGGTGGCGACGCCCTTTCGGGCTGGGCGCAGGCGCGCCGCATCTGTCCCTCCTGGGTCCACCCGGAGCCGCGCGCGACGCCGTGCCGGACTGCCCGCGGCGCACGGCCTTCCGCCGCGGACCTGGCATCGGAGTCGTGCCCGGATCGCCCCTGTGGATCTGGGCTCAGGCTGCCTGGAGCGAGCCCTCCGCCGCAGCGGACCTGCGAGCCGCCGCGAGCCGACCGCGAGGCAGCAGGCGCGTGCTGTTGAGGATGAAGGCCAGCTCCGAGGCCACGTGGATGAAGGCCGCCAGCAGCGGATTGAGCAGCCCCACGCTCGCGAGCACGATGCCCGCGCTGTCCACGAGCAGCGTGCCCGAGAAGTTCTGCAGGATGATGCGCCGGCAGCGGCGCGCCACCCGCAGTGCCTCCACGAGCACGAGCAGGTCGTCACCCAGCAGCAGCACGCCGGCGCTCTCGCGCGCCACCTCCGTGCCGCCGCCCATGGCCACGCCCACGTGCGCCTCCATCAGCGCGGGCGCGTCGTTGATGCCGTCGCCCACCATGGCCACGCGCGCGCCGCCGCCGCGCAGCTGCCGCACGCGCGCGAGCTTGTCCTCGGGCAGCAGCTCCCCGGCCACCTCGTCCACCCCCAGCTGGCGCCCCACCGTGTCCGCGATGGCCCGCGCGTCGCCCGTGAGCAGCACCGTGCGCAGGCCCATCCCGCGCAGCGCCGTCACCGCCTCGCGCGCCTCCGGGCGCAGCACGTCCGCCACCCGCAGCGCGCCCAGCAGTCGACCGCCGCGCGAGACCACCACCTCCGAGAGGTGCGAGGGAGCCGGGGGTAGCCCCTCCACTCCTGCCGCCGCGACGAAGGCGCGGCTTCCCACGCGCACCTCCTCGCCACCGGGAGCGCGGCAGCGGATGCCCGCGCCCGGCGTGTACTCGAAGTCCTCGGGCTGCACGGTGGGCAGCCCCAGCGTCCCCGCCTTGTCCAGGATGGCGCGCGCCAGCGGGTGCTCACTGGGCCGCTCCGCGAGCGCTGCCGCCTCCACCACCGCCTCCGCGCTCACGCCCGGCGCCGGGAGCACCTCCACCACCTCGGGCTTGCCCAGCGTGAGCGTGCCCGTCTTGTCCAGCACCACCGTGTCCACCTGGCCCAGCGCCTCCAGGTGCACGCCGCCCTTCACGATGGCGCCGCGCGCCGCCGCCTGGCCGATCGCCCCGAGGATGGCGAGCGGCGTGCCCGCCGCGATGCCGCAGGCGCCCGCCACGATCACCACCGAGATGGTGGCGCGCGCATCGCGCGTGAGGAGGAAGGTGAGCAGCGCCGCGCCCAGCGCGAAGTACACGAGGTAGCCTGCGAGCCGGTCCGCCGTGCGCTGGATGGGGGCGCGGCTCTTCTCCGCACGCTCCACCGCCTCGATGATGCGGCCGAAGGCGGTGTCCCGGCCCACGCCCGCGGTGCGCACCTGCAGCGTGCCCGCCTGGTTCACCGTCCCCGCGTAGACGCGGCTGCCCGCGACCTTCTCCACCGGCAGGCTCTCGCCCGTCACGCTGGACTGGTCCACCGAGGAGTGCCCCGAGACCACCGTGCCGTCCACCGGCAGGCGCGCCCCCGGGCGTACCAGCACCACGTCTCCCGCACGCACCTCGGCGATGGGCACCGGGTGCGTCTCCGCGCCGCGCTGCACCGCCGCCTCCTGCGGCATGAGCCCGAGCAGGTGCTCGATGGCGTGCCGGCCGCGCGACACCGTGAGGTGCTCGAGCACCTCCGCCACCAGCACGAAGAGCACGATGACGCACGCCGTGAAGCTCTCGCCGATCGCCAGCGCCGCCGCGATGGCGATGGTCATCGACAGCTCCATCGTCATCCGGCGCGCGAAGAGCGAGGAGAGGGCCTCGCGGTAGATGGGGTAGCCGCCCAGCACTGCCGCCACCAGCGCCACCACGTCCACCGAGGCCACCGGCCGCCACAGCCCCGTGAAGCTGACGAGTGCCGCGAGCGCTACCAGCCCGATGCGCACGAGCTCCGCGGTGTCTGCTCCGTGCGCGTGGTCGTCGTGTCCGTGCTCGTCGTGCGCGTGGTCGTGGTGGCCATGCGCGTGGTCGTCGTGACCGTGCTCGTCGTGATGATCGTGTGCGTGATCGCCGTGCGCATGGTGCGCGTGTGCGACATGCCCGTGCTCACCGTGCTCATGCGCGTGGTGGTCGTCGTGTGCGTGGTGCGCCGCCGGCGCGGTGGTGCGCGCTTCGGCCTGGGCATCGAGGGAGGCGGGGCGATGGGGCTTCGAGGACATCGGTTCTCCAGAGAAAGGGGTTCAGCGCAGGTAGGTGC
Organism: Aggregicoccus sp. 17bor-14; assembly: GCF_009659535.1. Classification (NCBI taxonomy): domain Bacteria; kingdom Pseudomonadati; phylum Myxococcota; class Myxococcia; order Myxococcales; family Myxococcaceae; genus Aggregicoccus; species Aggregicoccus sp. 17bor-14. The sequence goes on from NZ_VJZZ01000024.1 coordinate 2,514, forward strand.
GCAGCGCCTCGAGCAGCTCGCGGGTGGCCTCGGCCTGCGCGGAGGCGGGGCGGCGGCTCGGATCCACGATGTGGTGGCGCACGTGGCCCTCGACCACCTCGGTCATCAGGCCTCCCGTGGCTCCGCGCACCGCGGCGATCAATTGCAGGAGCTCACCGCACTCGCGCTCCTCGGTGAGTGCGCGCTCGATCGCCTCGACCTGGCCGCGCAGCCGCCGCACCCGCTTGAGCAGCCGGTCCTTGTCCTGCGTGGTGTGTGCCATGTCCACGCCCCTATACCCCCGGGGGGTATGTGGCAAGCGGTGCGTCCGGGACAGGCTCCTGCCGCAGGAGATCTTCTGGTGCGAAGAAGGCGTGGGAGGGATTCCACCTCGGGCACCTGCGGCGCTGAAACTTCTGTAGGCCTGCGCTCACCCTTCTGCGCGCTGTCTCGTTGAACCCCTCTCATCCGGCCCGTACACTCTTGCTCATGCGGTTGCGCTCGCTTGCCTCCCTGCTGCTCCTGGTCGTGACCGCCTGGACGGCCACGCCCGCGCAGGCGTTCGTGCGCTGCAGCGCGAGCGCGCAGGTGGCGGCGGCGAGCAAGTCCGCGTGCAGGCGCCCCTGTGGCCACTGCAAGCAGTCCCCGGGCCCCACGCTGGCCGCCGCCTCCGAGGCGAGCTGCTGCACCCTGCAGGCACCTCCTCCGCAGTCCGCCGGTGACAATCGGCAGGGCGCCACGTCCGAGGTGCAGGGGCCGCAGCTCGCCCTCCTGCCCTCCGCCGCCGTCGCCGTCCTGGCGGCTCCCCGCCCGCTCCCCGCTCCACAGCCCGTGGCGCAGCGGGCCCTCGCTCCACCGCTGCAGCGCTGCCGTCCCCTCCTGAGATGAGCCCACTTCGTCCGCGGCGCCCGCGTGCCGTGGACGAAGGCCCGTGAGCGGTGCGCTGCGAGTCCCGGCCCTACGTGCGGCCCGGGCGCCCGTCCGCATCCCGCTCCACAGCCGCGCCAGGATCTGAGCTCCGGACGCGCAGCGCTGCTGCGTGAGCCCGTGGCTCCGAGTCCCTCGCGCGCATGACGGCAACGGCGGCGCCCTCGCGAGAGGAGCGCCCGTGGACTCCTGGAGTGGACATGTTTCTCGCAGTGGTGGGCAGCGCCGCGCTCGTGCTCGCGGCGCAGGTGCCTGGAGAGAGCGCGGGGGGAGCCCGTGACGCCGCGATGAGCGACGGCGCGCTCGCGGGCCCCGCGCTCGAGCGGACCTCGCTCGTGCAGGCGGTGCTCGCGCACAACCCCTCGCTCGCGCAGGCGCGCGCCGGTTGGCAGGCCGCGGCGGCCCGAGGCGCGCAGGCGAGCGCGCTCGAGGATCCGATGCTCAGCTACAGCGTCGCACCGCTCAGCCTCTTCAGCGACAGCGTGCGCTTCGGCCAGGTGGTGGAGCTCTCGCAGTCCCTGCCCTTCCCGGGCAAGCGCCGGCTCGCGGGCGAGGTGGCCGGCGCGGAGGCATCCGCCGCGCGCGGGGAGTGGGAGGTGGCGCGCGCACGGCTCGCCCTCGCGGCCTCGCAGCTCTACGACGACTGGACGGTGGTGCACCGCGCGCTCGCGCTCACCGACGAGCACGAGGCGCTGCTCGTCGCCCTGAAGAAGAGCGCCGAGGCCCAGTACGTCGCAGGCCGCGCCACCCAGACGGACCCGCTGCAGGCCGAAGTGGAGTTGAGCGAGCTGCTGCACGAGCGCGCGATGCTCGAGTCGCGCCGCACGAGCGTGCGCGCGCGGCTCAACGGCCTGCTGCACCGCGCCCCGCAGCTGCCTCTCCCGCCGCCTCCGGCGCAGCCGCCCGAGCCGCAGGTGGCGGCGCTGCCGGAGAGTGAGGTGCTGCAGGCGGAGGCCCTGCGCCTGCGCCCCGAGCTCGCGGCGGTGCGCGCGCGCCTCGGTGGAGGGGAGGCCGCGGTGCGGCTCGCCCAGAAGAACGCGCTGCCGGACCTGCGCGTGATGGGCTCCTACAACTCCATGTGGATGGAGACGCAGCACCAGTTCATGGCGGGCGTCTCCGTGTCGCTTCCCCTGCAGCTGGGGGCGAAGCGGGCCGCGCGCGAGGAGGCGCGAGCTGCGCTGCAGGGGCTGCAGCAGGACGAGGCCCGGCTCGCGGACGAGGTGCGCGTGGAGGTGGAGGAGGCGCGCGCGGGGCTGCTCGAGGCCCACCACGGGCTCGCCATCTTCCGCGAGCGCCTGCTGCCCGCCGTGCGCGACCAGGTCGCGGCCGCCCGCGCGGGCTTCGCCGCAGGACGCATCCCCTTCAGCACCGTCCTCGAGGCCGAGCGCGCCCTGCGCAGCGCGCAACTGCGCCTCGAGGAGGCGCGCAGCGACGTGTCCCGCCGCCAGGCGGAGCTCGCACGCGCCACCGGACACATCCCCGCGCTGCCCTCCGAAGGGGGCGCCCGATGACGTTCCACACCCGCCGGCAGGCGAAGCGCACGCGCGCCACCGGCCACATGTCTGCACTGCCCTCCGTAATGAGCCTCCCGATGACGCCGCGCACTCGACGCCTGCTGCTGCGGGGGCTCGGTCGCATCCCCGCGCTGCCTTCCGAAGGAGGCTCCCGATGACGCCGCACTCCCGACGCCTGCTCCTGCGCGGGCTCGGCCTGCTCTCGCTGCTGCTCCTCATCGCGCTCTTCTGGCGCCCCCTCGTCGCCTGGTTCAGGGGCTCTCCGGCGCCGCGGATGGCGGTGCACGCGCCCGCGCCCACTGCCCAGGCGCAGGCCGCGCTTCCGCCCGCGGCGCTCGACGCGGTGCGCACCGCCTTCGCCGCGGCCGAGGGCGTCCGCACGCTGCTCGCGCGCGACAGCGTGGAGGGCCTCGCGCCGCGCGCCGAGGCCACCGTGCAGGCGCTGCGCACGGCGACCGGTGCCCTGCCCGCCGGCAGCGCGCCCTCGCTCGCGGCCGAGCTGAATGCAGGGACCGAGGCCGCCTCGCGGCTCGCCCACGCGACGGCGCTCCCCGAGGCGCGTACCCACTTCGCCGCCCTCTCGCAGCGGCTCGAGGCACTCGCGCGGATGGACCCGCGGCTGCAGCAGGGCTGGGTCATCTACTCCTGCCCGATGACGAAGGGCCCCGCGCGCTGGGTGCAGCGGCCCGGTGCGCTCGCCAACCCGTACATGGGCGAGAAGATGCTCGCCTGCGGCACGGCGGTGGCGTGGAGCGAGCCTGCCGCCCCGCACGCCCACGCGGGCGAGGTCGCCTACTACACCTGCCCGATGCACCCCGCGGTGCGCCAGGCGCAAGGCGGGCAGTGCCCCATCTGCGGCATGGACCTCACCGCCGTCACGCGCGCGGACGTGGACGAGGGCGTCATCCGCGTGGACGAGGCGCGCCGCGAGCGCATCGGCGTGCGCACCGCCGTGGTCGCGCTCGCGCCCTTGCACCGCGCGGTGCGCGCCTTCGGCCGCGTCACCTACGACGAAACGGCGGTGCAGGACGTCACCCTCCGGCTGGACGGCTACATCGAGGGCCTGCACGCCTCGGCCACCGGCCAGCAGGTGAAGCGCGGCGACGTGCTCTTTCGCCTCTACAGCCCGGAGCTCTACGCCGCCCAGGCCGAGTACCTCCTCGCGCGCCAGGGGCAGAGCGCGGCGAACGCCTCGCTCGTGGCGGCGAGCCGGCAGCGCCTGAAGCTGTGGGGCCTCACGGACGCGCAGGTGGCGCAGCTCGCCGAGCGTGGCCGCCCCGCGGAGCGCGTGCCCTTCTTCGCCCCGGCGAGCGGCTACGTGCTGGAGAAGAACGTGGCGGAAGGGGCCGCGGTGAAGGCGGGGGAGCGGCTCTTCCGCATCGTGCCCCTCGAGCGCGTGTGGGTGGAGGCCGAGGTCTACGAGCAGGACCTCTCGCAGGTGAGGGCGGGCCAGGCGGTGGAGGTCACGCTGCCGGCGCTGCCGGGCAAGCAGCTGCGCGGCACGGTGGGCGCGGTGCTCCCCACGCTGGACCCCTCGACGCGCACGGGCCGGGTGCGCGTCGTCCTCGCCAACGAAGGGCTCGCGCTCAAGCCGAGCATGTTCGCGGACGTGCGCTTCGAGGTGGCGAGCGGCGAGCGCCTGCAGGTGCCCGAGGAGGCGGTGCTCTACACGGGTCCGCGCACGCTGGTCTTCGTGGACCTGGGGGACGGAAGGCTCGCGCCCCGCGAGGTGCGGCTGGGCCTGCAGGGAGAGGGGACGTGGGAGGTGCTCTCCGGGGTGAAGGCGGGAGAGCGCGTGGTGACGCAGGGCAACTTCCTGCTCGCCGCCGAGAGCCGCATCCGCTCGGGCGCGGAGTACTGGGGGGAGGGCGCGGATGACGCCCGCTGACACGGAAGCGCCGAAGCACGGGCCCATCGCGCGGCTCATCGCGGCGAGCGCGCGCAACCCCCTGCTCACGCTGCTGCTCACGCTCGCGCTCGCAGCGTGGGCCGCCTTCGCGCTGCACGGCACGAAGCTGGACGCGGTGCCGGACCTCTCCGACACCCAGGTCATCATCTTCACCGAGTGGATGGGGCGCTCGCCGGACCTCGTCGAGGATCAGATCACCTACCCGGTCTCCTCTGCGCTGCTCGCCGCGCCGCGGGTGAAGGCGGTGCGCGGCCAGTCCATGTTCGGCATGTCCTTCGTGTACGTCATCTTCGAGGACGGCACGGACCTGTACTGGGCGCGCAGCCGGGTGCTCGAGTACCTCAACACCGCCCAGGGCAAGCTCCCGCAGGGCGTCACGCCCACGCTGGGTCCCGACGCCACCGGCGTGGGCTGGGTGTTCGAGTACGCGCTGCGCGACCGCAGCGGACGGCACGGGCTCGCGGAGCTGCGCAGCCTGCAGGACTGGAACGTGCGCTACGCGCTCTCCAGCGTGCCTGGGGTCGCGGAGGTGGCGAGCCTGGGCGGCATGGTGCGCCAGTACCAGGTGCAGGTGGACCCGCAGCGGCTGCGCGCACAGGGCCTGATGCTCTCGGACGTGGCGCGGGCGGTGCGCGCCTCGAACGGGGACGTGGGCGGCCGGGTGCTGGAGCTCGCGGGGCACGAGCACGTGGTGCGCGGGCGCGGCTACGTGAAGAGCGTGGCGGACCTGGAGAACGTGCCGCTCAAGGTGGGCAGCGGGGGCGCCCCGGTGCTGGTGAAGCACGTGGGCACGGTGTCCCTGGGGCCGGACCTGCGCCGCGGCGTGGCGGAGCTGGACGGCGAGGGCGAGGTGGCGGGCGGCGTCGTCGTGATGCGCTACGGCGAGAACGCGCTGCAGGTCATCGAGCGGGTGAAGGCGCGGCTCGAGGAGGTGAAGAGGAGCCTGCCCGAGGGCGTGGAGCTGGTGGTCACCTACGACCGCTCCGGGCTCATCCAGGAGTCCGTCCACACGCTCACCCGCGCGATGGTGGAGGAGCTGCTGGTGGTGAGCCTCATCATCTTCCTCTTCCTGCTGCACGTGCGCAGCGCGCTCGTCCCCATCCTCACGCTGCCCGTGGCCGTGCTGCTCGCGTTCCTGCCCATGTACTACCAGGGGCTCACCGCGAACATCATGAGCCTGGGCGGCATCGTGGTCGCCGTGGGCGCGATGGTGGATGCGTCCATCATCCTCATCGAGAACGTGCACAAGCGGCTCGAGGAGTGGGAGGAGTCAGGAAGGCCCGGCGCGCGGCGCGAGGTGATCATCTCCGCGATGCAGGAGGTGGGGCCCAGCATCTTCGGCTCGCTGCTGGTGCTCACCGTGGCCTTCATCCCGGTGTTCACGCTGGAGAGCACCGAGGGCCGGCTCTTCAAGCCGCTCGCGTACACGAAGACCTGGTCCATGGGCTTCGCCGCGGTGCTCGCGGTGACGCTCACCCCGGCGCTCGCGGCGCTCTTCATCCGCGGGCGCATCCGGCGTGAGGACGAGAACCCGGTGAACCGGCTGCTCATCCGGCTGTACACGCCGGTGGTGCGCTGGGTGGTGCGCCACCCGCGGCGCGTCGTCGCCTTCTCGCTGCTCGCGATGGTCTTCACCGTCCCGGCCTTCCTGCGGCTGGGCAACGAGTTCATGCCGCCGCTCAACGAGGGGGCCATCCTCTACATGCCCACCGCGCCCCCGGGCATGAGCGTGACGGAAGCCGCGCGCGTGCTGCGCAGCATGGACGCGGAGCTCAAGCGCATCCCCGAGGTGGTGAGCGTGTTCGGCAAGGCGGGGCGCGCGGAGAGCCCCACCGACCCCGCGCCTCCCTCCATGTTCGAGACCACCGTGGTGCTCAAGCCGCGCGGCGAGTGGCGCCCGGGCCTCACGTGGGAGGGCCTGCTGCGCGAGATGGACGAGCGGCTGCAGTACCCGGGCATGCCCAACATCTTCTGGATGCCCATCCAGACGCGCACCGAGATGCTCGCCACGGGCATCCGCAGCCCGCTGGGCATCCAGGTGTACGGCGACAGCCTGCAGGACATCGAGCGCGCGGCGGTGGCGGTGGAGCGCGCGGTGGCGCAGGTGCCGGGCACGCGCAGCGCGTTCGCCGACCGGGCCACTGGCGGCCTCTACCTGGACGTGACGGTGAAGCGCGAGGAGGCGGCGCGCCTCGGCCTGAGCGTGGAGGACGTGAACGAGGTGGTGTCGGGCGCCATCGGCGGCGAGACGGTGAGCCAGACGGTGGAGGGGCGCGAGCGCTATCCCATCAACGTGCGCTACGCGCGCGAGTACCGCGACACGCCGGCGGCGCTCGGCGAGGCGCTGGTGGCCACGCCTTCCGGCGCCCAGGTGCCGCTCTCGCAGGTGGCGGAGGTGAAGAGCGTGCAGGGCCCGCCGATGCTGCGCAGCGAGGGCGGCAAGCTGCTCACCTCCGTGTTCGTGGACACCGAGCGCCCCATCGCGGACTACGTGCAGGAGGCGCGCGCCGCGGTAGAGCGCGAGGTGAAGCTGCCCTCCGGCGTGCGGCTCGAGTGGAGCGGGCAGTTCACCTACTTCGAGCGGGCGAAGGAGCGGCTGCGGCTGGTGGTGCCCGCGACGCTCTTGCTGGTGGTGCTGCTGCTCTACCTCAGCACGCGCTCGTGGGCGGAGACGGCCATCGTGATGCTCGCGGTGCCCTTCAGCCTCATCGGCGCGGTGTGGCTGCTCTACCTGCTCGGCTACAACATGAGCGTGGCGGTGTGGGTGGGGCTCATCGCGCTCGCGGGGCTGGACGCGGAGACGGGGGTCATCATGCTGCTCTACCTCACGCTCGCGCACGGCAAGGCGAGCGCGGAGGGGCGCATGCGCAGCGCCGCGGACCTCGAGGCGGCCATCCTGGTGGGCGCGGCCCAGCGCATCCGCCCGAAGCTGATGACGGTGGCGGTGGACATGATCGGCCTGCTGCCCGTGCTCTGGGCCACCGGCACCGGCTCGGACGTGATGAAGCGCATCACGGCGCCGCTGGTGGGCGGGCTCGTCACCAGCTTCCTGCTCGAGCTCACCGTGTACCCGGCCGTCTTCGCGCTCTGGAAGCGGAGGGGGCTGGCGCGCGAGAGCGCAGCGGCCGAGGAGGCGGTGCCCGCTATCCCTCGTCCTTGACCTGCTGGGCGAGGTAGTTCGCCTCGCCCAGCTGCTTCATCAGCTCGAGCTGGCCCTCGATCCAGTCCACGTGCTCCTCGCTGTCCACGAGGATGCGCTCGAGCAGCTCGCGGCTGCCGTTGTCGTTCACGCTGCGGCACAGCGCGATGCCGTCGTTGAGCGACTTCACGCTGTCGAGCTCCACCTGCAGGTCGAGCCGGAACATCTCCGCGACGCTCTCGCCCACGTTCACCTTGCCGAGGCGCTGCAGGTTGGGCAGCCCGCCCAGGAAGAGCACGCGCGCGACCAGCCGGTCCGCGTGCTTCATCTCCCCGATGGACTCGTCGCGGATCTTCTTCCAGAGCCGCGCGTAGCCCCAGTTCTCCACGATGCGCGCGTGGAGCCAGTACTGGTTGACGGCCGTCAGCTCGGCCGTGAGCACGTCGTTGAGGAGGGCGATGATCTGCGGATGGCCGTTCATGCTGCCGTGGACGCTAGGGCCGGCACGCTCACCGCGCCATTGCCCTCCGGCCGCGCCGTCGCGGGCCCGGCAATGGGCGTCACGCCCTGCAGCAGCTGGCTGATCTGCGCCTTGCACGTCCCGCAGTCCGTCCCCGCGCCGCACGCCGACCCCACCTGCCTCACCGTGCAGGCCCCCGCATCGATGGCTCGACGGACGACGCGGTCGGACACGGCACGGCAGACGCAGACGATCATTGCTTCCCCTGAAGCGCGCGGCGACCACCGACGTGGCGGCCCACTCCGCTCGCCCTGCCATGCTCCCATGTGCGATATTGACTTTGCAAGTCACTCTCAACTATGTGCGGGCTGCTCGCCGGTAGGGCGAGCGAACGCCCTCACCCCGAGACGAGACCCACCCCGATGCTGCGCCCCCTGCACCTGCTCCCCCTGCTGCTCGCGCTCGCCGCGCTGGTCCCCGCCGCGGCCCACGCGAACGAGCGCCACTTCACCTACAGCTACGAGACGGCGGTGCTGCCGCCGGGCGCGCGCGAGATCGAGATGTGGACCACGCTGCGCGCGGGCCGCGACGCGGGGCGCTACGTGGCCTTCGAGCACCGAGGCGAGTTCGAGCTGGGCCTGACGGACCGGCTGCAGACCTCGCTGTACCTGAACTTCAGCACCGTGAGCCAGGAGGTGGTCCCCGGCCAGCTCGCGACCACCACCCGCTTCGACAGCGTGAGCAACGAGTGGAAGCTCAAGCTGCTGGACCCCGTGGCGGACGCGGTGGGCCTCGGCCTCTACGGCGAGGTGGCCTTCGGGCCCGAGGAGGCCGAGCTCGAGCTGAAGCTGCTGCTGGACAAGCGCGTGGGACAGCTGCTGCTGGTGGGCAACCTGGTGCTGGAGAACGAGCTGGAGTTCGAGCTCGAGGAGACCGAGCCCGAGTTCGCCGCCGAGCTCACCCTGGGCGCCACCTGGTTCTTCACCCCCGGCTTCAGCGCGGGCGTGGAGCTGCGCAGCGTGAACGCCTTCCCGGAGGGCGAGGGCTGGCGGCACTCGGCCCTCTACGCAGGCCCCGTGGTCGCCTACGCGCAGCCCGGCTGGTGGGTGGCCCTCAGCGTGATGCCCCAGCTGCCCGCGCTCAAGAAGCCCGAGGGCACCACCAGCAGCCGCATCCTCGACGAGCAGGAGAAGCTCAATGCACGCCTCCTCTTCAGCTTCGCCATCTAGGCGCGCGCTGCGCACCGTCCTCGGCGCCGCAGCGCTCGCGGCCGCGGCCTGCGCGGGCGCCCGGGTGCACCTGCCCGAGCCCACCGAGGCGCTCGCCGCGCACGTGCCGGGCACCAGCGTCGCCGAGCTGGGCGAGGGCCGCCGCCTCTTCGTCGGCCGCTGCTCCGGCTGCCACAACCTGCCCGACCCCAAGGCCTACCGCGCCGACGAGTGGCCGGCGCAGGTGTCGGAGATGGGCGCGCGCGCCCGCCTCTCCGCCGAGCAGCAGCAGCTCGTCGCGCACTACCTGCAGGCGGCCGCGCTCGATGTGCCCGCCCCGGCTCCGGCTTCGCAGCCCACGGCTGCGCGCTAGAGCTGCGCGCGCCGCAGCCGCAGCGCGTTGCCGATGACCGAGACGCTGGAGAGGCTCATCGCGGCGCTCGCCACCATGGGGCTGAAGAGCAGCCCCGTGAAGGGGTAGAGCGCCCCGGCGGCGAGGGGCACGCCCAGCGAGTTGTAGACGAAGGCGAAGAAGAGGTTCTGCCGGATGTTGCGCACGGTGGCGCGGCTGAGGCGGCGCGCGCGCACCAGCGCCCGCAGGTCTCCCTTCACCAGCGTGACGCCCGCGCTCTGCATCGCCACGTCGGTGCCGGTGCCCATGGCCACGCCCACCTCGGCCTGCGCGAGCGCCGGCGCGTCGTTCACCCCGTCGCCCGCCATCGCGACGCGGCGCCCCTCGGCCTGCAGGCGCTTCACCCACGCGCTCTTCTGCTCGGGCAGCACCTCCGCGTGCACCGCCTCGAAGAGGCCGCCCAGCTGCCGCGCCACCGCGTCCGCCGTGGCCTGGCTGTCGCCGGTGAGCATCACCAGGCGCAGCCCCTCGCGCCGCAGCGTGCGCAGCGCCTCGGGCGTGGTGGCCTTCACCGGGTCCGCGACGCCGAGCAGCCCCGCGAGCCGCCCGTCCGCCGCGACGAACATCACCGTCTGTCCCTCGCGCCGCAGCGCCTCCGCCTCGGCGACCGCCGCGCCCGGCTCCACGCCCAGCTCCGCGAGCAGCCGCGCGTTGCCCAGCGAGACCTGCACGCCGTCCACGCGCCCCGTCACCCCGCGCCCGGTGAGGGACTGGAAGTCCTGCACCTGTGAGAGCGCCACGCCGCGCTCCTGCGCACCCCGCACGATGGCGTCCGCGAGCGGGTGCTCGCTGCCGCGCTCGAGGCTCCCCGCGCGCCGCAGCAGCTCTGACTCATCGTGGCCCGCGAGCGGCTGCACCGAGACGAGGCGCGGCTTGCCCTCGGTGAGGGTGCCCGTCTTGTCCAGGACGAGCGTGTCCACGCCAGCGAGCGTCTCCAGCGCTTCGGCATCGCGCACGAGCACGCCGGCCTGCGCGCCGCGCCCCATGCCCACCACGATGGAGATGGGCGTCGCGAGCCCGAGCGCGCAGGGGCACGCGATGATCAGCACCGCGACCGCGTTGACCAGCGCGTGGGCGAGCCGCGGCTCCGGCCCCCACACGCCCCACAGCAGCGCCGTGACGAGCGCCACCGCGATCACCGTGGGCACGAAGATGCCGGAGACCGTGTCCGCGAGCCGCTGGATGGGCGCGCGGCTGCGCTGGGCCTCGGCCACGCGCGCCACGATCTGCGCGAGCAGCGTGTCCTTGCCCACGCGCTCGGCGCGCATCACCAGGCCGCCCGTGCCGTTCACCGTGCCGCCCGTCACCCGCGCGCCCGCGGCCTTCTCCACCGGCACGCTCTCGCCCGTCACCATGGACTCGTCCACGCTGCTCGTGCCCTCCAGCACGGTGCCGTCCACGGGCACCTTCTCGCCGGGGCGCACGCGCAGGCGGTCTCCCACCTGCACGCGCTCGAGCGCCACGTCCTCCTCGTGCCCGTCCTGCCCGAGCCGCCGCGCCGTCTTCGGCGCGAGCCCCAGCAGCGCCCGGAGCGCGCCGGAGGTGGCGTGGCGCGCGCGCAGCTCCAGCACCTGCCCCAGCAGCACCAGGGTGGTGATGACGGCGGCCGCCTCGAAGTACACGTGCACGCCGCCCGCGCCGGTGTGGCCTCGGAATGCAAGCGGCAGCGTGCCGGGCAACAGCGTCGCCCAGAGGCTGAAGGCGTAGGCCGCGCCCGTGCCCAGCGCGATGAGGGTGAACATGTTGAGGTGCCCGGTGCGCACCGAGCGCCAGCCGCGCGCGAAGAAGGGCGCGCCGCCCCAGAGCACCACGGGCGTGGCGAGGAGCAGCTGCACCCAGCTGAACTCCAGGCCGGGCAGCAGGCGCTGCACGCGCGGGCCCACCAGCATGTCGCTCATGCCCAGCAGGAAGACGGGGAAGGTGAGCGCGAGGCTCACCCAGAAGCGCCGGCGCATGTCCACCAGCTCCGGGTCCGGCGCCTCCTCCAGCGTCACGGTGCGCGGCTCGAGCGCCATCCCGCAGAGGGGGCAGCTGCCCGGCGCATCGCGCACGATCTCCGGGTGCATGGGGCACACGTACTCGGTGCGCGTGGCGAGGAGCTGCGGCGTCTCGGGCTCCAGCGCCATGCCGCACTTCGGGCACGGGCCAGGCTCGTCCTCGCGCACCTCGGGGTCCATCGGGCACACGTACGCGGCGCCCTCCGGAGCGGGCTCGGGCTCGGGGCGTGGGGCGGGCGAGAGGTAGCGCGCGGGCTCGGCCGCGAACCGCTCGCGGCAGCGCGGGTTGCAGAAGAAGTGCGCGTGCCCTGCGTGGGTGTGGCTCCCGCCCTTCGCGTGCGCGGGGTCCACGGTCATCCCGCACACGGGGTCGATCGCCGTGGCCTGCGCAGGCTGAGGAAGCGTTGAGGAGTGGCGGTGGGTCATGGGCTGCTGGGTCCTTTCACACAGGGCCAACGCCGCTTCGATTCCGCTCTTACACCCCCGGGTGCACCCCCTCTTGAAGCCCGCCCGCCTTGTGGGCAAGTGTGCGCGGCCGCAACCCCGGGGGGACGACATGGGCTCGAAGCCGCAGCAGCAGCGCTACATGACCAGCGCCGTGCAGATGGTGTACCGCAAGCTGGGCAACCGGGCCGTGGTGGGCCCGCTGCTCGAGCGCCACTACGAGGCGCTCTTCGCGGGCAACCGGGAGCAGAACCTCTTCCGCGGCGCGTACGACTCCTTCGAGGCCGCGCAGGCGAGCGCGCCCCGCTCGCGCCCCGTGGGCTACGACCACCCCGAGCCGGCGAAGATGTACCGCGACCGCTTCGAGCGCGTCTTCACCAACGACTACCCGATGATGCTCTGGCTCGAGCGCGCACTGCAGGCCTCGGGCGAGGCGCCGCGCGTCTTCGACTTCGGCGGGCACGTGGGCTTCGCGCGCTACACCTTCGCGCGCTACCTGCGCTTCCCCGCGGGGCTGCGCTGGCAGGTGTGCGACGTGCCGGCGGTGGTCGCCGAGGGCGAGGCCATCGCCCGCGAGCAGGGCATGCCGGGGCTCAGCTTCACCACCGACCGCGCCCAAGCGGACGGAGCGGACGTGTTCTTCGCCTCCGGCTCGCTGCAGTACGTGCCCACTCCGCTCGCCGAGATGCTCGGCGCGCTGCGGCAGCCCCCGCCCCACCTGCTGCTCAACATGCTCTCCCTGCACCCCACGCGCTCCGCCGTGACGCTGCAGAGCATCGGCACCGTGTTCTGCCCCTACGCCATCTTCCAGCGCGACGCCTTCGTGCAGTCGCTCGCCCCGCTGGGCTACCGGCTCGTGGACAGCTGGGACAACCCGGACAAGGGCTGCACCATCCCCTTCCACCCCGAGGTCTCGGTCAGCGGCTACACCGGCCTGTACCTCTCGCGCGTGGCGCCGGGGGCCGCAGCGGCGTAGAGGAGGGGGCATGGACGCCACCACCGAGCGTGTCTCCCCCGCGCTGCTGGCCAACCACCAGCGCTTCCTCGCCTTCCTCGAGCGGCGCGTGGGCAGCCGCGCGCGCGCCGAGGACATCCTGCAGGCCGCCTTCGTGCGCTCGCTGGAGAGCGGCCGCGTGCCCGACGACGAGGAGAGCGCCGTGGCGTGGATGTACCGCACCCTGCGCAACGCGCTCGTGGACCAGTACCGCCGCGAGGGCACCGAGGCGCGCGCGCTCGAGCGCGAGGCCCGGGGGGCGGACGAGGCCGCGCCCGACGCCGAGCTGCACGCCACCGTGTGCGGCTGCATGAAGGACCTGCTGCCCGAGATGAAGCCCGAGTACGCGGAGCTGCTGCAGCGCGTGGACCTCGAGGAGCGCCCCCTGCCCGAGGTCGCCCGCGAGCTGGGCATCACCGCGAACAACGCTGGCGTGCGCCTGCACCGTGCGCGCGCGGCGCTGCGCCGGGAGTTGCAACGCAGTTGCGGGAGCTGCGCGACGCACGGGTGCCTGGACTGCGGGTGCGCGCGCAAGCGGGCCGCGGCGCAGGGGGCGGCGGAGCGCTAGGGGCAGGCTCCCTCTCCCAGAGGGAGAGGGAGGACACGGTCAGTCGTTCGTGGGCTCTGGCGCAGCGGCGGGTGCGTCCGCGACGAGCACCGGCTCGCCCTGCTCGGGCAGGTGCGGCTTGCCGGTGAAGTCGATGAAGTGGCCGCTCTTGGCCGCCTTCGTCTCCAGGTAGAAGCGGTTGTGCGCGTTGGGCGGCATCACGTGCGGGATGCGCCCCGTCACCTTCACGCCGTGCTGCTCGAGCTGGCGCACCTTGTCGGGGTTGTTCGTGAGCAGCGCCACCGAGCGCACCCCGAGGCTCTGCAGCATGTGCGCCGCCACCGCGTAGTCGCGCTCGTCGTCGCGAAAGCCCAGCGCGCGGTTGGCCTCCACGGTGTCCAGCCCGCGGTCCTGCAGCGCGTAGGCGCGCACCTTGTTGAGCAGGCCGATGCCCCGGCCCTCCTGGCGCAGGTAGAGCAAGAGCCCCCGCTCCTGCGCGCCCAGTTGCCGCAGCGCCGCCTCCAGCTGGTCGCGGCAGTCGCAGCGCAGGCTTCCCAGCGCATCGCCGGTGAGGCACTCGGAGTGCAGCCGCGTGGGCACCGCCTCCGCGCCGACCACGTCTCCGTGCACCAGCGCCAGGTGCTCCTTGCCGTCGCGGTTGTTCCAGAAGGCCACGATGCGGAAGGTGCCGAAGCGTGTGGGCAGATCCGCCACCGCGTCCACCCGCACGCACACGTGCTGCGCGCCGAAGCCCGCGCAGTCGTGGGTGCGGTCGCGCTCGACGAGATCCTCGAGCCGCACCGCCTTCGCCGCCTCGCCGCCGCTGGTCATCGCGTCTGTCCCCTCTGCCTGAGTCCCTGCCACACACCCAGGGTAAGCCTCCGGCGCGGGCCCCGCTCGCTCCGCGTGCCCCCAAGTGTCGGTGGACGGCGCCGCACGGGGGCTCCCCGGGTGCCTCCTGCCTGGCTGCCCTGCAGTGGAGCAGGCCCGCGCGGGCGCGCACTAGGCGCAGGCGAGCGGCAGGCGCAGGGTGAAGGTGGAGCCCTCGCCGGGGCGGCTCTGCACCTCCACGCTGCCGCCGTGGGCGCGGGCAATCTCACGGGTGATGTAGAGCCCCAGCCCCAGGCCGCTCACCTCGCTGGGGCTGATGGCGCGCTCGAAGCGCTCGAAGATGCGCGTGAGGTCCTCGGCGCGCACGCCCAGGCCGTGGTCCTGTACCTCGAGCAGCGCGTGGCCTGCGTGCACGCGCGCGCGCACCTGCACCGGCCGGCCCCGCCCGTACTTGAGCGCGTTGCTCAAGAGGTTGGTCACCGCCTGCTCGAGCCGGCTGCGGTCCCACACCCCGATAATCGGCGCGCCGCGCCCCCGCTGCAGCTGGATGCGGCCCGCGTCGAGCGAGGGCTCGTCGGAGGCGTGGTCCACCGTCTCCTCGAGCAGCTCGCCCAGGTCCACCGGCGCGCGCCGCAGCGCGAGCTGGTGTGCGTTGATGCGCGAGACGTCCAGCAGGTCGCTCACCAGCTGCGAGAGCCGGCGCACCTGGCGGTCCGTGCGCCCCAGCGTGCGCGCGAGCTTCTCCTCCTCGGGGCTGCGCGCCTGGTCCATGCGCTGCGCGAGCAGCCGCTGCAGCCCCTGCACCTGGAGCTTGAGGCTGGTGAGCGGCGTGTTCAGCTCGTGGCTCGCCACGCCGAGGAACTCGTCGCGCGCCTGCACCGCGCGCTCGAGCCGCTCCTCGGAGGCGCGGAAGTGCTTCAGCTGGTGCACCATCCAGTCCACCCGCCGCTCGGCGCTCTCGCGCCCCAGCACCATCGCCGGCGTCTCGTAGAAGAGGTTCGCGCACACCTGGTCCCCGAGGATGGCGATGGGGTGGGTGCGCAGCACGTCGCGGATCAGGTCCGCGCCGAAGCGGCGCCGGTTGTACTGGCAGATGGCGAGCGCGGGCTGGCCCGGGAAGAAGTCGTTGAGCAGCGCCTCGTACTCCACCAGGTCCTCGCACCCGCACTCGCGCCCCAGCGCCCAGGTCATCTCGCCGGTGACGCGGAAGCCCGAGAAGCCGCGCTCGGCCGCCTCGCGCACCGTGTCCCCGAGGAAGGAGATCATCCCCGGCGGGTTGAAGCTGCCCTCGCGCAGGTAGGCCTCGCGCTTCGAGAGGAACACGAGCGCGCCGCGCGCCACGTGCCGCTCCACCTCCACGCCGTGCGCCTGCAGCGCGTGGCGCACCTCGTCGATGCTGTGCTCGTCCGTGATGTACGCGCAGGCCTCGTTGCGCGCGAGCCCCGCCGTGAGGAAGGGCACCACCGCCGCCCACTGCTCCTCGGGCGTCTCGTACACGAGGCAGTAGTGCTCGCCGTGCTTCATCGCCTCCACCTGCGAGTCGAGGGGCGCGGGCTTCGCGAGGGAGGGGGGCTGGCTCTGGAGCATGTGGGGCCGAACGGGGAGCCCCGCTGGAAGATTTCGGGATGCCCGAGGCCAGGTGGGCGAGCAGGCGGAGGGCCGCTGCGTCCGGGGATCGTACCGGCGTACGGAGCGGAAAGTCCCCGGCGCGGCACTTACCTTCACGGCCATGCGACCCCGGGTGCTGGTGCTGAGCGACAGTGAGGAACTCCTGCCGGAGCTGACGAAGGTCCTGGACCGCGTCGGCTTCGAGACCGGGTGCGCGCGCGTGGCGGAGCTCGAGCGCGACGAGGTGGACCTGGGCACCCTGCTGCACGGCTTCGACCCGCAGGTGGTGGTGCTGGAGCTCGCGCTGCCCTACGCGCGCAGCGGCGCCTTCCTGCGCGAGCTGCGCGCGCGGCCCGAGGCCCACGGGCGCGGCGTGGTGCTCGTCTCGGCCAACGCGCGCGCCGCCGCACGGCTCGCCGGACTGGATCCGCGCGAGCCGGTGCTCGAGCTGCTGCTCGCTCCCGAGGACCTCGCCCAGCTCGTTACCCGCGTGGCCGCGGCCGCGCGCGTGCCGGCAGGCGAGGACCTGCACGCCGGCTCGCCCTGAGACTGTGCGCTGCTCGGGATCACCTGGGCTGCAGCCGCGGGGAGCGCTGAGAACTCTCGCATGGGGCATCGCTCCTGCGCCGCAGCAGCCTCGAGGGGCGTCAGGACCGGAAGGGTGGCGGTGCGCTGCGGCCGCTCGCGGTGGGGCGTCGCCGGCTCCGCAGCGCTCAGGGGTGACACGCTGGCAGTCCTCGCGTCTTCCTCGCGGCCGTCGCCTGGAATGAAGCTTCCTTCTGCGCACCGTCCGCGCTGCCTGCCGAGGGCCCTCGCGTGGAGCGAAACGTCCATTCCACGTGGGAGGTCTCTGGCCCCCGAGCTCCGCTTCACTCTGAGTGTGTCCCCCCTCGGGAGCGGCGGCCCGCGTCGCGCAAAAACGTAAAATAGGATTTTACCTTTTTGCATCGCGCGCCGGTCCGCGCCCGGGAGGGGCGTCCCCTTTCGAGACAGCAGTCCACGCGTCGTGGACGGTTTCACCCTCTTTGAGAAGCCCCGTCCCCTCCCGGCCTCTCCTGCTCGAGGCCGTGCGCCCCGCGCCACTCTCGCGTGTCCGTGCAGTGCTTCTACAGGTGGTGACGCAGCGACGCGACGCGGGGGCAGGGACGCGGCCGGCGCACGCCTCCAGGCCTGCGCGGCTCAGGACAGGGCATGGACCTGGCCTCCGAGCGCGCGCAGGCGGCGCACGCGCTCCTCCGTCTGCGGGTGGGTGCTGAACAGCGCCATCAGCCCCTGCGCGCCGGTGAGCGGGTTGACGATGAAGAGGCTCGCGGTGGCGGGCTGGGCGGCGCCCGGCTGCGCGAACACCTGCGCCCCGTGCTGCAGCTTGAGCAGCGCGCGGGCGAGCCCCTCGCTGTCCCCCGCGATGCGCGCGCCGGTGCGGTCCGCCTCGTACTCGCGCGAGCGCGAGATGCCCAGCTGGATGAGCGTCGCGGCGAGCGGCGCCACCAGCGCGAGCAAGAGCAGCTGCAGGGGGCCGGGGCCCTCCTCGTCACTGCCGCGGCCGGTGAAGAGGTGGCCTGCGAAGCCGGCCGCGTGCGCGAGGTAGGTCACGGCCGCGGCCACGGTGGCCGCGATAGAGGAAAGCAGGATGTCGCGGTTCTTGATGTGCGCGAGCTCGTGGGCAATCACCCCGCGCAGCTCGCGCTCGTCGAGCAGCCCCAGCAGGCCGGTGGTCACCGCCACCACGCCGTGCGCGGGGTCGCGCCCCGTGGCAAACGCGTTGGGCTGCGGGTCCTGCATGACGAAGAGGCGCGGCATCGGCAGGCCCGCGCGCGCGCTCAGCTCCTCCACGAGCCGGCGCAGCCCCGGGGCCTCGCCGGGAGAGAGCTCGCGCGCGCCGTGCATGCGCAGCACGAGCTTGTCCGAGAAGAAGTAGGCGCCCACGTTGAGCGCCACCGCCAGCACCGCGGCGAAGCCCGCGTAGCCGGGGCCGAGCAGGCTCCCGGCGGCGATGAAGGCCCCCGACAGCAGGCCGAGCAACAGGACCGTCTTCAGCTGGTTCATGGACCTTCTATTTGCGGCCCACCCGGCCCATCGGCCAGGAGATAAATCGGGCGAAGCCCATCGGGAGCGCCTATAGGAGCCGCATGTCCGCCTGGCTCAACTACCACCACCTCTTCTACTTCTGGACCACGGTGCGCGAGGGCAGCGTCTCTGCGGCGAGCCGCAAGCTGCGGCTCGCGCAGCCCACGGTGAGCGAGCAGCTCAAGAGCCTGGAGGAGAGCCTCGGGGTGGAGCTGTTCAGCCGCGTGGGCGGCAAGCTGGTGCTCACCGAGCTGGGGCGCCACGCCTACCGCTACGCGGACGAGATCTTCACCCTGGGGCGGGAGCTGCAGGACTCGCTGCAGGGGCTGCCCACGCGCCGCGGAGAGCGGCTGGTGGTGGGCATCGCGGACGTGGTGCCCAAGCTGGTGGCGAGCCGGCTGCTGGAGCCTGCGCTGCAGCTGCAGCCGGAGGTGCACCTCGTCTGCCGCGAGGACCGCCAGGACCGGCTGCTCGCCGAGCTCGCGGTGCACGCGCTGGACGTGGTCATCACGGACGCGGCGGTGCCCGCGGGCAGCGCCGTGCGCGCCTACAGCCACCTGCTGGGCGAGAGCGCCGTCACGCTCTTCGCGCAGAAGACGCGCGCCGAGCGCCTGCGCCGCCACTTCCCCAGGTCGCTCGAGGGCGTGCCCATGCTGCTGCCCACCGAGGGCACCAGCCTGCGCCGCCAGCTCGCCGCATGGATGGAGGGCGAGCGGGTGCGCCCGCGCATCGTGGGCGAGTTCCAGGACGCCGCCCTGCTCAAGACCTTCGGGCAGCTGGGGATGGGCGTGTTCCCGGGCACCGCGGTGCTCGAGGAGCAGATCTGCGCCCAGTACGGCGTGGCGGTGGTGGGGCGCCTGGAGAGCGTGCGCGAGCGCTTCTACGCCATCACCGTGGAGCGAAAGCTGCGCCACCCCGCGGTCGTCGCCGTGTCCGAGGCCGCGCGCAACAGCCTCTTCCCCCGGCCCTGAGGCCCGCGTCCGCCCCTGGGACGCGCCCTTCCCAGCGCCGGTCACCCCCGCGGGACCCGGTCCCACCCGGCCGAGTCATCCCGCGCACTTGGGCCCCGGGCACGGCGCTTGCGAGAGGGTGGGGCCACGGAGGAGTGCGCGCGTGATCGACGAACTCGGACAGGACCTGCGCTACGCCCTGCGCATGCTGCGCCGCCAGCCGGGCTTCGCCCTGGTGGCGGTGCTCACGCTCGCGCTGGGCATCGGGGCGAACACCGCCATCTTCAGCGTGGTGGACGCGCTGCTGCTCAAGCCGCTGCCCTACGCCGGCGAAGAGGCGCTGGTGATGGTGTGGGAGACGAACCGCGAGGGCAAGGCGGGCACCACCAGCCCGATGAACTTCCGCGACTGGCGCAAGGCGGACGCCTTCAGCGGGCTCGCGGCCTTCTCCAACCTCGCCTTCAACCTCGCCGGCAGCGGCGAGGCGCCCCCCGAGCGCGTGCAGGCGAGCAGCGTCTCGAGCAACTTCTTCGAGGTGCTCGGCGTGCGCCCGATGCTGGGCGCCACCTTCGAGCCCGCGCCGGACGGCGTGGCGGACGCGCGCACCGTGGTGCTCAGCCACCGGCTGTGGCAGCGGCGCTTCGGCGGGGACCCGGGCATCGTGGGGCGCACCGTGCGCCTGGACGATGCGCCCTACACCGTGCTCGGCGTGATGCCCGCGGGCTTCGAGTGGGCGCAGATCGCCCCGAAGGGCGCGAGCGCGCGCGACGCCGCCGAGCTGTGGACGCCCGCGCCCCACCACGACGTGCCCCAGCTGGGGGTGGACACCGGCGTGGAGCTCTCCAGCTCGCGCGGCACCGGCTACCTGCGGGTGGTGGGGCGGCTCGCGCCGGGGGTGAGCCTGGCGCAGGCAGGCAGCCGCATGCAGGCGCTGGGCGCGCAGCTCGCGCGCGATTTCCCCGAGGACAACGCGGGCTCGAGCATCCGGGTGCTGCCGCTGCGCGAGCAGCTCTACGGCAGCACGCGCCCCATGCTGCTGGTGCTGCTCGCGGCGGTGGGGCTGGTCCTGGCCATCGCCTGCGCCAACGTGGCCAACCTCTTCCTCGCGCGCGCGGCCGGACGGGGGCGCGAGCTCGCGGTGCGCACGGCGCTGGGGGCGCGGCGCGGGCGGCTCGTGCGCCAGCTGCTCACCGAGAGCCTGCTGGTGGCGCTCGCGGCCGGCGCGCTCGGGCTCTTGCTCGCGGCGTGGGGCGTGGACGCGCTGCTCGCGCTGGAGCCGGCGGACGTGCCGCGCCTCACCGACGTGGGGCTGGACGGCGCGGTGCTGCTCTTCACGCTGGGCGTGTCGCTGGGCACGGGGCTGCTCTTCGGCCTGCTGCCCGCGCTGCACGCCTCGGACCTGGACCTGCACGCCACGCTGAAGCAGGGCGCGGGGGTGAAGGGCGGCGGGCGCGGGAAGCGCTCGCGCGCGGCGCTGGTGGTGGCCGAGACGGCGCTCGCCCTGGTGCTGCTGGTGAGCGCGGGGCTGCTCTTGCAGGGCTTCTGGCGCCTGCAGCACGTGGACCCGGGCTTCGAGCCCGACCGCCTCCTCAGCTTCGCCGTCAACCTGCCGAAGCAGCCCTACTCGGACGAGGCGCGCCAGACGGCCTTCTACCGCCAGGTGCTCGAGCGGCTCTCGGCGCTGCCCGGCGTGGAGCGCGCGGGCGCGGTGCTCACGCTGCCCTTCGGGCGCGACAACATCGGGCTCACCCTCAACGTGGAGGGCCGCCCGCCGCCTCCGCCGGGGCGGGAGCAGCCCACGGCCGGCTACCAGGTCGCCTCGCAGGACTACTTCGCCACGCTCGGCATCCCGCTGCTGCGCGGGCGCGGCTTCCTGCCCACGGACGTGGACGGCTCGCTGCCCGTGGTGCTGCTGAGCGAGGCCGCGGCGAAGGCGAACTTCCCCGGCGAGGACCCGGTGGGCCGGCGCATCCGCATGGGCGGCGAGGGCAACCGCTGGCTCACCGTGGTGGGCGTGGTGGGGGACGTGCGCCACGGCGGGCTCGGCGAGCCGCCGCGCGCCGAGGTCTACCGCCCGTTCGAGCAGGACGGCTGGGCCTTCCTCACCTTCGTGCTGCGCACGCGCGGCGAGCCGACGGCGCTCGCCCAGGCGGCGCGCGACGCGGTGCGCGCGGTGGACGGGCAGCTGGCGATCGCCCGCGTGCAGCCGGTGCGCGCGCTGGTGGACGCCTCCATCGCGCGCGAGCGCTTCCTCTCCCTGCTGGTGGGGGTGTTCGCCGCGGTCGCCCTGCTGCTCGCGGCGGTGGGGCTCTACGGCGTCATCAGCTACGCGGCGCGCGGGCGCACGCAGGAGATCGGCGTGCGCATGGCCCTGGGCGCGCGCCCCGCGGACGTGCTGCGGCTCGTGCTGGGCTCGGGGCTGCGCCTCGCGCTCGGGGGCGTGGCGCTGGGGCTGGTGGGCGCGTGGGGCGCGGGGAGGCTGCTCGCGAGCCAGCTGCCGGGGGTGCGCGCCGCGGACCCGCTCACCCTCGCCGCGCTCGCGCTCGCGGTGTGCGCCGTGGCGCTCGCCGCCACCTGGCTCCCCGCGCGCCGCGCGATGCGCGTGGACCCGCAAGAGGCGCTGCGCGCGGAGTAGGACGTGGCGCCCTGCGTCTTACCCCGCAGGGCAGGTGGCCTCCGGCGGGGGGCGCGCCCACCGTTGGGGTGTCGCCGAGAGGCGACACACACGGGCCCCTCAGAGGGCTCAGGCCAGAGGCACAGGGGCTGTCTTCCTCCGGGAAGCGGCCCCTTCTCTTTTGCCGCATGCCCGCCGCACGCGGGCCGCCCAGTGTCCGGGCGTGCAACCTCGCGCCACGCCGGGGCTTCCCGCAGCCGGGCCGGGGGGTATGAGCTTCTCTGCGTGCACCTCCCGCCCTCCCACCGCGCGGCGCCGCCCGCGAGCATCCTCCTGGTGGACGACCACCCCGCGAGCCTCCTCGCGCTCGAGGCGGTGCTCGAGCCGCTGGGCCAGCGCCTGGTGCGCGCGCAGAGCGGCCGCGAGGCGCTCGCGGCGCTCTTGCACGAGGACTTCGCCTGCGTGCTGCTGGACGTGCAGATGCCGGAGCTGGACGGCTTCGAGACGGCGCGCCTCATCCGCGAGCGCCCGCGCACGCGCAGCCTGCCGCTGCTCTTCCTCACCGGCGTGCACCGCGAGGAGGCGGCGGTGCTGCGCGGCTACGCGCACGGGGCGGTGGACTACATCCTCAAGCCCTTCAACCCGGACATCCTGCGCACGAAGGTGGCGGTGTTCGTGGACCTCTTCCAGCAGCAGCGCGCGCTGCGCGAGGAGGCGCGGGTGCGCGCGGACCTCGAGCGCGAGGTGATGGAGCGCGAGCGCGAGGCGCGCTTCGCCCCGGCGCTGGACTCGGCGCTGGACGGCCTGCGCCGCGACCTCGCGCCGCTCACCCTGGTGGACGCGATGGTGGCCGCGGCGCCCGTGGGGCTCGCGGTGATAGACCCCGCGCTGCGCTACCTGCGCGCGAACGAGGCGCTCGCGCGCCTCCACGGCGTGCCCATGCAGGCGCTGCCCGGCCACACGGTGCAGGAGGTGGCCCCGGACGTGGCGGAGCGGGTGGCCGAGCGCGTGCGCGAGGTGCTGCGCACCGGGCAGCCCGCGCTGGGGCTGCCCTTCGTGCGCGAGCGCGTGCCCGGCGAGCGCCGCCACCTGCTCGCGAGCTACTACCCCCTGACCTTGCCGGACGCGACGCGCGCGCCGGGCGCGGCCGTGGCGGTGGGCGTGGTGGCCATGGACGTGACGGCGCTGAAGGAGGCCGAGGAGGCCCAGCGCGCGAGCGAGGAGCGGCTGCGCGTGGTGCTCGCCGCGCTCACCGAGGGCGTGGTGGTGCAGGACGCCGCGGGCGTGCTGCGCATGGCCAACGCGAGCGCCCAGCGCCTCTTCGGCGAGCCCGCGGCGAGGCTCGCCGGGCGCACCTCCTACGACGCGGAGTGGGGCGCGGTGGACGAGGAGGGCCGCCCGCTGCCCGGCGCGCTGCACCCGCCCATGGTGGCGCTGCGCACGGGGCAGCCGGTGCTGGGGCGGGTGATGGGCGTGCGGGGCGCGGAGGGCCGCACCGTGTGGCTCTCGGTCAACGCCCAGCCCCTCTTCGCCGAGGACGGGCGCACCCCCACGGGGGTGGTCTCCTCCTTCGTGGACGTCACCGAGACGCGCGCGCTCGCGGAGGAGCGCGCGCAGCTGCTGCGCGAGGCGCAGGCGGCGGTGCGCCTGCGCGACGAGTTCCTCAGCGTGGCGAGCCACGAGCTGAAGACGCCCCTCACCCCGCTGCACCTCAAGCTCGCGGGGCTGCAGCGCCAGGCGCAGGCGGGCGGGCTGCTCGAGGCCGGGCGCGTGCAGGCGGACCTCGCCGTGGCGCAGCGCCAGGTGCGCCGGCTCGCGAGCCTCGTGGACGACCTGCTGGACGTGAGCCGCCTCACCCAGGGCCGGCTCACCCTCAGCCCGGAGCCGGTGGAGCTGGGCGCGCTGGTGCGCGACGTGGTGGGAGGCCTCGAGGCGGAGGCCGCGTGGAGCGGCTGCAGCGTGGCGCTGGAGGTGGAGGAGCCGGTGGAGGGCGCGTGGGACCCGGTGCGCCTGGAGCAGGTGGCGAGCAACCTGCTCACCAACGCGCTCAAGTACGGGGCGGGCCGGCCGGTGCAGGTGCGCGTGGGGCGGCGAGAGGGGCGCGCGCTGCTGAGCGTGCGCGACCACGGCATCGGCATCGAGGAGGAGGCGCTGCCGCGGCTCTTCGGCAAGTTCGTGCGCGCCGTGAGCGAGCGGCACTACGGGGGCCTCGGGCTCGGGCTCTTCATCACCCGGCAGATCGTGGAGGCGCACGGCGGCAGCGTGAGCGTGCAGAGCCGGCCCCACGAGGGCGCCCTCTTCGAGGTGCTGCTGCCCCTCGCCGCAGGTGGGACCCCGTGAGCGGCGAGCCGAGCGCGCGGCCCCCGGTGGCCGACTTCCTCGAGCGCCACCTGGACGCGCTGTGCGAGCGCTACCGGGAGCAGGTGGGGCAGGCGGAGAGCGCGCGCGGCCTGCGCCCCGCGGAGCTGCTGGACTCGCTGCCCGAGTTCCTGCGGGTGCTCGCGCGCCGCTCGCGCGAGGGGAACACGCCGGAGCTGGCCGAGGAGCGGCGCCGGCTGCAGGAGACGCACCTCGCGCTGCGGCTGCGCCAGGGCTTCCGGCAGGAGGAGGTTACGGGTGAGTACGTGACGCTGGGGCGGCTGGTGGCGGGGCTGTGGGAGGGCCTGCCGCCCGCGCAGCAGCCCCCCACCGAGGACACCGCGCGCTTCTTCGAGGCGCTGCAGGAGGCGATGGACGCCGCGGTGGGGCTGTTCACCGGCTACAGCGTCGCGGACCGGCAGCGCGAGAAGCGCGCCCTGCGCCAGCTGGACGCGCTCGCCCCCGAGCTGCTCGCGCGCACGGACAGCCCCGCGCAGCTCGTCTCGCGCATCGCGCCGCTGCTGCAGGTGGTGTGCGACGCGCTCGCCCAGGACGGCGCCGAGCTCTTCCTCGCGGACGAGGCGGGCGCGCAGCTCATCGCCTCGGTGGGGGTGGGGCTGTGCCGCGGCGCCGCGCCGCCTCCGGCCCGGCAGCCCCTGCCGATGGGGCGCTTCCTCGCGCGGGTGGCCGGCTCCGAGGACCCGGTCGCGCTCGCGGACGCGGCGCTCGCGCCGCCGGAGGAGACGGCCGGGCAGCAGTGCTCGGGGCTGCGCTCGCTGCTGGGCCTGCGCCTGTGGCCGCACGGCAGGCTGCTGGGCGTGGTGTACGTGGGCAGCCGGCACCTGCGCCCCTACGAGCCGCAGGCGCGCCGCTACCTGGAGACGCTGGTGGAGTACCTCTCCGGCATCCTCGACCGCGCGCTGCTCTTCCAGAAGCTGCACGAGGCCACGCGCCTGCACGCCCAGGGCGAGACGCACTGGCGCCAGCTGGTGGAGAGCATGCAGAGCTACGCCACGCTGTGCCTGCTGGACCCGGAGGGCCGCGTGGCCACCTGGGACGCGGGCGCCGAGCGCCTCACGGGCTACGGCGCGGACCAGGTGCTCGGCCAGCACCTGCGCCTCTTCTACCCGGAGGGCGCGCGCCACGACGCGGACGCGCACCTGCGCGAGGCCGCCCGCAGCGGGCGCTTCAGCGGCGAGGGCTGGCGGGTGCGCGCGAAGGAGCCCAGCCCCTTCTGGGCGGAGATGACGCTGCTCGCGCGGCGCGACGCGGGCGGCGCGCTGCTGGGCTTCACCAAGATCACCCGCGACCTCACCGAGCGCCAGAGCGCCGAGGCCGAGCGCGCGCGCCTGCTCGAGCGCGAGCGGCGCCGCGGCGCGCAGCTGCGCGAGCTGGCGGAGGTGGCGGTGGCGCTGCACGCCGCCGAGGGCGTGCCCGCCGTGCTGCAGCTCATCACCGACCGCGCGCGCAGCGTGATCGGCGCCCACCAGAGCGTGACCTCGCTCAGCGCGCGCACCGGCCACGAGATCCGCGCCATCTCGCTCTCCGAGCAGTACCGGGCCTGGAAGGACTACAGCGAGCCGCCGGACGGCAGCGGCATCTACGCGCTGGTGCTCGAGCAGGGCCGCCCCCTGCGCCTCACCCAGGCCGAGCTCGAGGCCCACCCGCGCTTTCGCCACTTCGGAGGCCGGGAGGAAGCGCACCCGCCGCTGCGCGGCTGGCTCGCGGTGCCGCTGCTGGACCACGCGGGGCAGCCCTTCGGCCTCATCCAGCTCTCCGACCGCGAGGAGGGCGACTTCACGCCGGACGACGAGGCGATGCTCGTGCAGCTCGCGCAGCTCGCCAGCGTGGCAGTGGAGAACGCGCAGCTGCTGCGGCGGCTGCGCGAGAGCGAGGACCGGCTGCGCCTGAGCCTCGCCGCCGCGGAGCTGGGCACCTGGGACTACGACCCGCTGGGCGGTGCGCTGAGCTGGGACGAGCGCACCCGCGCCCTCTTCGGCCTCCCGCCCGACGCGACCGTCACCCGCGACACCTTCTTCTCGGTGGTGCACCCGGAGGACCGCGAGCGCACGCGGGAGCAGGTGCGCCGCGCGCTCGCGGGCGAGGGGGGCGGCCTCTACGACGCGGAGTACCGCGTCGCCGAGCCGCCGGAGGGGCGCGAGCGCTGGGTGTCCGCGCACGGCCGCGCCTTCTTCGACGCCGAGGGCCGCCCGCGCCGCTTCCTCGGCACCGTGCGGGACGTGACCGAGCACAAGCGGTGGGACGAGGAGGCCGCGCGCCGCCTGCAGTTCGAGGAGCAGCTCATCGGCATCGTGAGCCACGACCTGCGCAACCCCCTCAACGCCATCCTCCTGTCCACCGGCGCGCTGCTGCGCCGCGCGGACCTGGACGCGCAGGCGCGCGAGGGGCTGCTGCGCACGCTCGGCTCCGCGGAGCGCATGGTGCGCCTCATCCGCGACCTGCTGGACTTCACCCAGGCGCGGCTCGGCGGCGGGCTGCCGCTGCGCCGCGGGCCGCTGGACCTGCACGCGCTCGCGCAGCAGGTGGTGGACGAGGTGCGGCTCGCCCACCCGGAGCGCGTGCTGCAGCTCGCACAGGAGGGCGAGGGCCACGGCGTGGGGGACGCGGACCGGCTCGCGCAGGTGCTCACCAACCTGGTGACCAACGCCCTGCAGTACAGCCCGGCGGATGCGCCCGTGCAGGTGCGCACGCGCGGCAGCGCCGGCGGCGAGGGCGGCCCCGGCGAGCTCACCCTCACGGTGCACAACGCGGGCGAGCCCATCGACCCCTCGTTGCTGCCGCGGCTCTTCCAGCCGCTCGAGCGCGGGCCGGGCGCGGGGCGGGCCTCGGGCGGCGCGCGCCGCAGCATCGGGCTGGGGCTCTATATCGTGGAGCACATCGTGCGCGCGCACGGCGGGCGCATCGAGGTGGACTCGCGCGCCGGGGCAGGCACCACCTTCACCGTGCGCCTGCCGCGCGAGCCGCCTACCGCCGCGCCGCGAACAGCTCCAGCCGCCGCGCCGCCGTGAGCGCGAGCGCCTCGAGCGCGCGCCGCTCCGCCGCGCCCAGCTGCCGCGGCAGGGAGTCCACCACCGCGAGCGTGCCGGTGGGGCCGTCGTGCAGGCGCACCGGGACGCCCGCGTAGGCGCGCACCCCGTGGCGCTCCGCGAGCGCGGTGGGCAGCCCGGCGTCCTCGCGCGCGTCGCGGACGTGCAGCGGCGCGCCGCTCACGCCCACGCAGCGGCAGAAGGCATGGGCGCGCGCCGTGCGCTCGCCCGTGGCGTCGTCCGGCAGCACGCCGCGCGCCACCGAGGCCTGGGCCCCCTCGAGCACGAGGTTGAGCGTGGCCACGGGAAAGCCCGTCTGCTGCAGCGCCTGCTCCAGCAGCGACTCGAGCAGCGGCTCGAGCGCGGCGGCTCCCGGTCCCCGTCCCAGCGGGACGTGGGGAGGAAGGGGCAGCAGGCGGGCGATGGCAGGAGGAGGAGGCATGGCGGAGTTCCCTGTCCCTTTTTCTATACGCGCTCCGCGGCGCGCGGGATGCGGGGGTGCACCGCGGGACGAGAGGGCAAAGGGCCACATGCCCGCACCCGGGCGCAGTCCCCGTGTCGCCTCGCGGACGCCGCGCCCGCGCGCGTTGTCCCGCAGGGCAGGTGCGTCAGGACGCGGCGGGTGCGGCGGGACCCAGCGGCAGGCGCAGGGTGAAGGTGGACCCCTCGCCGGGCGCGCTGCGCAGCGAGATGCTGCCGCCGTGCGCGAGCGCGATGCGCCGCGCGACGGAGAGGCCCAGCCCCACGCCCGGGATGCTCTCGCGGCTCGCGCGCGCGCGGCGGAAGGGCTCGAAGATGCTCTCGTGCTCCGCCTCGGGGATGCCCACGCCCGCGTCCTGCACGTCCACGCGCGCCCACTGCGCGGCGCCGGCGCCCGGCTCGCCCTGGGGCTCCATCGACAGCCGCACCTGCACGCTGCCGCCCCCGGGGCTGTACTTGATGGCGTTGGAGAGCAGGTTGTTGAGCACCTGCGAGACGCGCGTCGCGTCGCAGCGCACGCGCAGGGGCCCCTCGGGCAGCACGAGCAGCAGCGCGTGGCGCTCCGAGACGTCGCGGTGCAGCTCCACCGCCTCCTGCACCAGCTCCGCCAGGTCGTGCTCGCGCACCTGCAGCGCGAGCTGCCCCGCCTCCACCCGCGTGGTGTCCAGCAGGTCCTCCACCATGCGGGCGAGGCGGTCCGCCTGCCTTCCGACGAGCGCGAACTTCTCGCGCACCTTGTCCTCCGGCGGCAGCGCGCGCTGCGGGCTCATCAGGTGGGCGGTGGCCTTGAGCGCGCTCAAGGGGTTGCGCAGGTCGTGCGCCACGCCGGCGAGGAAGCTCAGCTGCGCCTCGCGCTCGCGGGCGAGCCGCGCCGCGAGCACGTTGAAGGCGCTGGAGATCTCCCGCAGCTCGGCCGGGCCCGCCTCGGGCACGCTGCGCACCGGGCCGGTGGGGCTGAAGCCGTGCAGCGCGTGGCGGAAGTCCTCCAGCGGCCGCAGCAGCTGGCGGCGCGCGGCCCACAGCAGCGTGGCGAGCCCGCCCAGCAGCAGCAGGCCGCTGCCCACGCCCGCCGCGTTGGCCACCGAGCGCCAGCGCTGGGCCTCGGCGATGGCGCGCTGGGCATCGCGGAAGTTCTGCTCGCTCAGCGCCTCGGCCGCCGCCACCGCCCGGCTGAGGGCTGCCTGCGCGTCCGCCGCCGAGGCGGGCCCGGAGGCGCGCGCCAGGTACTCCTGCACGCTGCTGCGCAGCGCCTCCACCGCCGCCGCCTTCTGGGGCGGGGTGCGCTCGCGCGGGAGCCGGTCGAGCCAGCCGTGCAGGCCGTCCGCCGCGCGCTGCACGGCCGCCACGCGCTCGGGCGCGGCGGTGGCCTCCAGCAGCTCGCGCTCGCGGTCGTGCAGCAGCAGCGCCACCTCCACCTCCTCGGCGGCGCCCAGCTCCTGCAGCGTGCGCGTGAGCTCGTCGCTCGTGCGGCTGAGCTGGCGGGTGATGAGCAGGGGGGCCACGGACACGGCCAGCGCGAGCGCGAGCAGGCCCACCGTGGCCAGCACCATCAGCCTGCGCAGGCTCAACGCTCCGCCCTCTGCTCCACCCGCCACCAAAGGCCTCCTCGCCCTGCGTGCTCCGTCCCTGCCCCGCATCGCGCGGCAGCCTACGCCCGCGCGGCGCGGCGCGGGGTCGCGAAGCGACGCCCCCGCGCCCCGGGCGCCCGGCCGCGGCGCCGCCGGCGTCCGGTGTGCAACGCCCGCCGCCCGGGGGAGGGCGGCGCCTCAGTGGGGCCCGTGCTCCGCGCCCGCGGCCGGCAATGCCGCGCCGGGCGGGCGGGCGCCGGCGTCGCGCACGCCGGCCACCTCCGGCGGCCCGGTCGCCTCGCGCTCGCGCGCCGCCGCCTCCAGCCGCCCCTGCACGCCCGCCTGGCGCCAGCGCGCCTCGCGCCGGGCGAGCGCGTCCTGCAGGAGCACCTGCACCGCGCCCGCCACCGGCAGGGCGAGCAGCGTGCCCAGCACGCCCGCGAGCGCCGTGCCCACCAGCATCACCAGCGCCGTGACGAGCGGGTTCATGTGCAGCGTGTGGCGCTGCACCAGCGGCTGCAGCAGGTGGTTCTCCACCTGCTGGTAGCCCAGGAAGACCCCTGCGCTGATGAGGCCCGCGTGCGTGCCGGCGGTGGCGAAGGTGGTGCCCACCACGAGGATGCCGCCCAGCAGGCTGCCCACGAAGGGCACGATGCTCAGCAGCACCATGGAGAGGCCCAGCGGCAGGTAGTAGGGCACGCCCAGCAGCAGCAGCGCCACGGTGGTCACCGCGCCCGCCACCATCGCCACCACGCAGGTGCCCGCCACGTAGCCGCCCACCGCGTGGCGCATGCGCCCGAGCAGCGCGCGGGTGTGCGCGCGCCGCTGCGGGGGCACCCACGCGAGCGCGCGCCCGTAGAGCGCCGGGCCGAAGAGCAGCATGAAGAGCGTGAGCACGACCACGCTCACCAGCGCCGCGAGCCCCTCGAGCGCGCCGGTGGCGAGCCCCACCGCGCGCCCCGCCGCCCGCGGCGCCCGGCTGCGCAGCTCCGCCTGCGCCCGCTCCAGCAGGTGGAAGTGCTCCTCGCCCCACTGCACCGCGCGCGTGTGCCGCAGGCGCTCGAGCAGCTCGGGCCCCGCCGCGACCAGCTGCTGCCCCTGGTCCACCAGCATCGGCACCAGGGTGAAGAGCGTGGCGGCCACCAGCCCCAGCGCCGCGAGCAGCACGAGCGCCACCGCGAGCCCGCGCGGCACTCGGTGCCGCTCGAGCCACGCCACCGCCGGGTGCGCCGCGAGCGCGAGGAAGAGCGCGACGAGCGCCCACCCGAGCACCGTGCGCGCCGCGTGCAGCGTGAGCACCAGCGCCGCGAGCGCGAGCAGGTTCAGCCCCACCGTCCACACCGTGCGCGGCGTCACCTGGGAGCGGGGCGGGGCAGGAGCCATGCCCTACGCTGGGCACCCGCCGCGCGCGCCGCAAGGCACGGCGCCCGCTACTCCTCGAGCATCAGCTCGTTCTGCTCGAGGTGCGCCCCCATCACCGGCCACACCCAGAAGGCGGCCTGGGCGCGCGCGGCCTGCTCCTGCTGCGAGGCGGGCGGCGTCGGTGCAGGAGCCGGAGCGGGCTTCGGCGCGACCCTCGCGGGCGCGGGCCTCGCATGGGCCCCGGCCTGCGCGGGCGAGAGCACGGCCACCCCGAGCCCCAGCGCGAAGGCGGAGACCAGCCCCACGCCCCAGCGCCGCTGCATCACCGGGTCCTGTGCTCGCCTTCGCCGCATCGCCGCTCCTCGCCGTTCCTGTCGTTGGGGGTCAAATAATGAGATGCCCTAGTAGCGGCCCCGTTTCAACACGTCGCTCTTGGAGACGGTGCCCACCAGCCGCCGCTGCGCATCCACCACGGGCAGGTACTCGAGCGCCGTCTCGCTGAAGCGGGCCGCCACCTCGGCGAGCGAGAGCTCGGGGGTGATGGGCACGATGCCGGTGTCCATCACGTCCGCCGCCACCGTCATCTCCAGCAGCGAGTGGTCCGGGAGGTGTCCCTTGAGCCGCTCGAGCACCACCACCCCGAGCAGCCGCCCGTGCGGGTCCACGACGTAGAGGTCTCCGCCCGCCTGCTGCTCGAGCAGCCGGACGACCAGCTCCTGGAAGGGGGTGGAGGGGGAGACCGTCTGCGGCTCGGGCACCACGATGGCGCGCACGCCCTCCGCGCGCAGCCAGGTGGGGGTGATGGCGGGCGGCAAGGGCACCTTGCGCCGCCGCAGCACCGCCGTGTAGAGGCTCTCCGGCTCGAGCCGCCGGCTCACCGCCGCCGCGAGGACCGCGGAGAGCATGAGCGGGAGGATGAGGCCGTAGTCGCCGGTGAGCTCGAAGATGATGAGCACCGCGCTCACGCTCGCGTGCGTCGTGCCCGCGAGCACCGCGCCCATGCCCAGCAGCGCGTAGGCGCCCGTGGGCGCGCCGCCCGGCGCCACCAGCCCCGCCAGGTGCCCGAAGGCCCCGCCCAGCAAGGCCCCGTAGAAGAGCGACGGGGTGAAGAGCCCGCCCGGCACGCCTGCGCCCGCGGCCACCGAGGTCACCAGCAGCTTCGCCAGCGGCAGCAGCAGCAGCAGCGCGAGCGACACCTGGCCCAGCAGCGCCGCGTTCACCACGTCGTAGCCGTTGCCCAGCAGCTGCGGCGCGACCAGTGCGCTCGCGCCCACGCCCGCCATCGCCACCAGCGGCAGGTAGGGCGCGACGATGCGCGGCGCGTCCTCGAGCATCACGCTGAGCGCGTTGATGCCGCGCACGTAGAGGGCGCTCGCCACGCCCAGCAGCGCGCCCAGCAGCAGCGCCAGCACCAGCTCGCGCGGGTGGGTGAGCTGGTAGTGGGGGATGACGTAGCTGGGGTGGTCCGCGATGAGCGTGCGGCTCACCAGCGTGGCCACCACGCACGCCACCACGATGGGGCCGAAGAGCTCGAGCGCGAAGGAGCCCAGCAGCACCTCCAGCCCGAAGAGGGCGGAGCCGATGGGTGCGTTGTAGGCCGCCGCCATCCCGGCCGCGGCGCCGCAGGCCACCAGCAGCCGCGTCTGGTCCGCGGGCGTCTTCCAGCCGCGCGCGAGCGCCGAGCCGCTCGCGGCCCCCGTGGACAAGAGCGCGCCCTCGCGGCCGAGCGGCGCGCCGCAGGCCACCGCGAGGATGGACACCGTGCCGCGCAGGAGCGCGCGCGGCAGCGGCATGCGCCCGCTCTTCACCCAGATGCTCTCGATGATGCCGGCCGTGCCGTGGCCACGCAGCGGCTGGCCCACCAGGAGGCTGGTGAGGGTGACGAGCGCGCCGCCCAGCAGCGGCACCGCCACGCGCCGCCAGTGGGGCGCCGCGTACACGCCCGGCAGGAAGCCCTCGCCCGAGTGGCGCCAGAGCAGGTGCTGGGCAAAGCGCAGCACCTCGATGAGCAGCGCCGCGCCCGCGCCCGAGATGAGCCCCACCAGCACCACCAGCACCCAGAAGCGCTTGGCCACGCCGGGCAGGTCGCGCAGGAAGTCCCCCACCGAGTGGTGGAAGCGGCGCGGCGGCGTGAAGCCGGGCGCGCGCGCGGGCGTCGAGACCGGAGGCTCGGGCAGGGGGACTTCGCTCACAGCCTCTCAAGGTGGGGAGCGGCAATTTCATTCGCCTCGCCGCGCCTGTACGCCCGCTCCCCGTGCGAGCCCAGCGGAGGCGTTGCGGGCCGCCCTCCCGCTCTCGACCTTGAGGGAAGAGGGAGGGTTCACCAATGAAGCCCATCATCTCGTTCGCCATCGCGCTCGCCGTCGTCTGGTTCGTGTGTGTCGCCGTCCTCAAGGTGGCGGGGCTCGCCATCCACCTGGTGCTGCTCGCCGCGGCGCTGCTGCTCATCACCGGCATCGTGCGGGGCGCCATGTCCCGCGGCCGCGCCAGCGTCTGAGCCGGCGCGCGCGCACCGCGTCATGCGCTGCGCGACACGTTGCGAGCGCCCGCGGCGGTCCCCACCGTGAGGGGTGCGCCTACTCCGGGGAGACCTCCATGGCAGATGCGCGGCGCTCGCGCCCCACCGAGATGATCCGCAGCCTCGCCCTGTCCATCGGGGACCTCGCCACGCAGGGGGCCACGAGCGGGGTGGTGCACGGCCTGCGCAGCGCGATGCCCGAGCTGGACGGGCAGGTGCGCCAGCTGCTGCAGGACACGATCGTCGCGCTGGGCCGCATCGCGCACGAGGCCGCCGAGGCCGAGTCCGCGGCGCCGAAGGAGACCGCGCACGCGCTCGCCGCGGCGGCCGCGCGCGGCGCGCTCGAGGAGCTGGAGCGCGAGTGGAACGACGGCGGCATGCCGCTGCACGCCTTTGCCGGGCGCATCAATGGGCTGCTGGACCGGCTGGACCAGTACCTCGGCTCGCGCCACCGCGCCTTCCAGAGCCCGGACGAGTTCTCGCGGGGCGTGGTGGCCGGCGCCGCGCAGCAGCTGCGCGAGGAGCTGCCCGCGTTCGCGGACTCGCTGCGCGCCATCACTCCGGTGAGCGCGGAGGTGGCGGAGCAGATCGGCCGCGGCATCGTCTCGGGCGTGCAGGCGCAGCTGCGCGAGGACCCGCAGGCCTTCGCCGGCCTCATCGACCGAATGCTCGATGGCACCATCGAGCGCGCGGGGCGCGAGCTCGCGCGCGGACTCGCCGCGGGCCTGCGCGAGGAGCTGAAGAGCTCGCCGCAGGCCGCCGAGCACCTCGTCGCGCGGCTCGAGGAGCTGGCCGAGCGCAGCGCCGCGGCGGCCGTGCGCGGCGTGCGCAGCGGCCTGCCGGATGCGGCCTCGGTGCGCACGACGACGGCCGCCCTCACCCGCGGCATCTTCGACTCGCTGCGCCGCCCGCTCGCCGCCGTCGCCGGGGCCACCGGGCTGCTGCTCACGGTGGGGCTCTTCACCCTGCGCCCGCGCCGCGCGTAGCCGGGCCTTCTGCCCAGTAGCCGACCCGGCAGACGCGCGCCCGCTCGTGCCGGGCTGCCCTGCGCCCACGGCCGTGCTGACCTTTACCGCCTGTGCGGGCCGGCGAGCGGCCTGCGGGAGGGCACGATGAAGCGGCTCGGCATCTGCGCGGTGCTCCTGTTGACCCAGGTTGCGCTGTCCTGCGTGCGCAATCCGGCCACGGGCAAGAAGCAGTTCTCGCTCGTGTCCGAGTCGCAGGAGATCCAGCTCGGGCAGCAGGGGGCGGAGGAGGCGCGCCAGAGCATCGGCCTGTACGACGACGCCAAGGTGCAGGCCTACGTGGCGCAGCTGGGCAAGAAGCTGCTCGTGCACGCGCAGCGCCCGAACCTGCCCTGGAGCTTCCAGGTGGTGGACGATCCATCCGTCAACGCCTTCGCGCTGCCCGGCGGCCCCGTCTTCGTCACCCGCGGCATCCTCACGTACATGAACTCGGAGGCGGAGCTCGCGGGCGTGATGGGCCACGAGATCGGCCACATCACCGCGCGCCACTCGGCGAACCAGCTCTCGAAGGCGGAGATCGCCCAGGTGGGGCTCGGCGTGGGCAGCATCTTCGTGCCCCAGGTGGCGCAGCTGGGCGGCGCGGGCCTGCAGCTGCTCTTCCTCAAGTACGGGCGCGACGCGGAGACGCAGGCCGACGAGCTGGGCTTCGGCTACATGCTGCAGGCCGGCTACGACCCGCGCCAGATGGGGGACATGTTCGTCACCCTGCAGCGCGTGGGCGAGGCGGCCGGCGGCGGGCTGCCCGAGTGGCTCAGCACGCACCCGGACCCCGGCAACCGCCTGCAGAAGACCGAGCAGCGCGTGGCGGCGCTCAACCGCGACCTCTCCGGCCTCGCGGTGGACCGCGACACCTACCTCGCCATGGTGGACGGCATGGTGTTCGGCGAAGACCCGCGCCAGGGCTTCTTCCGCGGCCAGACCTTCTACCACCCCTCGCTCAAGCTGAAGCTGGAGTTCCCCCCGGGCTGGAAGACCCAGAACACGCCCCAGTCGGTGGCGGGGATGAGCGAGAAGCAGGACGCGCTGGTGGGCATGTCCGCCGCGGGCAAGCTCAGCCCCGAGCAGGCCGCGCAGAAGTTCTTCCAGCAGGAGGGCGTGCGCCAGGCGGCCGGCGCGAGCCAGGGCGACGTGAACGGCCTTCCTGCGGTGACCAGCTACTTCGAGGCGCAGACCCAGCAGGGCGCGATCGCGGGCATCGTCTCCTTCGTCTCCTACGGCGGCGCCACCTGGCAGCTCGTCGGCTACACCAGCGCGCAGGCCCTGCAGGGCTACGACTCCACCTTCCGCCACTTCATCACCAGCTTCGGGCCCGTCACGGACAAGAGCGTGCTCGACGTGCAGCCCGCGCGCGTGAAGCTGGTGAAGCTCACCGAGAGCATGACGCTGCAGCAGTTCCAGCAGCGCCACCCCTCCACCATTCCCATCGAGCAGCTCGCCATCATCAACGGCGTGAAGGCGACCGACAGCATCCCGGCGGGCACCACGCTCAAGCAGGTGGTGGGCGGTCCGGGCCCCGCCGTCAGCTCGGGCTCGGGTGCGAGCGGCGCCGCGCGCTGAGGCGCAGGCGCACGAGGTAGACGGCGATCGCCACGTTCACCACCAGCACCAGCACGCGCAGGGGCGTGGGGTGGTGCGCGAGCCCCCACAGCTCGAAGGGCACCAGCGCGCTCACGCCGGCCACCACCAGCCACTCGCCCCACGCGTAGCCCAGCCACAAGAGCACGCCCTCGAGCAGCGTGGTCGCGCCGTCCAGCCACGCGAAGGGCGCGCCCCGCTGCAGCGCGGAGGCGGTGACGTGCAGGTCCAGCCACGCCGCGAGCCGGTGGAAGAGCGCGCCCCACTCGAGCAGCTCCGCCGCGAGCCGCTGCTCGAAGCCCAGCACCCGGTCGGGCGCGAAGGTGAGCCACGCGGCGAGGAAGAGCACCGCGGGGGCCTTGAGGAACTTGTAGGCGACGATGAGCTTCAGCCCCGTCGGCCCCTGCCTCCCGTGTGGCTCGCGTTCCATGAGCGCGGTGCTAGCGCGCTTCTCACTTCTTGTCGTGGTGGGGCAGCACCGTGTCCACCATCCCCTTGAGGCTCTGCTTGATGAAGCCCCCGCGGTCCGGGTCGCCCCTGAGCACGCTCGCGGCGAAGGACTTGGCCTGCTCCAGGGTGATGTGCGGCGGGAGCGGGGGCACGTCCGGGTCGGTGTAGGCCTCGAGCACCACGGGGCGGTCGGCGCGGAAGGCCTCGTCCCAGGCGGGCCCCAGCTGCTCGGGGCGGTCCACGCGGATGCCCTTGAGCCCGAGCGACTCGGCGTACTTCGCGTAGGGGAAGTCCGGCAGGTCCTGGCTCGCCTCGTACTTGGGGTTGCCCTCCATCACGCGCATCTCCCACGTCACCTGGTTGAGGTCGCGGTTGTTGAGCACGAGCACGATGAGGCGCGGGTCCTGCCACTCCTTCCAGTACTTCGCGATGGTGACCAGCTCCGCGTTGCCGTTCATCTGCATCGCGCCGTCGCCCACCAGGGCCACCACCGCGCGGTGGGGGAACGCGAACTTCGCCCCGATGGCGTAGGGCACGCCGCAGCCCATGGTGGCGAGGTTGCCGGAGAGGCTCGCCAGCATGCCCTTGCGGATCTTCACGTCGCGCGCGAACCAGTTGGCGCTGCTGCCGGAGTCGGCCGCGAGGATGCAGCCGTCCGGCAACCGCGGGGACAGCTCCCAGAACACGCGCTGCGGGTTGATGGGCTTCGCGGACTCCATCGCGCGCGCCTCCAGCACCTTCCACCACTGCCGCACGCCCTTCTCCACCTCCTCGCGCCAGCCCCGGTCCTGCTTGCGCTGCAGCAGCGGGAGCAACGCGCGCAGGGTCTCGCGCGCATCGCCCGTGAGGTTCACGTCCATCGGGTAGCGGATGGAGAGCATGCGGCCGTCCAGGTCGATCTGCACCGCCTTCGCCTGCCCCTCCTTGGGGAGGAACTCGGAGTAGGGGAAGCTCGAGCCCACCATCAGGAGCGTGTCGCAGCCCATCATCAGGTCCCAGCTGGGCTTGGTGCCCAGCAGGCCGATGGCGCCCGTCACGAAGGGCAGCTCGTCCGGCAGCACCGCCTTGCCCAAGAGCGCCTTGGCCACGCCCGCGCCGAGCACGTCGGCCACCTCCACCAGCTCGTCCGCCGCGCCGAAGGCGCCCGCGCCCGCGAGGATGGCCACCTTCTTGCCGGCATTCAGCAGCTCCGCCGCGCGCCGCAGGTCTCCTTCCGTGGGCAGCACGCGCGGGTCGCTGTAGCCCACGCCCGAGTGCACGGTGCCGTGCGCGCGCTCCGGCGGGCTGTAGGGCAGGTCCTGCACGTCGTTGGGCAGGATGATGCAGGTGACGGTGCGCTCGGCGCGCGCGATGCGCACCGCGCGGTCCACCACGTGCCGCACCTGCGAGGGCTCGGTGACCATCTGCACGTACTCGTGCGCCACGTCCTTGAAGAGCGTGGGCAGGTCCACCTCCTGCTGGT
This sequence comes from Aggregicoccus sp. 17bor-14, assembly GCF_009659535.1. Classification (NCBI taxonomy): domain Bacteria; kingdom Pseudomonadati; phylum Myxococcota; class Myxococcia; order Myxococcales; family Myxococcaceae; genus Aggregicoccus; species Aggregicoccus sp. 17bor-14. The sequence continues at coordinate 39,959 of NZ_VJZZ01000024.1, forward strand.
AGTGCCCGCCCAGCGCCGCGCGCGCCTGCTGCCCCACGATGGCCACCACCGGGCGGTGGTCCAGCTTCGCGTCGTACAGGCCGTTGAGCAGGTGGATGGCGCCGGGGCCGCTGGTGGCGAGGCACACGCCCACCTCGCCGGTGAACTTGGCGTGCGCGCACGCCATGAAGGCCGCCATCTCCTCGTGCCGCGTCTGGATGAACTGGAAGTCGGGGTGGCGCCCCAGCGCGCCCATGATGCCGTTGATGCCGTCGCCCGGGTAGCCGTAGAGCCGGTGCACGCCCCACTGCGAGAGGCGGAAGAGGAGGTAGTCGGCGACGGTGGCGCTCATCAGGGGCTCCAGAGCAAGGGGGTGCTTTGAGGAGAAACTAGGTATGCAGGGCCGCCCCTTCAGGTCCGGGCCGCCCGTCCTACTGCACGCCGCCGGGGGCGGGCGAGGGCCCGGCCCCCGTCCGGCAGGGCGTGCGGGCGTCCGCTGAAGGGCAGTGTGCCCCGCGCGCTGCCGGCCGGGCGCGCGCCGTGCCTAGCTTCGGGGGAATGGTCGCGGTCCTCGTCTACGCCGTCGCGCTGGTGCTGGCCGCGCTCTTCTCCTCGCTCGCGCGCCGCAGCGTGCTCTCCACCTCCGTGCTCTTCCTCGGGGCCGGGGTGGTGACGGGGCCGGGCGTGCTCGGGCTGGTGGACGTGCAGCCGGACTCGCCGCTGGTGATGTGGCTCGCCGAGGTCGCACTCGTCACGGTGCTCTTCAGCGACGGGATGCGCACCCCGCTGCAGGAGCTGACGCGCGCGGCCTCGCTGCCGGCGCGCGCGCTGCTGGTCGGAATGCCCCTCACCTTCGGGCTGATCGCGCTGCTCGGCCACCTGCTCGCGGACCTGCGCTGGCCCGAGGCGCTGCTGCTCGCCGCGGTGCTCAGCCCCACGGACCCCGTCTTCGCCTCGGCGCTCGCGGGCGAGCGCGCGGTGCCGCGCGGGCTGCGCCAGCTGCTCAACGTGGAGAGCGCGGTGAACGACGGCATCGCCCTGCCCGCGGTGGTGGTGCTGCTGGAGCTGTGCAGCCGCGATCCGCTGCGCCCCCTGCCCCTGCTGCTGGAGGTGGCGGGCGGGGTGGCGCTGGGGTTGGCCATCCCCTGGCTCGTGCTGCAGTTGGCGCGGCTGAGGGCGCTGGGCGCGAGCGACGACTACCTGCCCCTCGGCTCCTTCGGCCTCGGGCTCACGGTGTTCGCGGTGGCGAAGCTCACCCACGCGAACGAGTTCCTCGCGGTGTTCGCCGCCGGCGTCACCATCAGCACTGTGGCACCGCGCGCGCGCCCCGCCTTCGCGCGCTTCGGCGAGCTGCTCACCGAGCTGTTCAAGCTCGCGGCCCTGCTGCTCTTCGGCGCGCTCATGTCCCCGCACCTGCTCAAGGGCCTGTCCGCCGGTGACTGGGCCTTCGCGCTGCTCGCGCTGCTGCTCGCGCGCCCGGTGGGACTCCTGCTCTCGCTCGTGGGCAGCCCGCTCACGGGCAAGGAGCGGCTCGCGGGGGCGTGGTTCGGCCCGCGCGGCTTCGCCACCGTGGTGTACAGCCTGCAGGTGCTGCAGAGCGGCATCCCGGGCGCCCGCAAGCTCTTCCACCTCGCGGCGCTGGTGGTGGCCGCCTCGGTGATTGCCCACTCCTCCACCGACACCGTGATTGCCCGGCGCTTCATGGGCCCCGAGGAGGAGGAGCCCGAGCCGTCCGACCCGGACGCGGGCAGCTCAGGCGAGGAGCCGGTGCCACGCTGAGGCGCGGCGGCGGCGGTGCGCGAGCTCGCCCAGGGCCCCGCGCAGCCGCTCGCGCGCGGAGGCCGGACGGCGGCGCGGGCGCAGGGCGAGCGCCCCCGCGAGCGCGGCCCCGAGCCCTCCCGCCAGCAGCGCGGAGAGGGGCAGGGGCGGCGCCTCCTCGTTCGGCAGCGCCTTCGTCTCGGGCGCCTCGCCCGGGCGCAGCCGGGCGCCGCTCAGCGCGAGCCGCAGCACCTGGGCGAGGTGCAGCGCCTTGCGGCCGGTCCCCTGGGCTATTTGCTCGCGGCAGCTGAAGCCGTCCGCCACCACCAGCGCGTCCGCGCCCGCGTGGCGCACCGCCGGCAGCAGGTGGCGCTCGCCGCAGCGCTGCGAGACGTCGTAGTGCCCTGCCTCGAAGCCGAAGGCCCCCGCCATGCCGCAGCAGCTGGACTCGGGGACCGCGGCCTTCACGCCCGCGCGCTCCAGCACCTTCAGCTCGGAGTCGAAGTCCAGCACCGAGCGGTGGTGGCAGTGGCCCTGCACCACCGCGCGGCGCTCGAGCGCCGGCATCTGGAAGTCCTTCGCCTCCTTCTGCAAGAGCTCGCTCAGCGCGTAGGTCTGCTGGCTCAGCCGCTTCGCGTTCTGGTCGTGGGGGAAGAGCCCGGTGAGCTCGTCGCGGAAGACGGCGGCGCAGCTGGGCTCGAGCACCACGAAGGGCACGCCCGCCTCGATCTCCTTCGCGAAGCGGGTGAGCACCTGCTGCAGCAGCCGCTTCGCCGTGTCCAGCATCCCGTAGTCGTAGAGGGGACGCCCGCAGCACAGGAAGCCCTGCGGCACGCGCGGCGAGAAGCCCGCGGCCTCCAGCACCTCGAGCGCGCTCTGCCCGGTGTCCGGGTGGAAGTGGTTGTTGAAGGTGTCCGGGAAGAGGATGACCTCGCGCCCCTTCGCGCTCTGCACGGGACGCCCGCGCGCGAGCTGCTGCAGTGTGGCGCGCGCGAAGGCCGGGATGCGCCGCTCCGGGTGCACGCCGGCGGCCCACCGCGCGAGCCGCGAGAGGCCGCGCGTCTGGGTGAAGGTGTTGGCGAGCCGCGGCACGAGCGCCGCGGCGCGCGCCCAGAACATGATCAGCCCGAAGGCGTAGGCGTGGCGGGGGCGCAGGCGGCCCTCGTAGTAGTGGCTGAGGAACTCGGCCTTGTAGGTGGCCATGTCCACGTTGACGGGGCAGTCGCTCTTGCAGCCCTTGCACGCGAGGCACAGGTCCAGCGCCTCCTTCACGCTCTCGCTCCTCCAGCCCTCCTTCAACGGGTCTCCCTGCAGCATCTCGAAGAGCAGGTGGGTGCGGCCGCGCGTGGAGTGCTGCTCCTCGCGCGTGACCATGTAGCTGGGGCACATGGTGCCCCCTTCCGTGCGCCGGCACAGCCCCACCCCCACGCAGCGGGTGGTGGCGCGCGCGAAGCTGCCCTGGTCGTGCGGGAACTGGAAGTGAGTGCGCAGCGGCGGCGGCTCGTAGTGCGTGCCCAGGCGCAGGTTCTCGTCCAAGCGGTAGGGGTCCACCACCTTGTGCGGGTTCATCCGGTTGAGCGGGTCCCACAGCGCCTTGAACTCGCCCATGGCGCGCACCAGCTCATCGCCGAACATCTTCGGCAGCAGCTCCGCGCGCGACTGCCCGTCCCCGTGCTCTCCCGAAAGGCTGCCGCCGTAGCGCACCACCAGGTCCGCCGCCTCCTCGGCGAAGCGGCGGTAGTTGCGCAAGCCCTCCTTCGAGCGCAGCCCGAAGTTGATGCGGCAGTGGATGCAGCCCTGACCGAAGTGCCCGTAGAGCGCCGCGTGGTAGCCGTGACGCCCGAGCAGCGCGCGGAAGTCGCGCAGGTAGCCGCCCACCCGGTCCGGCGGCACCGCAGCGTCCTCCCAGCCAGGCCAGGCGTCCGGCTCGCCGGGGATGAAGGCGGTGGCGCCCAGGCCGCTCTCGCGCACCTCCCACAGGAGCTTCTCCTGCGCCGGGTCGTCGAAGAGGGACATGTGGGGCGCGTGCGGCTCGCGCTTCAGCGCCTCCATCAGCGCGCGCGCCTGCGCGTCCGCCTCCTCGCGCGAGTCCCCGCCGAACTCGACCATCAGCCAGCCGCGCCCCTCCGGCAGCAGCGAGAGGTCGCTCACGTCGAGCCCCTTGCGCCGCATGCCATCCAGCAGCACGTCGTCCAGCCCCTCGAGCGCGATGGGGCCGCTCTGCAGCACGCGCGGCAGGTGGTCCGCGGCGCGGTACACGTCCGGGTAGCCCAGCACCAGCAGGCTGCGCACCCGCGGGTTGGGCACGAGCCGCAGCGTCGCCTCCAGGATGGTGACGAGCGTGCCCTCGCTGCCCACCAGCGCGCGCGCCACCTGGAAGCCCTTCTCCGGCAGCAGCTCGTCCAGGTTGTAGCCGGAGATGCGGCGGGGAATGTCCGGGTAGCGCTCGCGGATGAGGGGCGCGTAGCGGTCGCGCAGCCGGCGCATGCCGCGGTACAGCTCGCCCACCCGGCCCCCCTGCCGCTCGAGCCGCGCGAGCTCCTCCTCCGAGGTGGCGCCCACCTTGAGGCGCAGCCCGTCGTAGGTGAGCACCTCCAGCGCCTCCACGTTGTCCGAGGTGCGCCCGGCCATCTGCGCGTGCATGCCGCAGCTGTTGTTGCCCAGCATCCCGCCCAGGGTGCAGCGGTTGTGGGTGGCCGGGTCCGGGCCGAAGGTGAGCCCGTGGCGCTGCACCGCCACGCTGCGCAGGTCGTCCAGGACGATCCCCGGCTGCACGCGCGCGGTGCGGCGCTCCGGGTCGATGGAGAGCAGCCGCCCGTAGTGGCGCGTCAGGTCCATCACCACCGCCACGTTGCAGCACTGCCCTGCGAGGCTGGTGCCCCCGCCGCGGCTGAGCACCGGCGCGCCGAACTCGCGGCAGGTGCGCACCACCTGCGCGATGTCCTCCGCGCTGCGCGGGCGCACCACGCCGAGCGGCACCTGGCGGTAGTTGGAGGCGTCCGTCGCGTAGAGGGCGCGCGCGCCCGCGTCGAACTGCACGTCGCCCTCCTCCCCGCCGCGCAGCCTGCGGCGCAGCGCCCTCTCCAGCCCGCGCAGGTCCAGCGCGCGCCTCTCCTCCTGCGCATGGCGCACCGGGGGTGTGGAGGGAGAGGGCGGCGGAAGGGTGGGCTGCTGCGGGGGCTCGGGCCTCATGCGCTTCCTCTCACGGCGAAGGGCGCGGCGTCCGCGCGCTTGAAGGTGAGCCCCAGGCCGGGGCGGGAGAGGTCCGGCGCGAGCGCGCCGTCCACCGGCTGCACCACGCCGTCGAAGAAGCGCTGCTCGAGCCGCGCGTGGTCGTGGAAGTACTCGAGGTGCACGAGCCTGCGCGCACACGCCGCCGGGTGCAGGTGCAGGCTGGGGGCGCAGTGCGCGGAGAGCGGCAGCCCCCACGCCTCGCACAGCGCGTCCGCCTGCAGGAAGCCGGTGACGCCGAGGCAGCGCGTGGCGTCCGCCTGCAGCACGTGCACGCTGCCCTGCTCCAGCATGCGCCGGAAGTAGGGGGGGCGGTCCCCGTACTCGCCCGCGGCCACCTGCATCCCCGGCGGCACGCGCGCGCACAGGAGCGCGAGCCCCGGCAGGTCATCGCTGCTCACGGGCTCCTCGAACCAGCGCACGCCCTGCGCGGCGAAGCGCTCGGCGAGCGCGAGCGCCTGGGCGCGCGAGTACGCGCCGTTCGCGTCCACGAAGAGCTCGGTGCCGGGGCCCACCGCCTCGCGCGCCGCCGCCACGCGCGCCGGGTCCTCCGCCGGCGCGCTGCCCACCTTCATCTTCACGCGGCTCAAGCCCTCCTCCACCCAGCCGGCGAGCTGGCGCTGCAGCTGCACCACGGAATACGAGGTGAAGCCGCCGCTGCCGTACGCGGGCACGCGCGAGCGCGCGGCGCCCAGCAGCCGCACCAGGGGCACGCCCAAAGCGCGCGCCTTCGCGTCCCACAGGGCCGCGTCCAGCGCGGAGAGCGCCATGGCCACCAGGCCTCCGCTGCCGAGGTTGCGCACCTGGGTGAGCAGCCCCGCCATGCAGGCGGGCACGTCGAAGGCGTCCTCGCCCACCAGGTGGGGAGCGAGCGTGCGGGCGATGAGCTCCGCCGCGCTCGCGTCCGCGTAGGTGTAGCCCAGCCCCGCCGCGTCCCCCGCCTCGAGCTCCACCAGCACCAGCGTGGTGGCGCTCCACGCGAGGGTGCCGTCCGCCTCGGGCGCATCCGTGGGCAGCGTGTACGCGCTCGGCGTCACGCGCGTGACGGGCAGGGCGCCGCGGTGCTTCGGAAATGACGGGGCCATGCGGGCCTTCCGCTCGGGGGGCCCCGGCGCGCGCAGCCAGGGTGGGGAGGGTGTGGAGGGCGGGGGTCGCCGGGGCAGGGCCACGTGCGCGCGCACACTCCGAGCGCGAGGCCCTGCGCCGTCCACGAGGGGTGCGGCGCTCCGTCCACCCCTGAAAGTGTGACCACAAAACAATGCGTGCAAGGGTGCATCCGGTCGCGCCCGCGGGTCCGCCTGCCCTGCAGGCGGCGGCGCCGTGCGCGCAGCGGAGCGGAATCTCGCGCGAGCCGTGCACGGCAGGCCCGCGCGAGTGTCCTCCGCTGGGCCCGCGCGGGCGCGGAGGGCTTCCGCGCGGGGGCCTTCGCACATAGCTCGGCGGGCATCGTGGCGCGTGCGCAGGCGACAGACGGCGGGCAGGGCCTCGAGCGGAGCTTCGGGGTGGGGCTCGCGCGCGCCTTCGGGGGCGCGCTGCTCTTCGCGCTGCCCATGCTGATGACGATGGAGATGTGGGAGCTGGGCTCCACCATGGCGCGCGGGCGGCTGCTGCTGCTGGTGCTCGCGCTGCTGCCGCTGCTCTACGGGCTCGCGCACTTCATGGGCTTCGAGGAGGCGGACGCCTTCCGGCAGGCGGCGGTGGACGCGCTGGTGGCCTTTGCGGTGGGCGTGCTCTCCAGCGCCCTCTTCCTCTTCCTCTTCGGGCTGCTCACGCCGCAGATGTGCGCGAGCGAGTGGGTGGGGCGCATCGCGCTGCAGGCGGTGCCCGGCAGCATCGGGGCGCTGCTCGCGCAGGCGCAGCTGGGGCAGGGCCGGGGCGAGGAGGGGCGCAAGCGGCGACAGGCGGGCCCCGCGGGCGAGTACTTCTACCTCGCGGCCGGCGCGCTCTTCCTCAGCCTCAACATGGCGCCCACCGAGGAGATGGTGCTCATCACCTACCGGATGGGGCCGGGGCGGGTGCTCGCGCTCGCGCTGCTGAGCGTGGCGGTGATGCACGCGTGGGTGTACGCGCTCGAGTTCCGCGGGCAGGAGCAGATGCCCGAGGGGACGCCGCGCGGCGGCGCCCTGTGGCGCTACACCGTGCCGGGCTATGCGATCTCGCTGCTCATCAGCGCCTACGTGCTGTGGACCTTCGGCAGCTTCGACGGGATGTCCTTCGCGGACATGCTGCAGTCCAGCGTGGTGCTGGGCTTTCCCGCGTCGGTGGGCGCCGCGGCGGCCCGCCTCATCCTCTGAGGCCCCGCGATGACCGAGCTGCTCGCCCCCTCCTCTCCACCCCGCAGCCGCATCTCGCGCCTCGAAGCGCTCGGGGCCGTGCTCGGAGGGCTGCTGGTGCTCGGGACGCTGGGCTTCCTCGTGCGCGAGGTGCTCACCGAGCAGGACGCGGTGGGCGGGGTGCGCGTGTCCCTGCGGCAGGTGCAGCGGGTGGAGGGCGGCTGGCTCGTGCAGTTCGAGGCGCACAACCTGGGCACCGCGGCGCTCGCGAACGTGGGGGTGCAGGGCCGGCTGCGGCTTGCCTCGGGCGAGGTGCAGGTGCGCGAGGCGCAGCTGGACTACCTGCCGGGCCACTCGGCGCGCGAGGGCGGGCTGTACTTCACCGAGGAGCCGCGCCCCTCCGCGCTCGAGCTCGTGCCGAACGGCTACCAGCTGCCCTGAGACGCGCGCGTGTGGCCGGGCGCTCGTCCGAGGCCAAGGTCGCGCAGGCTGCGCTCCGGCGCGCGGGTCCCCACTGTGGAGGGCCGGCGCACTCACGCCTGCCGGCACCTGTGAGGAGGCCTGACCATGCTGGAGAGGATGGCGAGAAACAGCCGGGAGAAGACGCTCGACTTCCTGAACGAGCGGCTCGCGTTCGAGCGGGCGGGAGTGAAGCTGTACGACCGCGTGCTCGAGGTGATGGCGAGCCGCGCCTCCGAGGACACCGAGCGCATCCGCAGCACGATGCAGCAGCACCGCGACGAGGAGAAGGAGCACGAGGAGTGGCTCGAGGCGCAGGTCCGCTCGCTGGGCGGAGACGCGCACGCCACCACCGAGCGCTCGGAGTTGGTGACGCGCGAGTCCAAGGGCATCGAGGAGGTGGTGATGAGCGATGCGCAGCTGCCGCACCTCTTCCACGCGCTGCTCGCGGCGGAGTTGGTGGACAACGCGGGGTGGGACCTGCTCGCGCAGCTGGCGGACGAGGCGGGGGACCACGAGGCCGAGCGCGCCTTCAAGAAGCGGCTGCACGAGGAGGAGGACCACCTGGTCTACGTGCGCAAGATCGTGGAGAAGCTCTCCCTGCGCGACCTGCTCGGCGAGGACGCGAAGCTGCCGCGCTCCGACGGGCTGCTCGGCATGCTGAGCTGAGCCTGGGTGCTGGGCGTGCGGGCAGGCGGCTGCGGGCCGCCTGCGCGGGACGCCCCTACCCTTGAGGGAGGGCGCCGGGCGCCCGGGAAGGCGAGGGACGGCATGAGCAGCCTGCGCGAGGCGTGGAGGGTGGAGGAGGACACGCCGGAGCCCGAGCGGCACCGGCACCTGCTGCGCGACGTCCTGCTGCCCGGCGCGCTGGTGGGGATGGTGGGGGCCGTGCTGATGGCGCTCGTGTGCATCGGGCTCTCGCTCATCGCGGGCGCAGGCCCGGCGCGCCCCGCCGAGCTCGCCGCGGGGCTCTTCTTCCGCGACGCGGTGCCCTCGGGGGCGCTCGCGGTGGTGCTGGGGCTCCTCGTGCACGGGGCGGTGGCAGGCGGCGTGGGCACGCTCTTCGCGCTGCTGTGCCCGCGCGGCGGCACGGCGGTGGCGGCGCTCGCGCTGGGGATGCTCCTCGCGCTCTCGCTGCAGGCGCTGATGCCCACGCTGGTTCTCTACTGGGCAGCGCCCCCGCTCGCGCGCAGCGTGCCGTCGCTCGCGCTCGCTCCCGGGCACCTCGCGTTCGGCGCGGCGCTGGGGCTCCTGCCCGCGGCGCGCCGGCTCACCGGGGGCCTCGACCGTGGCCGCCGCCGGGTGCTGCAGCTCGCGCACGCGGCGCTCGAGTAGCGCTGCAGGCGGGGCGCTCGGGCGCGGCGTGAGTGCGTCGTGGCCCGCGTCACAGCGCTCGGAAGGGGAACGGGCGGGACGGGTCCGTCTCGCCCTCGCCGAGCGCGGGCGGGCGCCGGCCTGCGTAGCGCTCCGGGGAGGCTCGGGTGCGGACCCACTCCCGACAGGAGCCGCGCAGTGTTTCGAGGTCCTCCGCGCTCCGGTCGCCGAAAGAGCACGCGCGTGCGGGTTCGGCGGGCGCAGGTCGGTGCGCTCCTGAAGACAAACCTCGGGACTTCTGAAAACTCCCGAGGTTTGTATTTAGCGCCGCACAGCACCTCGCCCGACACCCCCTCCTCTCCACTCGGCCAACCCCGGAGCGATGCGCAGGGCAACGCCCGGGCGCGCTGGGCCAGAGCGACAGGAGCCCGTCCCGTCCTGGCTTCCCATCGAGCCTGCCGCGCCCTCGGGCCCAGGGTGTATGACCCTCGACATGCTCACCCTCTACGGATTCTCCCGCGTCAACCGCATCGCCCACGGCAGGACCCGCGACCTGCGCATCCTCTGGGCGTTGGAAGAGATGGGCCTGCCCTACCGCATCGAGGGCATGGACCACCCGGCCGGGGACTTCTCCTCGGAGGCGTTCCGAGCGCTCAACCCCTTCCAGCAGCTCCCGGTGCTCGACGACGACGGCGTCGTGCTGAGCGAGTCCGGAGCCATCCTGCTCCACCTCGCGCGCAAGTCCGGCAAGCTCTACGCGCCGGACGAGGCCGGGCAGGCCAGCGTGCTGCGCTGGTGCTTCGTGGCGCTCAGCACGCTGGAGCCGCCGCTCGCCTTCTTCGACGTGCTCTCCTGGGACATGATGAAGGGCCCCGCGCAGCAGCGCGACTTCGTCCAGGGCTGGGCGGGCCGCCACCTCGGCGGGCTCGAGCGCTGGCTCGAGGGCCGCGAGTTCGTGGCGACGGAGGAGTTCACGGTCGCCGACCTCCTGGTGTCGCACGTGCTCAGCCTCGCGCAGGAGCCGGCGCTGCTTGCGCCCTGCCCGCGCGTGGCGGCCTACCGCGAGCGCTGCCTCGCGCGTCCCGCCTGGGCGAAGGTGCGCGCGGCGTACGAGGCCCGCGTCCAGAAGGACTGACGGCTCACGGCGAGAGCTTCGGGTCCGGCGGCATGCCGGGGACGGGCGCTGCGGGCGGCAGCGGCTCGTTGCCGTGGGCCGAGATGGGCGGCACGCGGAAAGGGCCGGGCGGCCGGGTGGGCTCGAAGCGGGTGGCGCTCTCCAGCGAGGCGAGCCCCGCGAGCAGCGCGACGAAGAGCACCGCGGTGGCGGCGATGAGGGGCGCGCTGCCGCGCCGCTCGTGCAGGTGCATGTAGATGGCGGCGATGAGCCCCGCCTTCGTCGCGGCGATGGCGAGCGCCACCGGCACCGCCCACCTGCCCAGCTCCACGTGCGAGAGCGCATAGGTGAGCGTGGTGAGCGCGAGCAGCGCGACGCCCACGAGCAGGAGCAGCCCGGGCCCGGCCTCCTTCTTCTCTGGCGCCTCAGCGGACATGGACGAGGGCCTCCCGGTTCACACGAGGTAGAGCAGCGGCCAGACGAAGAGCCAGATGACGTCCACGAGGTGCCAGTACATGCCGCCCAGCTCCAGCGGCGTGTGGTAGCGCCCGCTGTACTTGCCCCACGCGGTCTGCACGGTGAGCACGCTGAGCACGCCCACCCCGACGAGCACGTGCAGCGCGTGCACGCCCGTCATCACGAAGTAGAGGGTGAAGTAGAGGCTCGCGCCGGGCCGGGGGAACTCCTCCAGCGCGTACCAGCGGCCGGGCAGCGCGCCCTCGCGCACGTGCGCCGCGTACTCCACGCCCTTGAGCGTGAGGAAGCCCAGCCCCAGCACCACCGCGCACAAGAGCAGGAAGGTCGCGAGCCCCGTGCGCTCCTGGCGCACGCTCCACACCGCGAAGGCCACGCAGATGCTGCTGGTGACGAGCAGGTAGGTGTTGGCGGTGCCGATGCCCACCTTCATGTGCTCGCGCGCGGCGCGGAAGGTCTCGGGGTAGTCCACCCGGTACACGGCGTACGCGGTGAAGAGCGCCGCGAAGAGCAGCACCTCGGTCGCGAGGAACACCCACATCCCCACGTGCGCCGCCTGCTCGCGCGCCGCGTCCGAGCCGAAGTGGCTCGCCTGCGGGACCACCGGTGGAGACGCGGGCTCAAGAGACATGGGGCACCCCCGGCACGTCGTACTGGTGCGGCCCGTCCGGGTGGCGCGGCACCTCGTGGAAGTTGTGCGGCGGGGGCGGCGACTGCGTCATCCACTCGTAGCCGCGGCTCGCCCACGGGTTCGCGCTGGCCACCGCGCCGTGGCGCAGGCTCCACACCAGGTAGATGAGGATGGCGAGGAAGCCGAAGCCCAGCAGGCTCGCGCCCGCGGTGCTCGCCACGTGCAGGGACTGGAAGCGCTCCGGGTACTCGGCGTAGCGGCGCGGCATGCCCATGTTGCCGAGCAGGAACTGGGGCACGAAGGTGGCGATGAAGCCGAAGACGATGAGCATCGCCACGCCCACGCCCAGCCCCTCCGGGTAGCGGCGGCCGAACATCTTGGGGAACCAGTAGTGCAGCGCGGCGAGGAAGGCCATGAGGCTCGCGCCCACCATGATGAAGTGGAAGTGCGCCACGACGAAGTAGGTGTCGTGCCAGTGCTGGTCCAGCGAGGCCACGGCCACCGCCACGCCGGTGAGCCCGCCGAAGACGATGAAGAAGATGAAGCCCAGCACGTAGGCGAGCGGTGCGGTGATCGCGATGCTGCCGCGGTACAGCGTGCCCACCCAGGCGAACACCTTGATGGCGGTGAAGATGGCCACCAGCATGCTCAAGACCGAGAACACCCCCACGCCGAAGGTGCTCTGCCCGGACACGAACATGTGGTGGCCCCAGGTGAAGAAGCCCACGAAGGCGATGCCCAGCGTGCTCCAGACGATCATCCGGTAGCTCAGCGCGTTCTTGCGGCTGCACGCGCACACCAGCTCGCTCACCACGCCCATGCCCGGCAGCACCATGATGTAGACGGCCGGGTGGCTGTAGAACCAGAACAGGTGCTGGTAGAGCAGGGGGTCGCCGCCGCGCGCCGGGTCGAAGAGCCCCACGCCCGCCACCCGCTCGAAGGCGACGAGCAAGAGCACCATCCCCAGCACCGGCGTCGCCAGCACCTGGATGATGGAGGTGCCGTAGATGCCCCACACGAAGAGCGGCATCTTCATCCACGTCACGTCCGGCGCGCGCATGGTGTGCACGGTGGCGATGAAGTTGAGCCCCGTGAGGATGGTGCTGAAGCCCACCACGAACACGCCCAGCAGCACCGGCAGCACCTCGCTCGGCGTGCTGGTGCTGAAGGGGGTGTAGAAGGTCCAGCCGGTGTCCGCGCCGCCCTGCACCAGCGCCCACACCACCATCACCGCGCCGAGCACGAAGAGGTAGAGCGAGAGCAGGTTGAGGCGCGGGAAGGCCACGTCCTTCGCCCCCACCATCAAGGGCAGCAGGAAGTTGCCGAAGGAGGAGGGGATGGAGGGGATGAGGAACAGCCACACCATGATCACCCCGTGCAGGGTGAAGGCGCGGTTGTAGGCCTCGTGGCTCATGATGGTGCGCCCGGGCGTGAGCAGCTCCACGCGCAGCGCGAGCGCGAACACGCCGCCCAGGAAGAGCATGAACACGAGCAGCCCGAGGAACATCACCCCGATGCGCTTGTGGTCGTGCGTGGTGAGCCAGCTCCACACCGTGCGCTCGGAGTCGAGGTAGCTCACGGCGGGGTGGCTGTGCGCGCGCGGCGGGTCATTTGCGGGCGGGAACATACGCAGGCTCCTGCGGCGTCGCGGGCGGGGGCCCGGAGGGACGCAGCGACTTGATGTACTCCACGAGCGAGGCCACCTCGCCCACCGAGAGCCGCCCGAAGTAGCTGGGCATCACGGGCAGGTAGCCGCGCACCACGCGGGCCGCGGGCTGCATCATCGACTCCGTGAGATAGGCCTCGTCCACGCGCACCCGGCCGTCCTCCAGCACCTCCTCGCGCCCGTAGAGCGCGAGGAAGGTGGGGCCGATGTGCGCCGAGCCGTCCACGCTGTGGCACTTGAGGCAGCCGGCCTCCGCCGCCACGCGCTCGCCGCGCGACGCCATCGGCGGGCTCGCGGCTTCCTGGGCCTCGGGCGGGTGCTGCTGGCGCTGGCGCTCGCCCTCCTCGCTGCGCCAGCGCTCGAAGTCCTCGGGCGAGAGCACCTCCACCTGCGCGCGCATCAGCGAGTGGTCCAGCCCGCAGTACTCCGCGCACAGCACCTCGTGGCGGCCGGGCCTGGGCGCCTCGAACCACAGCTGCGTGTAGCGCCCGGGCACCGCGTCCTTCTTCATCCGGAAGTCTGGCACGAAGAAGGAGTGCACCACGTCGCGCGAGGTGATGAGCAGCCGCACGGGCCGCCCCGCGGGCACCTTGAGCACCCCGGCCTCCGAGGGGCCGTCCGGGTAGCTGAACTTCCACATCCACTGCTTGCCCGTCACGTACACGTCCATCGCGTCCGCCGGCGGCTCGTTCGCCCACGTGTAGTCGCGCAGGCCGAGCACGAACCAGAGGAGGAAGAAGGCCAGCGGCACGCCGATGAAGATCCCCTCCAGCCAGGGCGGCGCCTCGAGGTGCGGCGTGATGGCCAGCTCCTCGCGCTTTCGGTAGCGCACCAGGAACACCAGGCCCACCGCTCCCACCAGGAAGGCCCCGGTGAAGCTCACCACCAGGATGAAGAAGTGCAGGTGGTCCGAGCGCAGCGCGAGCGTGGAGCCCTGCTCGGGCAGGAAGAGCAGCCGGCGGATGAGCTCGTTCACGGCGTGCCCCCTTCCGGAGCAGGCCCCGGAGCAGGCCCGGGCGCGAGCTGCTCCATCGCGCGCTCCACCGGCACGTGGATGAGCCCCGCGTCGCGGTCCGCCCAGCCGTAGCCGGAGAGCCGCGCGCGCTGCGCCGCGTGAAGCCTCTCGGCTCCGTCCTCGAGCGGGAAGGGGCGCTGGTTCACGATGCCGATCTCCGCGCGTCCCAGCTCGGCGGGGGCCCCCGCCGCGGCTTCCGGCCGCGCGCCCTTCGAGATGAGCCACGCGCCCCAGGAGGCGAGCGCGAAGAGCGCCACGGCGGCGAGCGCCACCCCCACCACCTTGGGGGCGGCCACGTTCTCGGGCTGGGGAACAGGGGGCGGGGCGCTCATGGCTTGGAGGCGTGCAGCGAGTGGAAGAGGTAGGGGTCCTTCACCGGCACCGCGTAGTCGCCGCGCGCGCGCCACAGCGTCCACGCGAGCGCGAGGCCCCCGACGCCGACGAAGGCGCTGAGGCTGCTCCAGTGGAAGTGCGCGCCCGCGGGGTGCAGCGCCGGGAGCACGAGCCAGTAGGTGTCCAACGCGTGAGCGAAGAGCACCAGCAAGGCCACCGCCGCGAGCCCGCCGCGCCGCCGCTTCAGGCCCCGCGAGAGCAGCAGGAAGAAGGGCAGCACGAAGTGCAGCAGGCCGATGGCGACCGCCAGCGTGCCCCAGCCTCCCGCCTGCCGCGCCACGTACCAGGGCACCTCGCGCGGCAGGGAGGCGATCCAGATGAGCAGGTACTGCGAGAAGCCGAGGTAGGCCCAGAAGCACAGCATCGCGAAGAGCAGCGTGCCGAGGCGCAGCAGGTGCGTCTCGCCCACGAGCGCCCCGAGCGCGCCCGACTCTCCGCCCGCCGCCACCGCCGCGAGCGCGAGCAGCGCGAGCGCGCCGGCGTAGGCCCCCGAGAGCACGTAGAGCGCGTACACCGAGCTCTCCCACAGGGGCTCGAGCGACATGAGCCAGTCCTGCACCGCGAAGCTGAGGCTGATGCCCAGCAGCGGCAGCGCCCCGGTGGCGAGCCGCCGCTGCCATACGAGCAGCCGCAGGTCCCCCTCGCGGTCCTGGCGCCGGCTCCAGCGCAGCAGCAGCGCCCCCACCGCCCACCACGCGGCGAGGCAGAGGCCTGCGCGCACGAGGAAGAAGGGGGCATTGAGGTAGGGCCGCTTGTGCGCGAGCAGGTGCAGCGCGTGCTCGCCCAGCTCCGGCGTGGGCCGCATCCACAGGTACAGCTCGCGCATGCCGAGGGCGACTGGCACGAAGAGCAGCACGAAGAGCGGCAGGCTCCCGGCCATCAGCTCCAGCGCGCGCCGCAGCACCACCGCCCAGCGCGCCCCGGTGGCATGAAAGGTCGCGAGCAGGAGCAGCGCTCCGGCCGCGAGCCCCAGCCAGTACGCGTAGGCGAAGAGGTAGTTGAAGAGCACCTCGCGCGCTGACCCCGGGCCTCCGAGCAGCCCGCCCACGAGCGTCGCGAGCAACCCCACCGCGCCCACCGCGCCCGAGACCCGCGCCAGGCGCCGGCCTCCCTCGAACCTCAGCAGCGGCGTCATCGTCCCTCCTCCCGCAGCCGCGCCTGCACGTCCGGTGGGGCGAGCGCGAGCGGCGCCGCCTGGCTCAGCGCGAGCGCCTGCAGGTAGGCCACCACCGCCCAGCGCTCGCGCGGCGCGAGCGTCTCGGCGTACGAGGGCATCAGCCCGTAGCCCTCCGTCATCACCGCGAAGTAGTAGCCGGGCGGGTGCGGCAGCGCGCCCGGGCCCCCCGCGCCTCCGTCCGGCGCGCCGCGCTGCGCCCGCGGCCCCACCAGCGCCGGCGGGAGGCGCAGCGCCATGTTCTGCGCGACCACGCTCTGCCCATCCGCGAGCAGCCCGTGGCACGCGGCGCAGTACACCTCGTAGCGCGAGCGGCCCTCCTCCATCAGCGCGCGGGTGAGGGGCAGGGGCAGCGCGGCCGGGTAGCCCGCGTCCGGCGTGCCGGTGGGCGGCAGGCCCCGCTCGTGGCGGTAGCCCTCCTGCGACACCGTGCCCGCCACCAGCGGCCGCATCACGCGCCCGTCCTCGAAGAAGTCGCTCGGGCGGTACGCGTCGTCGCGCGCCTGCCGCGTCATCGGCTCGCGGTCCTCGCACGCGGCGAGCAGGAGCAGCAGGGGGAGAAGAGCGCGCGCGCTCATGCCGGCTCCTCCAGCACGCTCACCTGCCGTGCGCCCTGCGTGCGCAGCGCCTCGAGCGCGCGCTCCACCTCGGGAGCCTGCGCCGTGTCGGCGGTGTCGAAGGTGATGCTCACCCAGAAGCCGTCGCTGGTGGCGCTCTTGAAGGCCTCCAGCTCGAACACCGGGTGCGCCACGCGCGGGAAGCCGAACAGCGCCATCAGCCCGAAGAAGATGCCCCCGGAGGCGCTGAGCACCGCCAGCTCGAAGGTGATGGGGATGAAGGCGGGGGCCGCGTGCATCGGCCGGCTGCCCACGATGAGCGGCCAGTCCACCGCGTTGGTGAAGGCCTGCGCCACGTAGGCGAAGAGCGCCCCGCCCAGCCCCGCCGCCAGCGCCACCCAGCCGATGCGCGAGGGGGGAAGCCCCAGCGCCTCGGGCGCCTCCTCCAGCGGGAAGGGGGAGTAGAGGTCCAGGCGGCGAAAGCCCTTCTGCCGCAGCGCCCGCACGCAGGCGAGCAGCGCCTCGGACGAGGTGAACTCCGCGAGCACCCAGCGCCTCATGCCCGCGCCTCCTGCTGCTCCCTGTCCTTCAGCTCGCGCTCGAGGCGCTCCCGGAACGCAAGCGAGCCGTCCACCTCGCGCTGCAGCTCCTTGAGCTCGCTCACGGGCACCGGGGGCACCAGCTTGAGGAAGACGAGGAAGGCGGCGCCGAAGAAGCCCAGCGTGCCCACCAGCAGCCCCCAGTCCACCCAGGTGGGATGGAAGAGCTGCCAGCTGGAGGGCAGGAAGTCGCGGCTGAGACCCGGCACCACGATGAGGAAGCGCTCGGTCCACATGCCCACGTTCACCAGCACCGAGGCCACCCACAGCACCAGCGGCGCGGCCCGTGCCCGCGCGCTCCAGAACAGCTGCGGCACCAGCACGTTGCAGAAGAGGATGAGCCAGAAGAGCGGCTGGTAGGGCCCGGTGCGCAGCTCCGAGAGCACGCGCATCTCGAAGTCGTCCCCGCTGTACCAGCCGAGGAAGTGCTCCTGCAGGTAGCCGTAGGCCACCATCCAGCTGGTGGCGAGCAGCACGCGCGCCATCATGTCCAGGTGCCGCGCCGTCACCACGTGGCGCACGCCCAGCGCGGCGCGCGCCGGGATGACCAGGGTGAGCACCATGGCGAAGCCGCTGAACACCGCGCCCGCCACGAAGTAGGGCGGCATGATGGTGCTGTGCCAGCCCGGCAGCTGCGCCACCGCGAAGTCGAAGGACACGATGGTGTGCACGCTCACCACCAGCGGGGTCGCGAGCCCCGCGAGCAGCAGGTAGCCCTTGCGCCAGTGCTGCCAGTGCCGCGCGCTGCCGCGCCAGCCCAGCGCGAACACCGCGTAGGCGCGCTGCGCGAAGCGGCTCTTCGCCGTGTCGCGTGCGGTCGCCAGGTCCGGCATCAGCCCGAGGTACCAGAACAGCAAGGACACGGTGAGGTAGGTGCTCACCGCCGCGATGTCCCAGGTGAGCGGCGAGCGGAACTGCGGCCACATGTGCAGCACGCTGGGGTAGGGGACCAGGTAGTAGAACTTCCACGGGCGGCCCAGGTGCAGCAGCGGAAAGAGCCCCGCGCACATCACCGCGAACAGCGTCATCGCCTCCGCCATGCGGTTGATGGAGCTGCGCCACTTCTCCTGCATCAGCAGCAGGATGGCGCTGATGAGCGTGCCGGCGTGCCCGATGCCGATCCACCACACGAAGTTGGTGATGGCGAAGCCCCAGGCCACCGGGATCTGCACGCCCCAGGTCCCCACGCCCTTCACCAGCGTCACCGTGATGGTGACCACCAGCAGGGCGGTGCCCGCGAGGCACAGCCCGAAGAGCACCCACCACGCGCGTGACGGCGGCGCGTGCACGTAGGCGAGCAGCGAGCGCGTGTACTCGGCGTCCGAGTGGCGCCCCTCGATGAGTGGGGCGTCCAGCAGCGGGTCGCCCGGCGCGGGCACGTCCGGCTTGGGCTCGCTCACGTGCGCCTCCGGGTGGGGTGCTTCACGCGCACCAGGTGCACCGTGCGCGGCCGGGTGCCCAGCTCGTTGAGCAGCCGGTAGTGGCGCGCGTCCGCGTGGCGGCGGCTCACCTCGGCCTCGGGGTCGTTGAGGTCGCCGAACACGATGGCGTCCGTGGGGCAGGTCTGCTGGCAGGCGGTGCGCACCTCGTCGCGCCCGATGCGCCGGCCGCGGCCCCCGGCGTCGATGCGCGCCGCGATGCGCGCGCGCTCGATGCGCTGCACGCAGTACGTGCACTTCTCCATCACCCCGCGGCTGCGCACGCTCACCTCGGGGTTCTGGTGCATGCGCGCGAGCGCCCCCTTCGGCGTGTAGTCCAGGAAGTTGAAGCGGCGGACCTTGTAGGGGCAGTTGTTGCTGCAGTAGCGCGTGCCGATGCAGCGGTTGTAGACCATCTCGTTGAGCCCCTCGTCCGAGTGCACCGTGGCATTCACCGGGCACACGTACTCGCAGGGCGCGTACTCGCAGTGCACGCACATCACGGGCTGGTGGATGACGGCCGGGTCGCTCTCCTCGCCCAGGAAGTAGCGGTCGATGCGCAGCCAGTGCATCTCGCGCCCGCGCCGCACGCCGTCCCTCCCCACCGAGGGGATGTTGTTCTCCGCCTGGCAGGCCACCACGCACGCGCTGCAGCCGGTGCAGCGGTGCAGGTCGATGGCCATGCCCCAGCGGTAGCCCCCCTCGCGCGTGAGCGACGGGTAGAGGTGCTGCTTCTCCTCGCGCAGCCCCTCGAGCAGCTCGGGCTTCCTCTCCAGTTCCTCCTGAGGCACCTGCAGTGCGATGGGGCGCTCCAGCATGCGCCCGTGCAGCTGGCGCACCGCGAGCTCCGAGCGCGCGGAGAGCGGGTGCAGCTGCAGCCCGGCCGCGAACCAGGGCTCGGCCTGCGTGCGCAGCCGGTAGGCGTTCACGCCCACGCCGCGCGCCACGTGCTCGCCGCCCTCGCGCCCGCCCCCCAGCGCGAGCGTCACCGTGTCCTCCGCGTGGCCCGGGGCGAGCAGCGCCGGCACCTCCACCGAGCGCCCGGGCAGGGAGAGGCGCACGTGCTGGCCGTCCTCCACGCCGAGCCGCCGCGCGGTGTCCGGGCTGAGCAGCGCGGCGTTGTCCCAGGTGAGCTGGGTGAGCGGGTCGGGCAGCTCCTGCAGCCAGGCGTTGTTCGCGAGCCGCCCGTCCAGCACCCGCGCATCCAGCGCGAGCGCGAGCTCCAGCCTTCCGGCGGGCTCCGGCTCGGGCAGGGGCCGCTCGAGCAGCGGCTGCAGTGCGCGCGCCTCCAGCGCTGCGCGGGTCGCGGGAGCGGCCGTATCGGGCACCACCCCTTCCGCGAGCCAGCCCTCCCACTTCGCCTCGAAGCCGGCGTCCCCTGCGCGCGTGCGCCACAGCCGCTGCAGCTGCGCGTGCGCATCGAGCGGCTCGCCCACCAGGGCCGAGAGCAGCGCCACCTCGTCGAGGCAGCCGGGGAAGAGCGGGGCGATGAGCGGCTGGAGGATGCTCGCGGTGCCGTCCAGCGCGCGCCCGTCCGCCCAGCGCTCGAAGGGGTGGGTGGCGGGGGCGAACCAGGCGCAGCGCGCGGACGTCTCGTCCTCGTGCAGGCCGAGATAGAGCGCGTGCGGCGCGAGCGCGAGCGCGCTCCCGAGGTCCAGGTCCGCGGGCGCGGCGTAGACGGGGTTCCACGCGGTGACGAGCAGCGTGTCCACCTGGCCCGCGCGCAGCTCCTCCACCAGCCGCGCGAGCGCACCCGGGTCCGGCGCGGGCTGCAGCAGGGGCTCGGTGAGGAGCACCGTGTGACCTGTGTTGCCCAGCGCCTCGTTGAGCGCGAAGGCGAGCGCGTGCAGGGTTGCACCGTGGCGCTCGCCCACCGCCACCAGGCCACGGCCGCGCGCGGAGAGCAGGTCCTGGGCCGCCGCCTGCACCCACGCGCGCTCGGGCTCGCTCAGGCCCCCGGGCGCGGCGCCCGCCCGCAGCCCCACGGAGGAGAGCGCCGTGGAGAGCTCGGCCGCGAGCGCGCGCAGCAGCCGCTCCACCTGCGAGGGGCGCACGCGCAGCCGGCTGTCCGCGTACGCGCCGGTGAGGCTGTAGGCGCTCTCGGCCACGTGCAGGCGATGCGAGGGCGAGGCCGCGCGCGCCTCGGCCAGCTCGCGGTTTGCCCTCAGCGCGCCGGGGCGCTCGGTGAGCAGGTCCGCGTCCAGCGCCACCACCACCTCGGCGGCCGCGAGCGCGCGCTGCGCCTGCAGCGGCCGGCCGTAGGCGAGCTGTGCGCCCTGCAGCGAGGCCGCCTGTGCGGGGCCGAAGGGCACGAGGCGCGCGGAGGGAAAGCGCGCCTGCAGCCGCGCGTAGAGGTCCTGCACCAGCGGCGAGGCGGTGGGCTCCACCAGCAGGCGCAGCCGCTCGCCCGTGCCCAGCGCGCTGCCCCACGCGCGCACGAAGTCGAGCAGCGCCTCGCGCGAGGTGGGGCCGCCGGGCCCGCGCGCCGTGCGGGCACGGTCCGGGTCGTAGAGGCCCAGCAGGCTCGCCTGCTCCTGCGCGAGCGCGCGCCCGCGGCTCTCCGGGTGCGCGGGGTTGCCCTCCACCTTGAGGGGGCGCCCCTCGCGGCTCTCCACCACCAGCCCCGTGGTGAAGCCGCCCAGCACGAGGCCGGTGGCGTAGTGCAGGGGCACGCCGGGGGTGAGCCCCGCGGGCGCCTGCGCGTAGGGCATCACCTTCTCCGCCGGCGGGCGGAAGCAGCCGGAGAGCCCCGCGGCGGCGAGGGAGGCGGCGGCGAGCTGCAGCAGCGTGCGCCGCTCGATTCCCTGCGGCGCCTCGTCCTCGCCCGGGAGGAACTCGCCCCCGTCGCCCATCGTGCTCGGTGACGCCTGGCGCTCCGCGAGGCTGCGCCACGGACGCGACGGTGCGCCCCCGGCGTCGGACGGGAGCACGGGCAGGGGGTAGCGGTCGCTCAGCGGTGGCATGTGGTGCAGTTCGTCCTGGGCTCGACGTGCAGCGCCTGCTGCACGGCGCGCCCCGTCTCGGCGGGGTCACCCGGCGCGCGCCAGGTCATGCTCGTAATGGCCTCGCGCGGGCGCAGGTGGGGCGTGGGGTTGCGGTGGCAGTCGAGGCACCAGCCCATGGTGAGCGGCGCCTGCTGCGAGACGAGCGGCATGCTGTCCACGCGGCCGTGGCAGGTGACGCAGCCCACGCCCTTGTTCACGTGGATGGAGTGGTTGAAGAAGACGAAGTCCGGCAGCCGGTGCACCCGGTTCCACGGGATGCTCTGGCCGCTGAAGTAGCTCGCGCGCACCGGCTCGAGCAGCGGGCTCTCGTTCCACACCTGGGAGTGGCAGCCCATGCAGCGCGAGGTGGGCGGCAGGCCCGCGGACGCGGAGCGCTCCACCGCGTCGTGGCAGTAGCGGCAGTCCAGCCCCTCGTCGCCCGCGTGGTGGCGGTGGTCGAACTGCACCGGCTGGTGCACGGGCTCGTGCGAGCCCACGCCCAGCGGGCTGCGCGCGAGCACCATCAGCAGCACGAGGCCCCCGAGCGGCAGCACCGCCCCCGCTGCGAGCAGCAGGCGCAGGATGCTGTCGGCGGTGGGGGTGAAGAGCGGCCGCTTCACGCGGGGAGCCTCGGGGAAGAGCGCGGTTGGAGCTCCAATCTCCGGCGACCCGCACGCTGCGACTACGGCCCCGTGGGCAGCGCGTCGGCTATCTCACGCGATGGGGCACTTTGCTGTCGCACGCCGCACAGCGCTGCGCTCTCACGCGCGGGCGCGCTGCAGCGCGGCGGCCGTCACCAGCCCGAAGGCGAGCGCCTGCAGCGGCAGCGCGAGGCGCTCGGCGCGGCTCCAGCGGCGCGCCGGCGGCGTCGCGCCCGTGAGCGGCAGGGTGAGCCGCTCCATCGCGCTCAGCGCCGCGCCCGCCGCGAGGCCGCGGGCGGGCAGGGGCCAGCGCGCGGTGTGGCGCGAGGCGCGCGCCTGCAGTACGCCGAGCAGCGGGCCGTAGCCGTAGCGCAGCGCCGTGCCGCTCCAGCGCGCCGCGCGCGGGGACAGGCGCACGCGTGCGAGGCGCCAGGCGAGCCGCTCGGCGATGCGGCTCGCGGCGTAGGGCGCGCGGTGGCCGAGGAGGCGGTCTCGCACCGCCTCCACCGCGCTGATGCCGAGCGTGCCGCAGAGTCCCGCGGCGAGGCCCTGCTTCCAGCTCGCGAGCCCGCGCCCCATCGGGGTGTGCTCCAGACGCTGCTCCTGCACGCTCATGGTCTCCTCCGAGACCTCAAAGCTGAGCGTCGTGAGGCCATCTCGCACGGGACGCGCGGCGCTCGCCCTGCCGCAGGGCAGGCCGGCGCGGGTGTCGGCTCGCGGGCAGCCCGGGTGCCGCTGCGCGCTCGCCCCCTGGCCGGACCTGCTACAGCTGCGCGCATGAGCGAAGCGCCGAGCCGCCCCCCGGACCCCGCCGTGCGCCGCGCCCTGCGCGTGGGCGTGCTGCTCATCGGCCTGCTCGTGCTACTCGCCGCGCTGTGGCACGTGCGCGACGTGCTGATGCTCGCGTTCCTCGCGGTGCTGCTCGCGCTGGTGTTCTCCTTCCCGGTGGGCTGGCTGCAGCGGGTGATGCCGCGGGGGCTCGCGGTGCTCGCGGTGCTGCTGCTCTTCCTCGGGGGCCTGGGGCTGCTCGGCTGGCGCGTGGCGCCGGTGCTCGCGGAGCAGGCGCGCGAGCTCACCCGCAGCGCGCCGCAGGCGCTGCAGGACGCGCGGCAGTGGCTCGAGCACGCCCAGCGCAGCATGGGGCCCGAAGGCGGAGGCGCGCAGAAGCCGGCGCAGCCCGCGCCCGCGGTGACAGTGAGCCGCGCGGCCCAGCTCGCGCTGCCCGCGGCCTTCACGCTCGCCGAGGCTGCCACCACGCTGGTCCTCCTGGTGGTGCTCGCCGCCTTTCTCGTGCACCAGCCGCAGGCGTACGTGCGCGGGGTGCGCCGGCTGGTGCCGCGCGCGCACGAGCCCGTCTTCGACGAGGCGGTGGCGCGGCTCACCCACGCGCTGCGCCAGTGGGTGGGTGGCATCCTCGTCTCCATGCTCATCATGGGCACGCTCACCGGCGCGGGGCTCGCGATCGCGGGCATCCACAACTGGCTGCTGCTGGGCTTCATCACCTTCCTGGGCACCTTCGTGCCCTACGTGGGCGCTATCGCGAGCGCAGTGCCCGGCCTGCTCGCGGGGCTCGCGCAGTCCTCGCACCACCTGCTGCTGGCGATGGCGGTGTACCTGGGCATCCACGTGGTGGAGGGCTACCTCGTGCAGCCCTACGTGATGCGCCGCGCGGTGGAGGTGCGCCCCGCGCTGCTGCTCTTCGGCCAGTCGGTGGCGCTCGCGCTGCTCGGGGTGATGGGCGCCGTGGTCGCCACGCCGCTGCTCGTGTGCGTGCAGGTGCTGGTGGGCTACCTCTGGGTGGAGCGGCGCCTTCACAAGCAGGGCTAGGTCGCGCGCGAGAGCCGCCAGGCACCTGCCACGGCCGCGAGCCCCAGCGTGGCGGCGAGCCCCACGCGCGCGCGGTGCAGGCGCAGCCACAGCTCCACGTTGTGCGAGCGCGCCCGGTCGTCGAAGTCCCCGTGCGCGCCACGGTCTCCGGGCAGGGGCGCATCCACGTTGTCCTGCGGCGTGCGCTCCACCTCGTTCGTCTGCTGGCCGCTGTAGGCCTTGCGCGCGAGGTAGTGGTCCAGGAGCCCCGGGATGAACTTCTGGCCGAGGATGGCTTTCATCGCGCTCCAGCCCACCCACAGCTCGCGCGAGGGGTGCTCGGCGGCGTAGAGGGCCGCGCGCGCGATGACCTCGGGCTGGTAGATGGGGGGCACCGGCTGCGGGTGCTGCGGGAGGCGGTTTCTCACCACGTCGAACTGCGGCGTGTTCACCGCGGGCAGCTGCAGCATGGTGACCTTCACCTTGCTGCGGTCGTGGATGAGCTCGCTGCGCAGTGAGTCGGTGAAGCCGCGGATGGCGGCCTTGCTACCGCAGTAGGCGCTCTGCAGCGGGATGGAGCGGTAGGCGAGCGCGGAGCCGATCTGGATGATGACGCCCGCGTCGCGCGCCCGCATGTGCTTGAGCGCGGCGAGCGTGCCGTAGACGAAGCCGAGGTAGTTGACCTCGGTGACGCGGCGGTACTCCTCGGCGTGCATCTCCTTCACCGGGCTGAACACGCTCACCATCGCGTCGTTCACCCACACGTCGATGGCGCCCCACTCGGCCACCACCTGGTCCGCCGCGGCCTCCACCGCCGCCGCGTCCGCCACGTCCAGGGGCAGCACCCGCGCCTCGCCGCCGGCCGTCACGATCTCCGCGGCCGCGTTCTCCAGCGCCTCCTGCGAGCGCGCGATGAGCCCCACCCGCGCACCCTCGGCACCGAACGCGCGCGCGATGGCGCGCCCCACGCCGCTCGAGGCCCCCGTCACCACCACCACCTTGCCCGCGAAGCGCTTGCCTCCCATGTGTCCTCCTCCTCGCGAACGATGGGCACCGCGCCTGCCGCCGTCCTCCGAGCGCCGCCCTCCTGCCGGCTGGGTGAGCGGGGGAGCGCGCGGGGGATGTCCTGCAGCGTGCACATCTTGAGGCCTTCACTCCCAGGAGACTCTCCATGATCCGCTACCGCACGGGCTACCCCCTCCGCCGCCGCGAGCACGACTCGCTCGTGGCCGACCTCCTCTGTGGCGCCGCCGCCGGCCTGCTGGGCGCGCTGGCCATGACGCCGGTGATGACCCGCCTCGCGAAGCCGCTCAGCCGCGCGCTGGACGAGGAGCAGAAGGGCGGCGGCAAGCAGGAGCCCGCCACCGAGAAGACGGCGCGCAAGCTGCTCGAGCCCGTGGGCGTGCGCGTGCGCGGCGAGCGCAAGAAGAAGCTCGGCAACGTGGTGCACTTCGGCTACGGCACCGTGTGGGGCGCCATCTACGGCGCGCTGTGGGGCCGCACCCGGCTGGCCGGCAAGCTCTTCGGCCTGGGCTTCGGCACCGCGCTCTTCGTCCTCGGTGACGAGCTGGGCGTGCCCGCGCTGAAGCTCGCGCCGCCGCCGCAGGAAACGCCCGCCAGCACCCACCTGAGCGCGCTGGGTGCCCACTGGGTGTACGGCGCGACGACCGAGGCCGCCTTCCGCGGGCTCTCGCGCCTCGCCGCGCGGGCCTGAGCTCTCAGCTCACCACGGGCAGCGGGAAGGAGAAGGGCTTCCCGCCCTGCGGGTCGGGTGTCGGCCCCAGCACCGCTGCGGCGCCGAGCCCCGCACGCTGTGGCTCGAAGCTCGCGCGCGGGTTCAAGGTGCTGCGCGCTCCCGCCTTCATCAGCCCGAAGCGCAGCGCGAGCGCGCCCGCCGTGCCCAGCAGCGCCGCGGCGCGGCGCTGCAGGGGGCGGTGGCGCCCGGGCAGCAGCGAGAGCGCGAGGCTCGCCGCGGTGAGCACCTTGCTCGCCTGCCACAGCGCACCGCTCAGTCCCTCCTTCAGCGAGCGCGCGGCCTGCGGGGCGCGCTTCACGCTGCGCTCCAGCGCGTGCCCCGCCGCGAGCTCCACAGCCTTGCCCACCACGCCGTAGCGGTGCAGCAGCCGCTGCTCGCGCTCGCCGAGCGGAAAGAGCTGCAGGAGGGACGCGGCGCTGGAGACGGCCGAGCCCGCGAAGAGCACCGGCAGCTCGCGGTGGCCGAGCTGCCACACCGGCACTGCCGTGTTGGCGATGAGCACCCCCGTGTACGTGCACAGCGCGAGCCCCAGCGCGCCCGCGCCCAGCTCCGCGTAGCGCCCCAGCCTTCCGGCCACACCCGGGCGCCCGCCCAGCACGAGCGACGCCGTGTTGCACGCGCCCGAGAGGCTGAGCACGTAGGTGCCCACGCTCATGGGCGAGGTGACGCGGAAGACGCGCAGCATGTGGAGGAAGCGCGAGGGGCGGCCCAGGTCGTCGATGAGCAGCGCCGCGCTCACGACGTCTCCGGCGGTGCCCACCCAGCGGCTCGCGCGCAGCAGGTCCGGGTGGCGCCCGGGCGCGAGCAGCGCGGAGGCCGCGCCCAGCGCGCTCGTCGCTCCGGCGAGCCCGCCCACGTAGAAGTAGGCGGGGATGGCCCAGGTCCACACCGGGGCCTTGAGCATCGGCTGGTCGTAGTAGGTGGGGCTCGGCTGCGCGGGGAACTCGCTCGGCAGCTGGGCCACGGTGTCCGGCGTGGGGTGCTCCGCCGCGAGCCGCTTCACCTGCTGGTGCGCACCCTCGCCCGAGAGCGTGCCCAGCGCCGGGTCCACGTTGCGTCCGTCCGCGCGCGCCGGCAGCGCCGTGCGCTCCTGCTCACCCTGGAGCCGCTTCACCGCCCCACCTCCGCGTCCAGCAGCACCGTGCCCAGCGCGAGCGCGGCGAGTCCCAGCATCGCGAGCCCCGCGCTCTTCCAGCTGCGCTTGCCCTTGAGCGTGGGCACCTCGGGGTCGGGCGGCAGGTTGTAGACCTCGGGCTTGTCCACCAGGAGGAAGAAGGCGTGCAGTCCGCCCGTGCCCGGCTGGCTCGCGGCGCTGTCTCCGTAGAGGTAGGCCTCCTTCAGCCCCTTGCCGTGCAGCTCCTCCACGCGCGCCTCCGCCTGCACCTTGAGCTGCACCAGGTCGCCGAACTGGATGCTGGAGGTGGGGCAGGCCTTGGCGCACGCGGGCTGCATCCCGTCTCCCAGCCGGTCGTAGCAGAGGGTGCACTTCCACGCGCGCC
Source organism: Aggregicoccus sp. 17bor-14 (assembly GCF_009659535.1). NCBI lineage: Bacteria > Pseudomonadati > Myxococcota > Myxococcia > Myxococcales > Myxococcaceae > Aggregicoccus > Aggregicoccus sp. 17bor-14. The sequence continues at coordinate 66,700 of NZ_VJZZ01000024.1, forward strand.
CGTCGTCCTCGCGCCGGTCCACCACGCCGAAGGGGCACGCGCTGATGCAGTAGCCGCAGCCGTTGCACACGTCCGGCTGGATGTAGACGGTGTCGAACTCGGTGCGCACGATGGCGCCCGTGGGGCAGGCCTCGAGGCAGCCGGCGCGCTCGCAGTGCTTGCACACGTCCGACATCATCAGCCAGCTGAAGTTGCCTGCGCGCGCGCCCGGCGCCTCGGGCATCGCGGGGCGCTCGATGCTCGGGCACCCGGTGCCCGGCCTCTCCACGAAGCTCACGTGGCGCCAGGTGCTCGAGCCCAGGTGCCCGGTGTTGTCGTAGGACATGCCGGTGAAGTGGAAGCCGTCGTCGGGCAGCTGGTTCCACTGCTTGCACGCGACCTCGCAGGCCTTGCAGCCGATGCAGAGCGTGGTGTCGGTGAAGAAGCCCTTCTGCGCGCTCGCCATCCGCTACTCCTCGCTCTTCTTGTACTCCGTGGGCTGCGCGGCGCGCTGGGTGCCGGGCAGGTCTCGCGGGGCCTCGGGCACGCGCGGCGGGGCGAGCAGGGTGGGGCCGCCGACCGCCGCGCGCTCGGGGCTCGCGCTGCGCCCGGCGCGGATGTTCGCGGTGAGCGCCTTGGACTCCTGGATGGAGACGTTGGGGTCCGCCACGAAGCTGATGAGGTCGTTCGCGGAGCTGCCCGTCACCCGGCCCGTCGCGCCCCAGTGGTAGGGCAGGCCGATCTGGTGCACCCAGCGCTTCTTGAGCCGCAGCGGGCGCAGCCGCTCGGTGACGAGCACGCGCGCCTCGATCTGCCCGCGCGCCGTCTCCACCGTGGCCCAGCCGCCGTTGGTGAGGCCGCGCTCCTTCGCGAGCTCGGGGGACACCTCGCAGAACATCTCGGGCTGCAGCTCGCTCAGCCAGCTGAGCCAGCGGCTCATGCCTCCGGCCGTGTGGTGCTCGGTGAGCCGGTAGGTGGTGAGCACGAAGGGGAAGCGCGGGTCGCCGTAGGCGCGGTGGTAGGGGTTGTCGCGGCGGCGCCACTCGAGGCGCGCGGGGTTGCACTGCTGGCGCGGGTAGAGGGCGTTCTCCACCGGCGACTCCTGCGGCTCGTAGTGCGTGGGCAGCGGGCCGTCCTTCATCCCGCTGGGCGCGAAGATCCACGCCTTGCCGTCCGCCTGCATGATGAAGGGGTCGTCGCCGCGGATGGCGTCCTTGCCGCGCGCCTGCGGGTCCGGGCGGTAGCCCGGCGGCCGGTCCTTGATGAAGTCGGGCACGTCGTGGCCCGTCCACTGGGACTTCTCCGCGTCCCACCACACGTACGCCTTGCGCGCGCTCCAGGGGCGGCCCTCGGGGTCCGCGGAGGCGCGGTTGTACATGAGCCGGCGGTTGCTCGGCCATGCCCAGCCCCACTCGGGCGCGACCCAGCTCTGCTCCTGCGCGCTCCTGCGGCGCGCGGCCTGGTTCTCGCCGTCCTTGTAGCAGCCGGAGTAGATCCAGCAGCCGCACGCGGTGGAGCCGTCATCCTTCAGCGCGGTGAAGCCCTCCACCGGCTCGCCCGTGTCCGTGCGGTAGCCGTTGATCTCCTTGAGTACGCGCTCTGCGTCCGGCTCCTGGATGCGGCCCTTCGTCGGGTAGTCCCAGGTGAGCGCCTGGATGGGGCGGTCGCGCTCCTCGCGCGAGCCCGCGTAGAGCGCCTTGAGGCGCTTGCCCAGGTGGAACATGAAGTGCAGCTCACTGCGGCAGTCGCCCTTGGGCTCCACCGCCTGGTGGTGCCACTGCAGCAGGCGCTGGGTGTTGGTGAAGGAGCCGTCCTTCTCGGTGTGCGCGGCGGCGGGGAAGAAGAAGACTTCCGTCTGGATGTCCTCGGTGAGCACCTCGCCGCTCTGGATCTCGGGCGCGTGGCGCCAGAACTCCGCCGTCTCGGTGAGGACGAAGTCGCGCACCACGACCCACTTCGCCGCCCGCAGCCCCTTGCGCTGCAGGGCGCCGTTCATCGAGCCCACGGTGGGGTTCTCGCCCATCACGAAGTAGCCGGGCACCTTGCCGTCCGCCATCTGCGCGACCGTGACCATGTGCGAGTGGTCCCCGGTGATGCGCGGCAGCGTGGCGAAGAGGTAGTCGTTCTCCTTCGTCGCGGCGTCCCCGAAGTACGCCTTGAGCAGCGAGACGATGTACTTGGGGAACTCGCCCCACCAGCCGCTCGGGGCCTGGTTCGCGTCGATGTACTGCTGCAGCCGGTGCGACTCCATCGCGAAGGGCATGGGCAGGTAGCCCGGCAGCAGGTTGTAGAGCGTGGGGATGTCCGTGCTGCCCTGGATGGAGGCGTGGCCGCGCAGCGCCATGATGCCGCCGCCGGGCCGCCCGATGTTGCCGAGCAAGAGCTGCAGGATGGCCGCGGTGCGGATGTACTGCACCCCGATGGAGTGCTGCGTCCAGCCCACCGCGTAGCAGAAGGCGCTGGTGCGCTCGCGGCCGGAGTTCTGGCACAGGGCCTCGGCCACCTCGAGGAACTGCGCCTCGGGGATGCCGCAGATCTCCTCCACGATGGCCGGCGTGTAGCGGGCGAAGTGCCGCTTGAGCAGCTGGAAGACGCAGCGCGGGTGCTGCAGCGTCTCATCGCGCACCTCGGTGCTGTGGAGGGGCGGCTCGGCGTTCACCTTGCCCTGGTTCGCGCCCGCCTCGGCGAACAGCTCCTTGTGGCCCGCCGCCGGCACCGCGTCCTTCACGCCCTCGTACTGCCAGCTGCTCACGTCCTTGTACTGGCCCTTGCTCGGGTCGAAGCCGCTGAAGAGTCCCTCCAGCTGCTCCGGGTCCTGGAAGTCCTCGCGAATCAGCGTGGCGGCGTTGGTGTAGTGGACCACGTACTCCTTGAAGTAGCGCTCGTTCTCCAGCACGTAGCGCACGAGCCCGCCGAGGAACGCGACGTCCGTGCCCGCGCGGAGGGGCACGTGCAGGTCCGCCACCGCGCTGGTGCGCGTGTAGCGCGGGTCCACGTGGATGACCTTCGCGCCCCGGGCCTTGGCCTCCATCACCCAGCGGAAGCCCACCGGGTGGCACTCGGCCATGTTGGAGCCCTGGATGACGATGCAGTCCGAGTTCTGCAGGTCCTGCTGGAAGGTCGTCGCCCCGCCTCTACCGAAGGAGATGCCCAGACCGGGCACCGTGGAGCTGTGTCATATGCGCGCCTGGTTCTCGACCTGCACGACGCCCAGCGCCGTGAACAGCTTCTTGATGAGGTAGTTCTCCTCGTTGTCCAGCGTGGCGCCGCCCAGGTGCGCGATGCCCAGGGTGCGCTTCACGTGCGTGCCCTTCTCGTCCTGCTCCTCCCAGGTCTCCTCGCGGGTCCGCTTCACGCGCTCGGCCACCATGTCCATGGCCTGCTCAAGCGGGAGCGGCTCCCACTCCGTGCCGCCGGGGCGCCGGTAGAGCACCTGCTGGATGCGGTGCGAGCCGGTGACGAGCTGGAAGGTGGCCGCGCCCTTGGGGCACAGCTTGCCGGTGGAGATGGGGCTGTGCGGGTCGCCCTCGATGTCGAGGATGCGCCCGTCCTTCACGTACACGTCCTGGCCGCAGCCCACGGCGCAGTAGGGGCAGATGGACTTCACCACCTTGTCGGCGCGCGCCGTGCGGGGCTCCAGCGTGCGGCTGCGCTCGGAGAGGGCGGTGTCGCCCAGCGCCTTCGCGTCACCGCGCAGCAGCTGCTCGAGCAGTGGCCACCTGCGCAGCCCACGTCGTCCCATGCCTGTGCTCCTCGCGAGGGGCCACTACGCTAGGAATGCCGCGTGTCCCCGTGCAGCGGGGGACCAGGCGAGCCACGCCACGCCGGACAGTATGAGGTCCAGGTGAGCTCCTTTTCGTGCGGAAATCCACGGATGCCCGTCCCGCGGTCCATGCATTCTCAGGCGGCCGCGAGGAGCTGGCGACAGGCCTGCTCGCAGCGCTGGCAGGCCTCGGCGCACACGCGGCAGTGCTCCATCTTCTGCGCGTGCCGGCCGCACTCCTCGCCGCACAGGCGGCACGCCGTCTGACACGCCTGCAGCACCGCCTGGGCCAGCGCGGGCTCGAAGGCCGTCTGGCGAGAGAGCACCTTGCCGGTGGCCTCGCACACGTTGGCGCAGTCCTGGTTGAGCCGGATGCAGCGCACCATCGGCTGGGGGGCCGGCTCGCCGAGGCAGGCGTCCGCGCACGCGATGCAGGCCTGCGCGCAGTCGAAGCAGGCCTGGATGCACGCGAGCAGCGCCGCGCGGTCGAGGGAGGGTTTACCCGGGTGCGTCTGCAGCATCTGCTGCACGTGCCCGAGGAAGGAGGTGCCGCCCTGCGCCGTCGTCTGTGCCATGGGTGTGTCCCTTGCGTGGTGGAGGTGCTGCGTCCCTTCCAGCAATGGGGACGCGCGCGCGGCACAGCAAGGGCGGTGCAGGCAGCTGGCGGCTACTTGGACTTGCTGCGCTTGCTCGCGCGCTGGCGCTTCACCTTGTTCGCCTGCTTGCCGAGCGCGGTGCGCGTCTTCTTCGGCAGCTTGCTGAGGGTGCGCTTACTGCGCGCGGCGCTCGCCGCCTTCTTGATGTTCTTGCGCGCGGCGCTCTTCTGCTTCGCGGTGGCCATGCGTCCTCCGGAGGGGGTAGCAGCTACTCCCGAAGGTGGGCAGCGCCGCGCGTCCTGCAAGTGCGAGCCGCTCAGTGCGAGCCGTGGCCCTGCGGGTCCGGGCTGAAGGCCACCTCCTGGTCGCGCGCATCCGCGAAGCCGTGGCGCACGCTGGCCTCGAGCAGCGCGCGCTGGCGCAGCAGCTCGGGGCGGCGCGCGGGAGGTGCCACCGAGAGCAGGTCCTCGAGCAGGAAGCGCAGCCGCTGCGTCACCTGGGTAGCGCCCTCGCCCGCCTGGCGGATCTCGTCCAGCGCGAGCCGCACGCAGCCCTCCCAGCTGGGACGCGGCAGCAGCAGGCGCACGCGGCCCTCCGCGTCCACGCGCGCGGGCGAGGGGAAGCGGCGGTGTGCGAGGCGGCGCAGCAGGTCGTGCAGTTGGTCCAGCGCCTGCACTGCGGTGGTGGGATCGTTCACGCCCGGAGACAGGGCGCGCTCGGCCACGTCCACCAGCTGCCGCAGCCCGAAGGCCACGTCCTGGCGCAGGTCGCGCTCGTCGTCCACCGCGATGGCCGCCGCGGCCGCGCGCGCATCGAGCCGGCCGGCGTCCCCCCATACTTCGAAGAGCGCTCCGCCCTGCGGCACGAAGTCGCCCACCCGGGGCACGAGCGCGAGCGTCACCCCGGCCCGGCACGCGCAGCGCCACAGCGCCTCCTCGTCCACCGCCACCACCACCCCGGAGCGCCGCGGCTGCGGGATGATGGCGGAGGGCAGCCCCTGCGGGACCGCGGGCCGCGGGGCCTCGGGCTCCTCGCCCACCGGCTCCGGGTACAGCGTGTCCAGCCGCTCGCGCGTCTCGTCCCCGATGCGCGAGAGCACGTTCACCGCGCGGATGGACTGGGCCACGTGGTGCAGGAAGTAGATGAAGGTGCACACGCACGCGCCCGCGAGCACCACCGCGAGCCAGACGGTGAAGGCGGGCACGTGCGCCTCGACTCCATCCGAGGCGCCGCGCACGCTGCGCAGCCCCAGCAGCGCGTACGCGAAGGTGCCCACGAAGATGCCCAGCGCCGCCTGGCTGCCGCGGTCGCGCAGGAAGGTGCGCAGCACGCGCGGGCTGAACTGGTTGCTCGCCAGCTGCAGCACCAGCACCGTGACGGAGAAGACGACCCCGGTGAAGGTCATCATCGAGGAGGCGATGGTGGAGAGCACCTCGCGGGCCCCCTCGGGCCCGCCCCGGAAGAGGTACCAGGCGGTGAAGTCGTGCGCGAGGCTCGCGTCCAGCCGCTCCGCCAGGAAGGAGAGCCCCACCGCGGCGAGCAGGCAGGCGCTCGGAATCAGCCAGATGCTGGTGTCCAGCGTGGAGCGGAGCCTGCGCAGGAGGGGACGCACGGCCTCAAGCTGTGCACTGCAGAAAGCGACGCCCAGGAAATTTTTCCAGGGGGTTACTCATTTGACCTCAAACTATTATCTCCCGCTTCGCCCGTGCCCGACGCCTCCCTCCCACAGCGCGTGCAGCGCTTCATCACCTCGCACATCGACTCCATCGAGAAGCTCGAGGTGTTGCTGCTGCTGCGCGCGCAGGCGGCGCGCACCTGGACAGGGGGGGAAGTGGCGCAGGCGCTGCGCATCGCGGAGGAGAGTGCGCGCCGGCGCCTGGACGACCTGTGCGAGCGGGGGATGTTCTCCTGCGAGCGCAGCGACTCCTTCCACTACGCGCCCATCTCCGCGGACGATGCGCAGGCGGTGGACGAGCTCGCCACCACGTACGCGCAGCGGCGCGTGAGCGTCATCACCTTCATCTTCTCGCGCCCCACCGAGCGCATCCGCTCCTTCGCGGACGCCTTCCGGCTCAAGCGCGACTGAGCGCCCCTGTACCCGCCGCGCCGGGCACGCAGGCGGGCGTCCCCGTCCCGCGGCCGCTTGCGCGGGTTCGTTGCAGGACAAAACATCCTCCCATGGACTGGGGACTGCTCACCTTCCTCTCCGAGCCGGCCTTCGTGCTGCCCTGGTACGCGCCGGGCCTGACCGGCGCCGCCTGGGTGGCGCTGGACCTGCGGCGTACCAACACCCCGCTCAAGCCGGCGATGAAGTGGGCCTGGCCTCTCATCGTCCTCTTCTTCTCGGTGCTCGGGCTCGCGCTCTACCTCGCCACCGCGCGCGCGCCGGGCATCGGCCGGGCGCAGGGAGAAGACGAGAAGCAGCAGGCGCACCGCCGCTACGAGCAGAGCATGGTGCGGCGGGTGAACGGCGCCGTCATCCACTGCGTGGCGGGCGACGGGCTGGGCATCATGACGGGCATGGTCATCGCCCGGGCCACGGGGATGAGCTTCTGGCAGGAGTTCTGGTTCGAGTACGCAGTGGGCTTCGCCTTCGGCCTCTTCATCTTCCAGCTCAAGTCCATGCGAATGATGACGGACAGCGTGCCCCGGGCGCTGTGGATGGCGTTTCGCGCCGAGTTCTTCTCCATGCTCACCGTGATGGCGGGGATGGGCGCGGTGATGACCTACGTCACGCCCCTCGCCTCCGGCGCGCAGCCCAAGCCGCTCACCTGGGCCTTCTGGGGCTTCGGCATGTTCGGGCTCCTGGTGGGCTACCTCTTCACCTTCCCGATGAACTGGATGCTGGTGAAGGTGGGCTGGAAGCACGGCATGGGGCCCATGGAGGATGCGCACCCGGCGGAGGCTCCGGCCGCGCGCGCGGGGCTCTTCGCCGCCATGGCGCTGCTGGGCGCCGCGGCGCTGGTGCTGCCCGCGTGGCTCACGCTGCTGCGAGAGGGGAGGCCGCTCGCGCAGGGCGCCGCCACGGCCGGGCTCGAGGGCACCGGAGGCAGCGCGCCGCCCTCCGTGCCGGCCCAGCTCGCCCAGGGGCTGCACGGCTCGCTCGCCGCTGCGCTCGCCGCGCTGCAGGACGGCCGGCGCAGCGACGCGGTGCACGCGCTGGACGCCGCCCTGCGCGCCGCGCAGGTGGGCAAGGCCGCGCTGCCGCACAGCGCGTTCGCCGCCGCGCTCTCGCAGGTCCGGGACATCCGCCGTGCCCTGCACCAGGGGGATGAGCCAGAGGCCCGCGCGCAGCTGGGCGCGCTGGTCGCGCGCCCGCTCTCCGTGGACCGGGAGGCCCCGGCGCTGCTGCCCGGCGGGCTCGCTGCCTACCGCGGCGCCCAGGTGCTCGACGCCCACGGCGCGCGCCTCGGCGAGGTGGAGGGTGGGCGCGCCGGGCAGCTGGAGGTGGCGCTCGGCGGCGCGCGCGACCTGTGGGGCTTCGTGGACCTGGGCGCGCGCGAGCGCCGCAGCGTCCCGGCCGAGCGCGTGCTGCTGGGCCCGCGGCCCACCCTGGGCGAGTCGCTCGTCGCCCTGCCCGGTGGCGTCGCCTCGCCCTGAGCCGCGCGCCTCAGCGCAGCGTGAGCAGCGTGCCGGCGACGATGAGCACCACGCCGGCCACGAGGCGCCAGGAGAGCGGCTCCTTGAGCAGCACCGCGGCGAGCACCACCGTGAGCGCGACGGAGAGCTTGTCCACGGGCGCGACGCGCGAGGCGGGCCCCAGCTGCAGCGCGCGGAAGTAGGCGAGCCAGCTCAGGCCCGTGGCCACGCCGGAGAGCCCGAGGAAGAGCAGCGTGCGGCGGCTGAGGCCGGGCAGTGCCGTCTGCTCTCCCTGCAGGAAGACCATGCCCCACGCGAACACGAGCACCACGCAGGTGCGCAGCGCGGTGGCGAGCGTGCTGGGCACTCCCTGCACGCCCACCTTCGCGAGCAGCGCGGTGGCGGCCGCCGCGAGCGCCGAGAGCAGCGCGTAGCCCACCCAGCTCAAGGGGACACCGGAGTGGAAGGAAGAGGCTGGGTCACGCGTCGCACCCTACCAGCGCTCTGCAAAGGGCCGCGCCTCCACCTCGAAGGACCACGCCGAGCGGTCCTGGCGGGTGAGCTGAAGGGCCGTCTCGGCCACGCCCTCGGGGCGGATGAAGAAGCTGTCGGGCTGCTCGGGCATGCGCTGGCGCGTGCGGGGCAGGTCCACCACGCCGTCCACGACGATGAGCGAGACGTGGATGCCCGCGGGCCAGAGGCTGCGCGCGGTGGACTCGGCGAGGCTGCGCTGGGCGGCCTTCGCCGCGGCGAAGGCAGCGCTCTTCGGGCCCCCACGCTTCGAGGCCGTGGCGCCGATGAAGACGATGCTGCCGCGGCCGCGGCGCTTCATCCCGGGGATGACGCGCTGGCAGGCGACGAGCGGCCCGAGCGCGTTGATGCGCCAGGCGCTCTCGAAGTCCGCGGGGCTCACCTCCTCCACGCTGCCCCACACGCCCGAGCCCGCGTTGAGCACCAGCACCTCCACCTCGCCGAGCTCGCGCTCGATGGACGCGAAGGTGCTCTCGAGCGCCGCCGGGTCGCTCGCGTCGCAGGCGTAGGCGCGCGCGTGCGGCAGCTCCTTCGCGAGTGCCTGCGAGAAGTCCGTGCTGCGCGCGAGCAGCGCGACCGCGTGGCCCTCCTTCGCGAAGCGCCGCGCGAGCGCTGCGCCGTTGCCCGGACCCACGCCCACCACCACACAGACCGGCCTGTCGTTCGCCATGGCGACTCTCCCTGCGAGGAGCTCGCGCCACTGCTACCGGCCTCGCCTCCGGGCAGCAAGCCGAAGTGCGCCACTCAGTCCAGCCACCCGCGCCAGGAGGCCCAGAAGCGGTCGCCGTAGTGGCGCGCGAGGAGGCCCGCGGCGAGGCCCTGGACGAGCGCCCCGAGCAGCACCAGGCCGAGCGAGGGCGTCTCCAGCTGCAGCGCGCCTACGACGCCGCCCAGTGCGCCCGCGACGAAGCCGCACGCGAAGCGCACCCGCAGCTCGTACGCGTTCGGGGTGACGCTGTCGTTGCGCAGGGCCATGGGTGCCGTCCCTAGAGCCCCAGGCCCAGGTGCAGGGCGAGCCTTACCACGCCGCACACCGCGAGCAGCGCCACCGGGTTCACCGTCTCGAAGCGGATGAGCGTCATCGCCGTCACGGCGGCGAGCGAGAGCCCCACGCCCGTCTTCATCGTCTGCCCCAGCGTGAGGGCCGCGGCGAGCATCAGCCCCACCACGGCCGGGGTGAGGCCGCGCAGCGCCGCGCGCACCCAGCGCCGCGAGCGCACGCGGGTGAGCCACGCGGAGAGCGCCACCACCAGCAGGAAGGGCGGGGTGAGGATGGCGAGCGTGGCCACCAGCGCGCCGGCGAGCCCCTCCTTCACGTAGCCGAGGAAGGTGGCCATCAGCAGCACGGGGCCGGGAGTGAGCTTGCCCACGGCCACCGCGTCCGCGAACTGCCGCTCGGTGATGAGCGCGGTGTCCACCAGCTCGCGGTGCAGTGCCGGGATGATGGCGAAGCCGCCGCCGTACGCGCCCAGCCCGATGCGAAAGAAGATGACCGCCATCGGCAGCAGCACCATCAGCGCGCCGGGCAGCAGGCTGCCCGCGGGCAAGAGCCACAGCATCCCGGGAGGGCGCGGTGGCGAGGCTGGCTCCCGGGGCGCCGCGCTCTCGGCGCTCTCGGGGCCGGCGGCGTGCTGCAGGGTGCCGCCCTCGTCCGGCAGGCCCACCTGGGGCGCGGGCTGGAAGCGCTTGCGCCCGAAGCGCAGGAGCCGCGCGCGCTCGATGCCCAGGTCCCAGCCCAGCCCTCCGGCGATGCCGAGGAAGGCCACCTCCAGCGGGCCTGCCTGGCCCACCAGGGTGAGCAGCAGCGCGAGCGCGACCACGCCCATCTGCCACAGCCGCACCACGCTGGTGCGCGCCATCTTCACCGTGATGGCGCCGATGACGCCCACCACCGCGGCGTTGAGCCCGGCGAGGAAGGCGTCCGCGTGCGGCAGGGCGCCGAAGTGCACGTACGCCCACGCGAGCAGCCCGATGCTCAGCGCCCCCGGCAGCACGAAGCCCCCGTACGTCACCGCCGCGCCGCGCACCCCGTGGAAGCGCAGGCCCACCTGGGCGAGCGTGTTGGTGGCGGCGCCCCCGGGCAGCATCTGCGCGATGGTGGCCGTGTTGGCGAACTCCTTCGGGGTGAGCCAGCCGTGGCGCGCCACCACCAGCGACTCGATGATGGCCAGCACGCTCACCCCGCCGCCGAAGCCGACGAGCCCGAGGTAGAGGCTGAGCCGCAGCAGCTCGCCGAGCGAGGGGCGCGGCCGCGCCTTGGACGCGGGTGGGAGGGGGACAGGAGGCGTCGGCGCCGTCATCGGTGCCATTGATGGCACGCGCCGGCTGCCCGGGCGAGCGCCGCAGCGCGCCCGCTGCTCCCGGGCGAACGCTCCCGGGCCCGCAGACTGCGCTACTCGCCCGCGCGCCCCAGCAGGAAGGCCACGAGCAGCAGCGTGAGGACCACGCCGGTGATGCGGGTGAAGGTGCGGTCGCCCTGGCGCTGGAAGAGCACGAGCGAGAGCGCCACGCGCATGACGGGCGTCGCGATGAGCAGCAGCAGCCCCACCATCACGAAGGCCTGGCCGCTCGCGGCCGCCGCGCCCGCGAGCACCTCGGAGAGCGTGTGCACGCTGTGCTCGGGGCTGGTGAGGCGCTGCAGGGACTCGGCGCTGGAGAGGTAGTCCGGGTGGTGCACGAAGGAGAGCACCATGCCGCTCACCACGAAGGCGAGGCTGAGCAGCACCCCGGAGCGCAGCAGCCCGCTGATGAGCAGCTCCGCCCCCAGCGCCGTGTCCGCCACCTCGGCGGGCGCCGCCTGCACCGCGCCCGCCTCCCCCTCCACCTGCACCTCGGGACTCACCTCGCTCACGCGCGCACCCCCTTGAACAGCATCTGCGCGGACACCACCAGCAGCACCGCGACGAAGATCTGCCGCAGCCGCCGGTTCTGCAGCTTGCCCAGCATGCGCGAGCTCGCGGTCGCCCCCAGCACGATGCCCGCCGAGACGGGCCCCGCGATGAAGGGGTCGATGTCGCCGCGCGCGAAGTACACCCCGGCGCTCGCCGCCGCCGTCACGCCGATCATGAAGTTGCTCGTGGCGGTGCTCACCTTGATGGGCAGGCGCATGGCGAGGTCCATCGCCGGCACCTTCAGCGCCCCCGAGCCGATGCCCAGCAGCCCCGACACCGTGCCCGCCACGTACATGAGGCCCAGCCCCGTGCGCGCGCCCGTCACCTGGTAGGGCACCTCGCGCCCCTCGCTCTCGTCCCAGTAGCTGCCGTGCAGCCCGAGCCGGTCGCTCAGGTCGTCCGCCGGCACCGGCGCATCCAGGTCCCCGCGCGAGCGCAGCATGACGAGCGCGCTGTAGCCCATCACCACGCCGAAGATGAGGAAGAGCCAGCGCCCGCTCACGATGCCCGCGAGGAAGGCACCGGTGAGCGCGCCGGACACGGTGGCCAGCTCCAGGAACATCGCCACGCGCAGGTTCGCCATGCGCTCGCGCACGTAGGCGGCCGCGGCGCCGCTGGAGGTCGCGATGACCGAGACGATGGAGGCCCCGACCGCGTAGCGGATGTCCACACCGAGCGCCAAGGTGAGCACGGGTACGAGGATGAGTCCGCCGCCCAGGCCCAGCAGCGCGCCGAGCGCCCCCGAGCCGAGGGAGACGACGAAGAGGGTGAGCGCGAAGAGCAGAGGCGTCATGCAGTTCGCGCCATCCTGGCGACGTGCCAACGGGGCAGCAAGGAAGGCCTCTGGCTCGGCTCCTCGGTTGCCCCGGTGGGTGCGCGTGCTCCCGGCACCTACCTCCCTGTGTCGCCGTGCGGCGCGAATCCTCCGGCGCGCGCCCGGGCTCACACGGAAAAGGGCAGCGGCATGGCGCTGCGGCCCCCACCTCCTGGAGCTCTCCGTCCCCGTGCTCGCACTCGGCCTCTCGCTCGCTGTCCTCATGGGCCTCTCCCTCGGCCTGCTCGGCGGGGGCGGCTCCATCCTCACCGTCCCCATCTTCGTGTACGTGCTCGGCTTTCCCGCGAAGGAGTCCATCGCGATGGGGCTCGCGGTGGTGGGCACGACGAGCCTCGTCGGCGCGGCGCTGCACGGGCGCGCGGGCAACGTGCACCTGCGGGCGGCGCTCGCGTTCGGCGGGCTCGCAATGGCGGGCACCTGGCTGGGCGCGCGCCTCTCCGCGCACGTCCCGGGCACGCTGCAGCTGGTGGCCTTCGCCGCGGTGATGCTGGTGGCCGCGCTCCTCATGCTGCGCAGCGCAGGCCCGAAGCCCACCGCGGAGGCGGAGCGCGCGCCCGCGCGGCGCAGCCTCCCGCTCACGGCCGCGGTGAGCCTCGCGGTGGGACTGCTCACCGGGCTGGTGGGCGTGGGCGGCGGCTTCCTCATCGTCCCGGCGCTGGTGCTCTTCGCGGGGCTGCCCATGAAGCAGGCGGTGGGCAGCAGCCTGCTGGTCATCGCCCTCAACGCCTTCGTGGGCTTCGCGGGCTACCTCGGCCAGGTGCAGGTGCCGTGGGCGCTGCTGGGCGGGTTCACCCTGCTCGCGGCGGTGGGCATCGGGGTGGGGACTGCGCTCGTGCGCTTCGTCTCCCAGGCAGCCCTCAAGCGCGCCTTCTCCCTCTTCCTCGTGCTGATGGGCGCCTTCATCCTCTTCAAGAACCGCGCGGTGCTCACCGGCTCCGGTGCGCCGCCCGTCACCGCCGCGGCCGCCGCGGCCCGGCGTTAGAGCCTTCACGCGAAGCGAGGTCCTCCCCCATGACCCAGTTCCTCCCCTCCCTCCTCGGCGGCGTGCTCATCGGGCTCTCCGCCTCGCTGCTCCTCCTCTTCAACGGCCGCATCGCCGGCATCAGCGGCATCGCGGGCGGCCTGCTCGCTCCGGCGCGCGGCGAGGTGGGCTGGCGCCTCGCCTTCGTCGCAGGCCTGGTGGGCGGCGGCCTGCTGGTGCGCGCACTGATGCCCGGTGCGTTCGGCAATGCCGCGGCCGCAGCGCCCTCGGCCGGGCTCGTCGTGCTCGCGGGGCTGCTGGTGGGCTTCGGCACCCGGCTGGGCAACGGCTGCACCAGCGGCCACGGCGTGTGCGGGCTGAGCCGCGGCGCGACCCGCTCGCTCGCCGCGACGCTCACCTTCGTGGCCACCGGGATGCTCGCCGTCTTCCTCGTGCGCCAGCTGTCCGGAGGTGCCCTGTGAAGGCGCTGCTCGCGGCGCTCGGCGCGGGCCTCGTCTTCGCGCTGGGCCTCGGCCTGGGCGGGATGACCGACCCCGCGCGGGTGCGCGGCTTCCTCGACGTGACGGGCGCGTGGGACCCCAGCCTCGCCTTCGTGATGGGCGGCGCGCTGGGCACGCACGCGCTCCTGCGCCGGCTCATCCTGCGCACCCGCGCGCGGCCCCTGCTGGCCCCGGCCTTCCCCGACCTCTCGCACACCCGCGTGGACGCGCGGCTGCTCGGGGGCGCGGCCATCTTCGGCGTCGGCTGGGGGCTCGTCGGCTACTGCCCCGGCCCCGCCTTCACCGCGCTCGCGACCGGCGCGCCGGTGGCGCTGCTCTTCGTGGGCGCGATGCTGGCTGGGATGCTGCTCTTCCGCCTCTGGGAGCGCCGCTCGGCGCGGGCCTGATCAGACCGTGGGGACCGCGCGCGCGAGCGCCTGGCGCACGGCGGCGCGCACCTGGGCGGGCACCTCGTCGCCCGGGATGCGGCGGCAGAGGGAGACGGTGCTCTTGAGGGCGTCGCACGCGGCGGCGCACCGAGGGCAGCGCGAGAGGTGCTCCTCGAGGCGCACGCAGGCGGCCTGGTCGATCTCCTGCGCCGCGTAGGCCGCGAGCTCCTGGGCGAGCTCCGGGCAGCCGGCGCCCGGCGCATCCTCGCCGCGCTCGCCCAGCAGCGTGCTCAGGTTCTCGCGCAGCTGCAGTCGCGCGCGGTGCAGCCGGCTCTTGAGCGCGCGCACCTCGATGCCCACCACCTGCGCGGCCTCCTCCGCGGAGAGCCCCTCCACGTCGCGCAGGACGAGCGTCTCGCGCGCCGGCTCCGGCAGCGCGAGGATGGCCGCCTGCAGCACCTCGCCCATCTGCCGCGCGTGGGCGCGCGCGTCCGGGCCGCCCTCGTGCGCCGGCACCTGCTGCGCGTCCGGCGCATCGAGCGGCTGCAGCTCCTTCGGCGCGCCCGCGCGAGGGCGCCGCGCGCGCAGGCAGTGCGTGCGCGCGAGCGTGTAGAGCCAGGTGGACAGCTCCGCGTCGCCGCGGAACGCGTGCAGGCCCCGGAAGGCCGCGAGCAGCGTCTCCTGCAGCACCTCCTTCGCGTCCTCCTCGGAGCCGCACATGCGCAGGCCGAAGCGGTACACCTGCTTCTCGTGGCGCGCGAGCAGCTCCTCGAGCGCCCGGGAGTCGCCCGCCTTCGCTGCCTCGATGAGCTCGCGCTCGCTGCGCTTCATCCGGCCTTCCGCGCCACCAGCTGCACCACCGCGGCGCGGCCCGTGTGCAGGCGGCCCTCGCGCACGTCGCGCTCGAGCTCGTGCAGCGTGAGCAGCTCCAGCCCCGCAAAGTCCTCGCGCAGCTGCGCCGGCGTGTAGAGCAGCTCGGCCACGGGCGGCCCGCCGGTGCCGCGGCCCAGCTGCGCCGGGGTGTAGGCCTCGAGCAGCACGAGCCCGCCCGGGCGCAGGCCCTGCACCACCTCGCGGTGCACTCGGCTGCGCAGCGGCGGGGGCAGGTGGCAGAAGATGCACACCACGGCGTCCCAGCTCGCGGGCGCGATGCGGTAGTCGGCCAGGTCCGCGACCTGCGTCTGCAGCGCGACGCCGCGCTCGGCGGCGAGCCGCTGCGCCTTCTCCAGGCCCACGCGCGAGGCGTCCACCGCGCTCACGTGGTGTCCGAGCGAGGCGAGGTACACGCCGTTGCGCCCCTCGCCCTCGCCGAGGCTGAGCACGCGCGCGCCCGCGGGCAGCCGGGGCGCCACCTCCACGAGGAAGTCGTTGGGGCGGGTGCCGTAGGTGAAGTCGGCGCCGGAGAAGCGCGCGTCCCACTGCTGGGCGACGTTGGGGGGAGAGTCGGACACGGAGGACTCCTTGCCGAAGCGGTCCCCTCTCCCTCTGGGAGAGGGACGGGGTGAGGGATGTGGGTCTCTACCGCGCGCCCCGCTCCACGGGCATCCCCAGCTCGTTCACCGCGAGCATGCCGCCGGCGAGATTGTAGAGCCGGGTGAAACCGAGCGCGGCGAGCGCTTGCGCCGCCCTGCCCGAGCGATTTCCCGAGCGGCAGATGAGCAGCAGCGGCTGCTCGCGGGGCCAGGGGGCGCTGGCCGCCTCCACGGTGGCGAGCGGGACGAGCTCGGCGCCGGGCAGGTGGCCCAGCTCGCCGGTGTACTCGTGGGGCTCGCGCACGTCGACGAGGCGCAGCCCCGGGCCGAGCTGCGCGAGGGCGGTGGGAGGGACGTCGCGGTAGGGGATGGGCAGGGGACTCATCGGGCTCCTGGGGGTGGGGACTGAGGGTAGCCGCAGGCCCGGTTCGCGGGCACGGCGACGTCGATCTTCTTCGGCCGGGGCAGGTGCAGGTTGCGCATCACCTCGACGAACTGCTCGCGGGTCTTGCCGGCGAGGCGCGGGTTGTGTCGCTTCTCCTCGCCCACGCTCGTCACGGTGCGGCCCTGGTAGTCGTGCGCGGGGTAGAGCAGGGTGCTGTCGGGCAGCTCGAAGAGGACCCGGGTGATGGAGTCGTAGAGCTGCCCCGCGTCGCCGTTCTGGAAGTCGGTGCGGCCGTTGCCGCGCACCAGCAGCGCATCGCCGGTGAAGACGCGGCCCGCGAGCGCGTAGCTCACGCTGTCGTCCGTGTGACCGGGCGTCGCGAGCACGCGGAACGTGAGTCCGCCCACGCGCACCTCGTCGCCGTTGCGCACCTGCAGGTCGGCGCAGGCGGCGCCGCCCATGCCGCTCACCACCCGCGCTCCGGTGCGCTCGCGCAGTACGCCGGAGCCGGTGATGTGGTCCGCGTGCACGTGGGTGTCGAAGACGTGGGTGAGCGTGAGGTCCAGCTCCCGCACGAACTGCAGGTCGCGCTCGACCTGCTCGAGCACGGGGTCGATGAGCACGGCCCGCCCGCTCGCCGGGTCGCCCAGCAGGTAGGTGTAGGTGGAGGACTCGGCGTCGAAGAGCTGTCGGAAGATGGGAGTCATGGCTGCTCGCCTTTCCGGGTGAGAGCCAGCACGGACGCAAAGGATTCACCCCTGTCCTGCGGTG
Organism: Aggregicoccus sp. 17bor-14; assembly: GCF_009659535.1. Lineage (NCBI taxonomy): Bacteria > Pseudomonadati > Myxococcota > Myxococcia > Myxococcales > Myxococcaceae > Aggregicoccus > Aggregicoccus sp. 17bor-14. The sequence goes on from NZ_VJZZ01000024.1 coordinate 83,352, forward strand.
CGCTGCGGCCGTCCTCCACGGGCACGCGAGAGTGGCGCGAGAGGCACGGCCTCGAGAGGGAGAGGCCGGGGAGGGAACGGGGCTTCTCCGGGCGGGTGAAGCCGTCCAAGACTCGCGGGACAGGTGTCTCGAAGAGAGACGCCCCTCCCGGGCGCGGACCGGCGCGCGCTGCAGAAAGGTAAAATCCTATTTTACGTTTTTGCGCGACGCGGGCCGCCGCTCCCGAGGGAGCCCACACGCAGAGTGAAACGAGGCTCGGGGCGAGGAGGCGCGCGTAGACCGGCGCTTCTACTCTGCGCGGAGGCGGGGCGGCGCGGAGGAGGCGCGGAAGGAAGCTTCATTCCAGTCCCGAGCTGAGTGGAGCAGGTGGCGAGCCGCCTGGAAGGAAGCTTCATTCCAGGCGGTGACTCGGGGGTGCGCGGGCGCGAAGGCAGGCGTGTCACCCCTGAGCGCAGCTCGGCTGGCGGCGCCCCCCCGCGAGAGGCGCAGACGCTCCGTCGCCCTTCCGGTCTCGACGCCCCTTCGAGCACACTGCGCGCCCCTGGAGGCCCCATGCGTACGCTCTACCGCCCCGTCGGCCTGCGCGAGCTCGAATTGATCCTGGACGCAGACGCGCGCGCCTTCCCGCCGCGGCTGCCGGACCAGCCCGTCTTCTACCCCGTGCTCAACGAGGGCTACGCGGTGCAGATTGCCCGCGACTGGAACACGCCCGACGCGTTCTCCGGCTACGCGGGCTTCGTCACGGCCTTCGACCTCGAGGAGTCCTTCCTCGCGCGCTACGAGCGCAAGGTGGTGGGGGCGTCGCAGCACGAGGAGCTCTGGGTGCCGGCAGAAGAGTTGCGCGAGTTCAATGAACGCATCGTTGCTCGCATCCGTGTGACGCGCGCCTTCTACGGCGAGCGCTACGAGGGGCCTCAGCCGCCGAGCGCCTCCGTCCTCCAGGGGCGCGACCCGCGCGGGCAACTGCGCGTCCTGGGGGCGCTCGACGCGGCAGCACTCGCGCAGGAGGTGGAGCGCAGCTGGAAGCTCGTGCTCGCCAACCACGGCTTCTGGTCCGCGTGCGCACCTGCGCAGCAGGGCCTGTCCGAGGCTCAGGTGGCCAGCGCGCTCGGCGCTCTGCGCGAGGCCTGGGGGCGGCACTACACGGCCCTTCCACTTCCTCCCGGGGAGCTCGCCGCACCTCGCTGAGTGCCGTTGCCGCGAGCCGCGCATGCGGCTCATCGCCGCAGCCGTCCGCGCGCACCGGCCGAACGGGTCGGCTGCCTCGACCGCGAGGCTCTCGGGGACCGCGGAGGCCTCCCCGTCCGAACGCCCGGAGAGAGGCCGGGCAGTCTGTACCGCGCGCGGCCCCCCGCCCGCGCGGGGTTGGCGTTAAGCTGCCCTGTCCCGCGCCCGGCCATGCCCAAGACCCTCGCTCCGCTGCTGCTGCTGTGTGTCGCGCTCACCAGCGTGGGCGTGGGGATGGTGTCCCTGCTGCAGCGCGACCGCGCGCGCCTGGTCCAGGAGTTCGCCACGGACCGGCAGCGCCAGCTGGAGGAGGCCACGCGCGGCGTCGGCCAGGCGCTGCAGGAGATCGGCGACGACCTGCGCTTCGCCGGCGAGCTGATCAGCCAGCCCAGCTCCAGCTCGGACCACAAGCGCGAGCTGCGCGCGCTGATCGAGGTGGTGCGCCCCTACAAGGCCTTCCTGGTGCTGGACGCGGACGGCACCGAGCGGCTGCGGCTGCTGGACCGGCGCGCGGACAAGGGCTTCGCGCGCGGGCCGCACATGACGGCGCTGGTGGAGACGGCGCGGCGTGCGCTCGCGGCGCCGCCCGGCGAGGTGCTCACGTCCCAGCCCATCACCGGCATGCCGCAGGGCGCGTGGCTGCGCGCCTTCGCCACGGCGCTGCCGCCCGGCGAGGACCCGGCGGTGCCCGGCGGCAGCCCCGACCAGCGCCCTGGCGTGGTGGCGGTGCTGGTGGACACCGAGCCCTTCTTCGCGCCCGTGCACCTGATGACGAGCGACTGGGAGAACCGGCTGCTCCTGCTCGGCGCGCACGGGGCGCCCACGCCCGCGAGCGACCCCTGGCTGGTGGAGTGGTACCAGCGGCTGCGCGGGCCCGAGGGCAAGAAGGTGCCCAGCTACGCGAAGCTGCTGGAGCGCATGCGCGCGGGCGAGGCAGGCATCCAGAACCTCTCCGAGGACGAGGCGGACCGCCTGGGGCTGGGGCGCGCGGACGCCGTCGCCGTCTTCACGCCCATCCGCGCGCGCGGCACCAGCCACTGGAGCGTGGCCACGCTGCACTCCACCACCGAGCTGCGCAGCCACGAGCGCGGGCTCGTCTTGCGCCTGAGCCTCGCGGCGCTGCTGGTGACGGTGTTCATCGTCGCCTTCGGCGTGTACGTGCTGCTCGCGAGCAAGCGCGCGGTGGCGCTGCGCGAGTCGCGCCGGCACGCGCTGCGGCTCGCGCACCTGCACGACAAGACGCAGAAGATTTTGGACAACATCCCCACCGGCGTCCTCGCGCTCGCGGCGGACGGGCACATCAGCGCGGTGAACCAGGCGCTGCGCGAGCGGCTGCCGCAGGGCAGCGTGGGCGCGCCGCTCGCCGAGGCCTTCCCGCGCGCGCCCGAGGCCACCATGGCCCGCGTGCGCGCGCTGCTCGAGGCGGCCGTCACCGGAGGCAGCGTCACCAGCGTGCACGGCGAGCCGCTCGCGCTCTTCGGCGAGGAGGGCGTGTACTCGCTCCACGCGGTGCCACTCGAGCCCGCGGACCCCGAGGTGCGCACGCTGCTCGTGGTGGAGGACCTCTCCAACGTGCGCGCGCTCGAGTCGCAGCTGCTGCGCGCGGAGAAGCTCGCCACGGTGGGTGTGCTCGCGGCCGGCATCGCGCACGAGATCGGCACCCCGCTCGGCGTCGTGCGCGGGCGCGCCGAGTACGTGCAGGGAAAGCTCGGCCCCGCGCACCCGCAGAGCGCGGGCGTGGGCGTCATCGTGGAGCAGATCGACCGGGTGAGCCGCACGCTGCGCCAGCTGCTGGACTTCGCGCGCCTGCAGCGCGCGGTGGTGCGTCCGGTGCAACTCGCGCCCCTCGCGCGCAGCGTGCAGGAGCTGCTGCGGCTGGAGGGCGCGCGGCGCAAGGTGGCGCTCGAGCTGCAGCTGCCGGAGGCGCCGCTGCCGCCGCTCGCCGCGGACCCGGACCAGCTGCAGCAGGTGCTGGTGAACTTGTGCCTCAACGCGCTGGACGCCTGCAGCGAGGGCGGGCGCGTGTGCCTCGGCGCGAGCGCGCCCGCGCCCGGCGAGCACTGGGGCCTGGTCGCGCTGCGCGTGCAGGACGACGGCTGCGGCATCCCCCAGGAGAGCCTCAACCAGGTGTTCGACCCCTTCTTCACCACGAAGAAGCGCGGCCAGGGCACGGGGCTGGGCCTGAGCATGGTGGCGCAGATCGTGCGAAACCACGGCGGCCGGGTGGAGCTGGAGAGCGCGCCGGGCAAGGGCACCTGTGTGACCTTGTGGTGGCCGGTGGCGGAGCCCACGGGCAGCGAGACGGCGACGAAGCGCGAGGGCAGCGTGAAGGAGGAGCAGCGACGTGTCGGGTGAGTCAGGCCGGGGCGGGCAGCAGGGGCACCTGCTGGTGGTGGACGACCACGTGGAGATGGGGCGCATGCTCGCCGACCCGCTGCAGGACGCGGGCTACAGCGTGGAGCTGGCCACGAGCGGCCAGGACGCCATCGCGCGCGTGCGCGCCCGGCCCTTCGACGCGGTCCTGAGCGACCTGCGCATGGAGCAGGTGGACGGCTTCGACGTGCTCGCCGCCGTGCACGCGGTGGACGCGGAGACGCCGGTGCTGCTGATGACGGCCTTCGGCGGCGTGGAGAGCGCGGTGGAGGCGATGCGCCGCGGTGCCTACCACTACTTCACCAAGCCCTTCCGCCTGGACGAGGTGCTGCTCTACCTGGGCCGCGCGCTGCGCGACCGGGCGCTGCGCGCGGAGAACCGGGCGCTGCGCCAGGCGGTGCGCGAGCAGCAGGGCTTCAGTGCGCTCGTGGGCCGCAGCGCCCCGATGCGCGCGCTCTACGGGCTCATCGAGCGCGTGGCGCACTCGAGCGCCCCGGCGCTGCTGCGCGGCGAGAGCGGCACCGGCAAGGAGCTGGTGGCGCGCGCGCTGCACTTCGAGGGGCCGCGCAAGGGCGGGCCCTTCGTCGCCGTCAACTGCACCGCCTTGCCCGGCGCGCTGCTGGAGAGCGAGCTGTTCGGCCACGTGCGCGGCTCCTTCACCGGGGCCACCACGCCGCGGCGCGGGCTCTTCGTGGAGGCGGACGGCGGCACGCTGTTCCTCGATGAAGTGGCGGACATGGCGCCCGAGCTGCAGGCGAAGCTCTTGCGCGTGCTCGAGGACCACGAGGTGCGCGCGGTGGGCGCGGACAGCGCGCGCCGTGTGGACGTGCGCATCGTGGCGGCGACGCACCAGGACCTCGAGGCGCGGGTGAAGGACGGGCGGCTGCGCCAGGACCTCTTCTACCGCCTCAACGTGGTGACCCTGCGCCTGCCCCCCTTGCGCGAGCGGCGCGAGGACATCGCGCTGCTCGTCGAGCACTTCCTGCAGGCGGCGCGCGCGCGCAACCCGCGCGCCCGGGTGAAGGCGCTCGCGCCGGACGCGCTCGCCGCGCTCTCGCAGCTGCCCTTCCCCGGCAACGTGCGCGAGCTGGAGAACCTGCTCGAGCGGCTCGTGGTGCTGGGCGGCGAGGAGGTGGTGGACCTGGAGACCCTGCGCCTGCACGCACCCGGAGCGGGCGAGGCGCCGCACCCCCTGCAGCGCGCCCAGGCGCAGATCGTCACCCTGCGCCAGCTGGAGGGCGAGTACATCGCCTGGGTCGTGGCGCAGTGCGGCGGGAACAAGACCCGCGCCGCCGAGCTGCTGGGCATCGATGTGTCCACCATCCACCGCCGCGAGCGCGAGCGGGATGGCAATGCGCCACGGTAGCGTGGCGCGTTGCCAGGGTGGGGGTGGGGGAGTGGGTCCAACCCCCTGAAGTCCGGGCGCAAAGGGCCGGGGCACGCACCTTGCTGAAGCGTGTCTGTCCATGCGCACGAAGCCACAGCCCCCCTGCGCCCGCGTGCAGGGGGCGGACGCCCACCTCACGGCGCTGCTCGCGGACGTGCTGCGCGACGAGGGCGTGCAGGTCGCCGCCGGTGCCGCCGGTGCCGCGCCGGACCTGACGCTCGCGCTGGTGAGCCGTCCGGAGGCGCTGCCGCGGGCGCTCGCGCACACCCCGCAGGCGCCGGTCATCGTGCTGCTCCCCTTCGCGGAGGAGCGGCTGCAGCGCCGGGCGCTGGAGCTGGGCGCGCGCGGCTGCTTCGCGCTGGGGCAGCCGCTCGAGGCGCTGCGCGCGCTGGTGCGCGGCGTGCTGCACGGAGACTTCGCAGGCGAGGCAGCAGCAGCGGCACACGGGGGGGAGACGGCATGAGCAGCGGCAGGCCCACGCATCTGAAGCTGGTGACCTCTACCGGACTGAGTGCGCCTGGAGTGCGCGCTCCCGGGCTGCCGCTGCGCGAGGAGGCGCGGCAGGTGATGCTGCGGGTGGTGTCCGGCGGCAGCGGCGCGCTCGCGCCGGTGCGCCTGCCCGCGCCCGCGCCCCGCCGCCGCGCGCCGCTCCCCGAGCTGCGCTCCGGCGAGCGCCTCCTGCTGGACGACGACGAGGTGCTGATCACCACGGAGCGCTTCGTGGTGGAGGGGCGCACGCACGGGCTCACGGACGTGCACGCGGTGCAGGCGCAGATGGTGTCGCCGCACCTCACGCTGCCGCTGGTGGTGGCGGGGCTGCTCGCGGCGGTGGCGCTGCCGCTCATCCTCTCGCGCTTCGGCGTGGTGGGCAGCTCGAGCGGGATGCTGCACCTGCTGCTCTCGCTCGCCGGCGCGCTGCTCTTCGCGGCGGTGTGGCGGGTGGCGATCGCCGAGGACACCTACTGGGTGGTGCTGCGCACGGCGCGCGGCGAGCGCCGGGTGTATGGCAGCGGAGACCACCAGCGCGTGGTGCGGCTCGTCGCAGTGCTCGACGAGGCCGTGACCGAGCACCGGCTGCACGGATGAGTGCGCCCTCTCCCTCTGGGAGCACCCCTTTAAACCTCATCGTTTGACGTAGTCGACGGTGCCGGCGGCGAGGACGCGGGAGGTGGCGACCTGTCGCAGGTACTGGGCGTGGGGCACGCGGCGCTTCTTGCGTTTGGGCTTCGG
>NZ_VJZZ01000025.1 GCF_009659535.1 Aggregicoccus sp. 17bor-14
CAGCCGCGCCCCCGCGTACTCCACCCCCACCGCGACGGCCTCCTCCTCGGCTTCTCTCACCACGAGCGCTGGCGCCATGCCGCCCGTCCTACCGCGCTGCCGAGATGTGTTGGATCTTGAGAAATGTTCCGTCCACGCCTCCCGTGCGGTGGGACGCGCACGCCTGGGGGACGCCCGGGCGCTATCAGCATCAACATGCATTGTGGGGCAGTCCCGCTCGCGGGGGAGGGGCCTCGGGGTCGGTAAGACTTACCGGAAAACCCCCGACATCTCAGAACAGGTGCGCGCGACTTCGCGGCCGGAGGGGTGCCCCTCCCGGTCGCAGGTCGGTGCGATGCTGTCTACAAACCTCGGGGGTTTCGAAATCTCCCGAGGTTTGTACACAGCAGCGCGCAGCACTCGGCCCGACACCCCTCCCCTCCCTCGCGCATCCCCGGAGCGCCTCGCAGGGCAGTGCCAGCACGCGCTTGGCGGATGCGAGGGGAGCCCGTCCCGTCCCGGCTTTCCCACAGAGCTGATGCGCGTTGGGCACAGCGGGCGGATTCATCCCTCACCCCGACCCTCTCCCAGAGGGAGAGGGGACGGCTGCACCCACTTTCTTCCGTTTGACCGCGCTGGATTCCGTGGTCACTGCCCGCGTCGGTCGACCGGGAGGCCCGGGCCATTCCGCGCGCGCCGGCATTTTCGCGTAAGGTGACGCCCACCGGTTGCCCCTGCCCTGCGCGCGCATGTCCTCCTCGATCGAACAGCTGGGGCCCTCCCACGCAGAGGCACTGCGCGCCCTGCTGTCGAAGGACCCGGTGCACCACCTGTACCTGCTCGGCCTGGCCGAGGAGTACGGGCTGGAGGCACGTCCCGGTCCCGGCGGCAGTGCCTTCTGGGGGCGCTTCGAGGCAGGCGCGCTGACGGGCGTGCTCTTCGTCGGAGGCGGGGGCGGGCTGCTGGTGCCCAGCGCGCTCGACGCCGCCGCGGTGGGCGCCTTCACCGAGGCGCTGGGCAAGGACCTGCGCGTGCAGGCCTGTCTCGGAGAGAAGCCTGCGGTGGATGCCCTGATGCGCGCGCTGTGCCCGCGCACGCCGCGGCTCTCGCGGGTGCAGCGGCTCTTCGGCGTCTCGGCGGACGACCTGGGCCCCTTCACCAACCCCACGCTGCGGCTCGCGCGCGAGGAGGACCTGCCGCGCCTGCTCCCGCTCGCGCTGGGCGCGGTGCGCGAGGGGCTGGAGCGCGACCCGCTCGCGGACGGGGCGGGCCTCTTCGAAGCGCGGGTGCGCCGGCGCGTGCGCGCGCGCCGCACCTACGTGCTCGAGGAGGCAGGAGCGCTGGTCTTCAAGGTGGACGTGGGCAGCCGCTCGCAGCACGGCGCCGAGCTCGAGGGGCTGTACACGCTGCCGGGCCAGCGGCGAAAGGGCCACGCCACGCTGTGCCTCGGGCAGATCTCACGCCACCTGCTCTCCTCGCTGCCGCGACTCACGCTGCGCGTGGACGAGCAGAACGCGAGCCTCGCGGGCATCGCGCGCAAGGTGGGCTTCGTGCCGGGGCGCCCGCAGCGACTGGTGTTGGTGGACTGAGCTAGGCTCGCGGGCGCACTCCCCTTCCCTCTCCCCGAGGCCCGCCCATGAAGCCCCACGTCCTGCTGCGCATCTCCGCCGTCCTGCTCGCCGTCTTCGCCGTGGGGCACACCTTCGGAGTGCTGAGCCAGCACTCGGCCGGGCCCGCGGAGGACGCGGTGGTCGCGGCGATGCGGGGCTACCAGTTCGACATGATGGGCACGCCGCGCACGCTGTGGGACTTCTTCCTCGGCGGGCAGTGGTTCATGAGCGCGGGCGCCTTCGTGATGGTGGTGGCGCTGTGGCAGGCGGGGACGCTCGCGCGCCAGCACGGCACCTCGGTGCGGCCGCTGGTGGTGCTGCTCGCGCTCGGCGCGGCGGCCTACGCGGTGCTCAGCTGGCGCTTCTTCTTCATCGCGCCGCTGGTCTCCTGCGCGCTCTCGGCGCTGTTCGCGGGCGCAGCGGCGCTGCGGCTCGGGAGCGCGCCCGAGGTGGCTCCCGCGCCGCTGCAGCCCTGAGCCGTCCAGCTCAGGAGTGGATCTTCTCGCCGCGCTCTAGCATCCCCACGAAGAGCGCGAGCCGCTTCGCGCGCGTCTCGGGCTTCTTCGCGGTGTGCAGCCGGTAGAGGATGGCGTAGCGGTTGGCCGAGTCGAGCGCGGCGAAGAAGGTGGCCGCGCGCGGGCGCGTGGCGAGCTCCTTCGCGAGGTCCTCGGGCACGCTGGCGCGGCTCTGCGAGGCGTAGGCCGCCTCCCAGCGCCCGTCGGCCTTCGCGCGCTCCACCTCGGCGAGCCCCGCGGGCTGCATGCGCCCCGCTTCGATGAGCGCGAGCGCCTTGTCGCGGTTGATGCGCGACCAGGGGCTGCGCGCGGTGCGCGGGGTGAAGCGCTGCAGCCAGGCGCTCTCGTCGTGTGAGGCCTTCTGGCCGTCGATCCACCCCCACGCGAGCGCCACCTCGAGCGCTTCCGCGTAGGTGACGGAGGGCGTGCCCGAGTCCTTCTTCGCGAGCTTCAGCCACAGCCCCGGCGAGCGCGCGTGGTGCTTCGCGAGCCAGGTGTCGAAGGCGCGCGGGTTCGCGAAGGCGCGCACCTCGAGCTCGGGCTTGGGGGTCTTCGTTGCCATGGGCGCGAAGTATAGACGCACGAGGGCCCCGCTCCCGACGGAGGAGAGCGGGGCCCAGGGGTGCTCACGGCTCAGGCACTAGTCGTGCGCGTAGATGTTGTTGTTGCGCGTCTCGCGCACGAAGGGCACGCCGATGAGCAGGGTGATGGCGGCGACGATGATCGGATACCAGAGGCCCGAGTAGATGTTGCCGGTGGCCGCCACGATCGCGAAGGCGGTGGTGGGCAGGAAGCCGCCGAACCAGCCGTTGCCGATGTGGTACGGCAGCGACATGGACGTGTAGCGGATGCGGGTGGGGAACATCTCCACGAGCATCGCGGCGATGGGGCCGTAGACCATGGTCACGTAGATGACCAGGATGGTGAGCAGCAGCGTGGTCATCACGTAGTTGATGCGGCTGGAGTCGGCCTTGGCGGGGTAGCCCGCGCCGGTGGCGGCCTTGCCCACGGCGGCCTCGAAGCGCGCGCCCTCGGCCTTCGCGTCCGCGGCCTTCGTCGCGTCATACGAGGGGATGACCGTGTCGCCCACCTTCACGCTGGCGACGGTGCCGGCGGGGGCCTCGTGGTTCGAGTAGGGCACGCCGCGCTTCACCAGCGCCGCCTTGGCCACGTCGCAGGAGGACGTGAACTTGGAGGTACCCACCGGGTTGAACTGCACCGAGCAGTCCGCGGGGTCCGCCGAGACGACCACGGGCGCGGTGGAGATGGCGCCCTCGAGCGCGGGGTTCGCGAAGTGGGTGATGCCCTTGAAGAGCGGGAAGTAGGTGAGGATCGCGAGCAGCAGCCCCGCCATGATGATGGGCTTGCGGCCGATGCGGTCCGAGAGCGCGCCGAAGATGACGAAGAAGGGCGTGCCGATGAGCAGCGCCGCGGCGATCATCAGGTTCGCCGGCTGCGCGTCCACCTTCAGCGTCTGGGTGAGGAAGAAGAGCGCGTAGAACTGGCCCGTGTACCAGACCACCGCTTGCCCCGCGACCACGCCGAAGAGCGCGAGCAGCACGATCTTGAGGTTCGGCCAGTGGGCGAAGGACTCGCGCAGCGGGGCCTTGGAGGTCTTGCCCTCGCTCTTCATGCGCTTGAAGGCGGGAGACTCGCTGAGCTTGAGGCGGATCCAGGTGGAGACGCCCAGCAGCAGGATGGAGAGCAGGAACGGGATGCGCCACGCCCAGCGGTCGAAGTCCTCGGCGCTCACGGCCAGGCGGCAGCCGAGGATGATGAGCAGCGAGAGGAAGAGGCCCATGGTGGCGGTGGTCTGGATCCACGCGGTGTAGCTGCCGCGCTTGCCGTGCGGCGCGTGCTCGGCCACGTAGGTGGCCGCGCCGCCGTACTCGCCGCCCAGCGCGAGCCCCTGCAGCAGGCGCAGGAAGATGAGGATCACGGGCGCCGCGATGCCGATGGTGGCGTAGCTGGGCAGCAGGCCGACGATGAAGGTCGACAGGCCCATGATGAGGATGGTGACGAGGAAGGTGTACTTGCGGCCCACCAGGTCGCCGAGGCGCCCGAAGAAGAGCGCGCCGAAGGGGCGCACCGCAAAGCCCGCCGCGAACGCGAGCAGCGCGAAGATGAAGGCGGCGGTGGGATTGACGCCCGAGAAGAACTGCTTCGCGATCACGGCGCTCAAGGAGCCGTAGAGGTAGAAGTCGTACCACTCGAAGACGGTGCCCAGCGACGAGGCGAAGATGACCTTTCGCTCCTCACTGGTCATGGGCCTCGCGGCCTCCACCATCTCAACGCTCTGACTTGCGGGTTGTGCCACGGTCGTCTCCCCGGTGCGGCGGGTGGGCCTGCTCTGCCGTGCGACAGGCGCGCGCGCTGGAAGCGCACGTGCGCTGTCTGGGGTTGTAGGACCCTTGCGTTGCGCAAAGAAAGTTATGGCGACCAGCAGGCGTTGGCACGGCCACAGACGCGGCGCGTCATCCGGGGAATGCGCTAGGGTCCGCCGGCCTTCTGTGCCCAGCGCCCTCATGAGCTCCTCCACCCCCACCGCCCGCCGGCGCCCGCTCTCCGGAGCAGGGCCCGTGCTGCTGCACCAGCCCACGGACCCGCGCTGGCTCCCGCTCGCCCTCTCGCGCTTCGACGAGGTGCTGGTGGATCACGCCCACTGCGAGAAGAAGGCGGCCGCCAACGCGCTCAGCCTCATCCAGAGCTACCCGGACCTGCCGGGGCTGCCCGCGCAGATGGCGCGGCTCGCGCGCGAGGAGAGCGCGCACCTCGCGAAGGTGCTCGAGCTGCTGGAGGCGCGCGGCCTCACCCTCGGGCGCGACGGGGGAGACCCCTACGCCCAGGCGCTGCAGACCTGGGTGCGCAACGGGGCCGCCGAGCGGCGCGTGGACCGGCTGCTGGTGGCGGCGGTGATCGAGGCGCGCTCCTGCGAGCGCCTCTCACTGCTGGCCGAGGGGCTCGAGGAGCCCCCGCTCAAGCGCTTCTACGCGGAGCTGGCGCAGAGCGAGGACGGGCACCAGGCCCTCTTCCACCGGCTCGCGCTCGCCGCCGCGGGCGGGGACGAGGCGCAGGTGGGCGCGCGGCTCGAGAGCCTGCTCGCGCGCGAGGCGGAGGTGGTGGTGGCGGTGGGCCTGCGCGCGGCCATCCACTAGCGCTGCAGCGCGCTCACCGGCGCTGCGCGCGCGGGGGGCGCACCCTTCGCGCCCGGGCCGTCGAAGGGCCACACCAGCGGCACCGCGAACATGAGCAGCGCCACGAGCACCGCGGTGAGCGGGGTGCCGAGGCGGAAGAAGTCGGTGAAGCGGTAGTGGCCGGGGCCGTACACCATCACGCAGCTGGGCTCGAGCGGGGTGATGAAGGAGCAGCTCGCCGAGAGCGTGACGGCCATCACGAAGGGGCGGGGGTCCACGCCCAGCTGGGTGGCCGCGTTGATCGCCACCGGCAGCACCACGAGCGCCGCGGCCTGGTTGCTCATGGGCGCGGAGAGCAGGATGGTGAGCAGCATCAGCACCAGCATCACGCCGCGCGGGCCCCCGACCCCCGTGTTGGCCAGCAGCGCCACCTTCTGGCCGAGGAAGCGCCCCGCGCCGCTCGTCTCCATGGCCACGCCGAGCGCGAGCATGGAGCCGATGAGCAGCGCCACGCGCCAGTCCACCCGGAAGGCGAGGCGCGAGTCCACGCACCCGGTGGCGATCATCAGCAGCATGCCGACGAGGCCCGCGACCGAGAGCGGGACGAGCTCGAGCGAGCCCACCACCAGCACGCTGAGGAAGATGCCGAGCGCGAGCAGCGCCTTCGCGTAGCGCGGCGCCTGGTGCTCCACGTCGCTCAGCACGATGAGCAGGTTGTTCTGCAGGAGCGCCGGGGCGCGCTCGCGCGGGCCGCGCAGGAGCACCACGTCGCCCACGTTGAGGTCGAGGCTCGCGAGCGAGTTGCCGCCGAAGATGCGCCCGAGCAGCTGCAGCTTCGTGAGGCGCTGGATGTTGGGCCGGCGGTGCAGCGCGAGCACCACCATGCCGAAGCGGTCCGCGAACATCGTCTCGCGCAGGGTGCGCCCGATGAGCGGGCTGCCGGGCGGCACGCTGGCCTCCACCATCACCAGGTCCTTGCCCAGCGTCTCGTCCTCCTGCAGCCGCACGTCCGCGCGGATCTCGATGCCCTGGAGGTCCTTCACCCGCAATATGTCCTCGCGCTGCCCCTCGATGAGCAGCCGGTCCTCGCGCGTGAGCACGTGCGTGGGGAGCGCAGGCAGGCTCTGGCCGTTGCGCACCAGCCCGATGACCCGGATGCCGAGCCCCTCGCTGATCTCCGCGAGCGGCTTGCCCAGGTAGCGGCTGCCCGCCGGGAGGCACGCTTCGGCGATGAACTCGCGGAAGGTCCACTCGCTCGCGCCCTCCTTGCCCTTGCGCACCGGCAGGAGCAGCGGCCCCAGCAGCACCACCACGAGGATGCCCACGACGGCGATGGGCACCCCCAGGGGCGTGAGCTCGGTCACCCCGATGCCCTTCATCCCGCGCTGCTGCAGCGCCTCGCTCACCACGAGGTTCGTGCTGGTGCCGTAGAGGAAGATGGTGCCGCCCAGCATGGAGGCGTACGCGAGCGGCAGCAGGACCTTGCTCTTGGGCACCTTCGCCCGGTTCGCCGCGCCGATGGCGACCGGCAGGAAGGCCGCGGTGGTCACCGTGTTGGAGACGAGGCTGCTGAAGGCCCCCACCGTCACCATCATCGCGAAGACGAAGGTCTGGTGCCCGAAGCGCGCGAAGAAGCTCATCCGCTGCCCGATGAGCTGCACCACGCCGGTGCTCGCCAGGCCCTGCGTCATCGCGAGCAGGGTGAAGATGAAGATGACGGTGTCGTTGCTGAAGCCCGCGAAGGCCTGCTCCGGGGTGAGCACCCGCGTGAGCGCGAGCAGGCACACCACGGTGAGCGCGCTCACCTCGATCGGGATGGACTCGATCGCGAAGAGCACCACTGCGAGCACCACCACACCCAGCACGATCGCGACGGCCATTCGGGCCCCTCAAGCCTCCCTGTTCCCCCAAGGTGGGACCGCCCGGGGCGGATGGTGAGGGGGTGGCGCGCACCGAGCGTCCAATTTATGAAAGCTGGGCTGTGGATTAGTAAAGTTTAGGGTTTCCTTCGGCTGGCGGAGGGGTGGGCGGGGTGGCAGATGTTGCTTTTCCAGGGCCCTTGCCGAAGGGTGCGTCCTGTTCCCGCGCGGGCTGGTCGCAGGCCCACCAGCCGAGCCGCGCGGGGGGCAACGACTTCCGAGAAACGAGGGAAAACCAGATGGCTTCCGTGCAGGGCAATGCGTTGACGAAGAACTCCCACCTGCTCGGGTGGGTGGCGGAGATGGCCAAGCTCACCCAGCCGGACCAGATCGTCTGGTGTGACGGCAGCGAGGCGGAGAAGAAGCGCCTCACGGACGAGTGCGTCCAGGCCGGCATCCTGATGCCGCTCAACCAGGAGAAGCGCCCGGGCTGCTACTACGCCCGCTCCAACCCCAACGACGTGGCGCGCGTGGAGCACCTCACCTTCATCTGCACGCCCAACAAGGAGGACGCGGGGCCCACCAACAACTGGATGGACCCGGACGCCGCCTACGCGAAGCTGGGCAACCTCTTCGAGGGCTGCATGAAGGGCCGCACCATGTACGTGGTGCCCTACGTGATGGGCCCCATCGGCAGCCCCTTCGCCAAGGTGGGCGTGGAGCTGACCGACTCTGCGTACGTGGTCCTCAACATGCGGATCATGGCGCGCATGGGGAAGCAGGCGCTCGACATGCTGGGCGACAGCAACGACTTCAACCGCGGCCTGCACTCCACGGGCGACCTCAACCCCGAGCGCCGCTACATCTGCCACTTCCCCCAGGACAACACCATCTGGAGCTTCGGCTCGGGCTACGGCGGCAACGTGCTGCTGGGCAAGAAGTGCCTCGCGCTGCGCATCGGCAGCTACCTGGGCAAGAACGAGGGCTGGCTCGCCGAGCACATGCTCATCCTCGGCGTCACCTCTCCGCAGGGCGAGACCACCTACGTCGCGGCCGCGTTCCCCTCGGCCTGCGGCAAGACCAACTTCGCCATGATGATCCCGCCCAAGGAGTACCAGGGCTGGAAGATCGAGACCGTGGGCGACGACATCGCCTGGATGAACGTGGGCAAGGACGGCCGCCTCTACGCCATCAACCCCGAGGCCGGCTACTTCGGCGTCGCGCCGGGCACCAACAACAAGACCAACCCCAACGCCATGGCCTGCGTGGCCAAGGACACCATCTTCACCAACGTGGCGCTCACCCCGGACGGGGACGTGTGGTGGGAGGGGATGGACGGCCCGGTGCCCGAGGAGCTCACCGACTGGCAGGGCCGCCCCTGGAAGAAGGGCAGCAGCGAGAAGGCCGCGCACCCCAACAGCCGCTTCACCGCGCCGGCGAGCAACAACCCCGCGCTCAGCCCCAAGGTGAACGACCCGATGGGCGTGCCCATCAGCGCGATCATCTTCGGCGGCCGCCGCTCCACCACCGTGCCGCTCGTGCTCCAGGCCTTCAACTGGACCCACGGCGTGTTCCTGGGCGCCACCATGGGCTCGGAGACCACCGCTGCGGCCACCGGCAAGGTGGGCGTGGTGCGCCGCGACCCGATGGCGATGCTGCCCTTCTGCGGCTACAACATGGGCGACTACTTCCAGCACTGGCTGGACATGCAGAGCTCCATCAAGCAGCTGCCCAAGATCTTCCAGGTGAACTGGTTCCGCCAGGACGCGAACGGCAAGTTCATCTGGCCGGGCTACGGCGACAACATGCGCGTGCTCGAGTGGATCGTGAACCGCGTGCACGGCCGCGTCGCCACCCAGGAGACGCTGCTGGGCTGGGTGCCGCGCGAGGGCGACCTCAACCTCAAGGGGCTGGACGTCTCCAAGGAGCAGATGGCCGAGGCCACCGCCATCAAGCCCGAGGAGTGGAAGGCGGAGTTCAAGAGCCAGGAGCCCTTCTTCGAGCAGCTGGGCAGCAAGGCGCCCGAGTCGCTCATGCTGCAGCGCAAGCTGCTGATGAGCCGCATCGAAGCTTGATCGGCGCGTAGGCCCCCGGGAATCGGGTAGATCCAGGGCCGCTCCCAGCACGCTGGGGGCGGCCCTTTCTCATGTTCCTCCTCCTCTCCAAGCTGCTGGACGTGCTGCTCAGCCCGCTCGCGTGGGCGCTGCTGCTGGGCGCGCTCGCGCTGCTGCTCGCCCGGCGCCGCCCGCGCGGCAGCCGCACGCTCGCGCTCGGGGCGCTCGCGCTGCTGTACCTCTTCAGCGTGCAGCCGGTGTCCAACGCGCTGATGTACCTGACCGAGTCGGGCGCGCGCTCGAGCTACCGGCCCCAGCACACCTACGACGCGGTGATCGTGCTCGGGGGCGCGCTGGAGCCGGGGGCCACGCGCGCGAGCGGCGAGGTGCAGCTCAACGCCGCGGCGGAGCGGGTGGAGAAGGGCTTCGAGCTGCTGCAGGGCGGGCACGCGCGGCAGGCGCTCCTGAGCGGCGGGGCCATCGACCCCGGCCAGCCGCTCGAGGCCGAGGCGATGGCGCGGCTGCTCACGCGCTGGGGCATCTCCCCTTCCCGCCTCGTGCTCGAGGCGAAGAGCCGCAACACGCGCGAGAACGCGCTGGAGGCCGCGCGCGTGGTGCAGCGCGAGCGCTGGGGCTCGCTCCTGCTCGTCACCAGCGCGGCGCACCTGCCGCGCGCGGTGGGCTGCTTTCGCGCGGTGGGGCTGCAGCCGGACACGCTCGCGGTGGACGTGCGCGCGGTGCCGCCCACCTGGGGCGGCCTGCTCACGAGCTCCCTGCCGCGCGCGGCGCACCTGAACGAGAGCGAGCTCGCGCTGCGCGAGCTCGCCGGGCGCGCCGTCTACCGGCTGCGCGGCTACAGCGCGCCCTGAAGCCGCACGGCGCGTGCGGGTGCCCGGACTGCGGGAGCGGGGGGGGGGCGGCGCGCCCCGTCCTGCAGTCCAGGCTGCTGTCCACTCGCGCGGGCGGCTTGCTGGGCGCGGGAGGACGCGTGACATAGCGTCCCGGCACCCATGACTTCGCAGCCAGGCCCGCTCCGGGTGCTCCTCGTCGAGGACGAGGCCCACCACGCCCAGCAGATCGCCCAGTGCCTCACGGCCGCCGGCGCGCAGGTGGTGCACGAGCCCGACGGGCTCACCGCGCTGGGCCACCTGCGCAGCCAGCCCCCGCCGGACCTGGTGGTGCTGGACCTGCTGCTGCCGGGCGTGAACGGCTGGAACTTCTACGCCGAGATGCGCCGCAACCCGGCCTTCCCCAAGGTGCCCATCCTGGTGGTCACCTCCGCCGGGCTGCACCCGCCCGCGGAGCTCGCGAACCTGGTGGGCTTCCTGCGCAAGCCGTCGCACCCCTCGGCCGTGCCCGCGTTCGAGGCGGAGCTGCGCGCGGTGCTCGCCTCGCTGCGCGCCGGGACGCCTGGAGCGCAGGGCGGCGCGCAGAGCGGGGCGGAGGGCGCATGAGCCGGATGCCCATCCTGCTGATCGAGGACGACACGGACCTGCGCGCGGCGCACCAGGAGCTGCTCGAGCTCGCCGGCTACGAGGTGCACTGCGCGGCGGACGGGCGCGAGGCCCTGACCCAGCTCGTGCGCGTGTCCGAGTGGGGCCTCATCCTGCTGGACATCCACATGCCCCGGATGTGCGGCGAGGAGTTCCTCGCGCACCTCGCGCGGCGCGTGTGCCCCATCCCGCTGCCCATCGTGGTGCTCTCGGCGCACCTCGCGAGGCCTCCGTCCGGGGTGCTGGGGCTGCTCACCAAGCCCGTGTCCGCCGGGCGCCTGCTGGACCTCGCCCGCGCGCACTGCCTTCCAGTACAGCAAAGGGTCGCCTGAGGAATGCAGGAGGCCCCCCGGGTGTGGTGTGGTCCGAGCACTCACAGCCCGGGCCCGCCCCGGAAGGAGCCTCCCGATGCGCCTCGGACGCACGCTGCTCACCCTCGCGCTCGGCGCTGCCCTGCCAGCGCTCGCATCCTCCCCACCTGCCCCTGCCCCTGCGCTCAAGGGCATCGAGGTGGGGGACCTCGACCGCAAGGTGGACCCCTGCACGGACTTCTACGCGTTCGCCAACGGGGCGTGGCGCCAGCAGAACCCCATCCCGCCGTCCATGGTGCGCTGGAGCCGCCGCTGGCAGGCCGGTGAGAGCGCGAAGGAGCGGCTGAAGGAGATCCTGGACGAGGTCTCCCAGCGCCGCGACTGGAAGCCCGGCAGCGTGGAGCAGCTCATCGGGGACCACTACGGCGCCTGCATGGACGAGGCGGCGGTGGAGGCGCGCGGGGTGCAGCCCGTGGAGCCGCTGCTGCAGCAGATTGCCGCGCTGAAGGACGGGGCGGGCGTGCAGGGGATGATCGCCACGCTGCACCAGATGAGCCTGCCGGTGCCCTTCGGGCTCGCCGCGCAGTCGGCCTACGCCGAGCCCACGCGCGTCATCGTGCACCTCTTCGCGAGCGGGCTGGGGCTGCCGGACCGCGACTACTACGTGAAGACCGAGCCGCGCTTCGTCGAGGCGCGCGAGAAGTACCGCGCGCACGTGGCGCGCCTCTTCCAGCTCGCCGGCCGCAGCGAGGCCGAGGCGAAGCAGGCGGGCGAGGACGTGCTCGCGATGGAGACGGAGCTCGCGCGCGCCTCCCTGGACAACGTGGCGCTGCGAGACCCCGCCAACACCGACCACATGATGAAGTTCGCGGCGCTGCAGAAGCTCGCGCCCGCCTTCGACTGGGCCGGCTACTACCGGCGCCTGGGCGTGCAGCGCGCGGACCTCAACGTGATGGAGCCCAAGTTCCTCCAGGAGCTGGACCGGCAGCTGAAGGAGACGCCGCTGCCGCGCTGGAAGACCTACCTCACCTGGCACGTGCTGCGCGCCGCCGCGCCGCAGCTCACGCGCGCCTTCGTGCAGGAGGACTTCGCCTTCGACCAGCAGTACCTGGGCGGCGCGAAGGAGCTGAAGCCGCGCTGGAAGCGCTGCGTGGAGTCCACGGACCGGCTGCTGGGCGAGGCGCTGGGCAAGAAGTACGTGGAGCGCTACTTCCCGCCCGCGGCGAAGGCCCGCATGCAGGTGATGGTGAAGGACCTGCTCGCCTCCATGGGGGACACGATCCAGGGCCTGGACTGGATGGGGCCGCAGACGAAGAAGCAGGCGCTCGAGAAGCTCGCGACCTTCAACCCGAAGATCGGCTACCCGGACAAGTGGAAGGACTACTCGAGCGTGAAGGTGGACCGCGCGCACCACTGGGAGAACGTGGTGGCGGGGCGCAAGTTCGCCATGCGCGATGCGCTCTCCACGGTGAACCGCCCGGTGGACCGCGGCCGCTGGGACATCACGCCGCCCACCTCGGACGCCTACTACAACCCCTCGCTCAACGAGATCGTCTTCCCCGCGGGCATCCTGCAGCCGCCCGCCTTCAGCATGGAGGCGAACGACGCGGTGAACTACGGCGCCATCGGCGTGGTCATCGGGCATGAGATCAGCCACGGCTTCGACGACCAGGGCGCCAAGTTCGACGCGCAGGGGCGCCTGCGCGACTGGTGGCAGCCGGCGGACCTGAAGCACTTCTCCGAGCGCGGCGCCTGCGTGGTGCAGCAGTTCGACAAGTACCCGGTGGAGGGCGGCGTCTTCCACAACGGCAAGCTGGTGCTGGGCGAGAGCATCGGGGACCTCGCGGGCGCGAAGATCGCCTACGGCGCCCTGCAGCGCGCGATGAAGCGCACGCCGGTGCCCACGGTGGACGGCTTCACCCCCGAGCAGCAGTTCTTCATCGCCTGGGGGCAGTTCCGCGGCGATGCGGTGCGCCCCGAGACCCAGCGCCTGATGGTGCAGGGAGACCCGCACCCCATTGGCAAGTACCGGGTGGTGGGACCGCTCTCGAACCTGCGCGAGTTCCAGCAGGCCTTCCAGTGCAAGGACGGCGCGCCCATGGTGCGCCCGGCCGCGCAGCGCTGCGAGGTGTGGTGATGAGCGCCCGCATCTCCCTCGTCGTCACCTTCACCGGCCCGGACCGCCCGGGCATCGTCAGCGCGCTCTCGCACTCGGTGGCGAGCCACGGCGGCAACTGGGAGAAGAGCCGCATGGCGCGCCTGTCCGGGCGCTTCGCCGGCATCCTGCAGGTGTCCGTCGAGGAGGCGCACGCCGAGGCGCTCACCCGCGAGCTCGAGCGCGTGGAGGGCCTCAGCGTGCGCGTGGACCGCGACCCGCCCAGCGAGCTGCCCCTGGGCGAGCAGCGGCTGCACCTGGAGCTCACCGGGGCGGACCGCCCGGGCATCGTGCGCGACGTGACGGGCGCGCTCGCGCGGCGCGGGGTGAGCATCGTGGACCTCTCCACCGAGTCGGTGAGCGCCCCCATGTCCGGCGAGGCCCTGTTCAAGGCCACCGCGGACCTGCGCTGCACCTCGCACCTGGACCTGGAGCTCCTGCGCCGCGAGGTGGAGAGCCGGCTCACCGACGACCTGATGGTGGACCTCACGCTCGTGCCGCCGCACGGCTGAGAGCCAGGGGCGCTCAGCTCTGGGACGGGGCGCGCCGGCACTCGGCCGCCCCGTCGCGCGAGCGGTAGAGCGCGGCGGCGAGGCTGTGGCCCACCTCGCCGCAGAGCACCTCGAAGGCGCGGCGCCGCGCGCCGCCCACCACCTTGCGCGCGGGCTGGCCGATGACCTGCTGCCGGATGAAGCAGTTGTAGCCGAGCAGCCGCCCGCGCGAGTCGAACACGGTGATGCCGTCCATGCCGATCATCCGGCGATAGAGGCTGCCGTACGCGATGAGCCCCAGCGCGTCCCGCTCGCCGTGCTCCGCCTCGTAGCGCAGCGCGAGCGCGGTGAGGTCCAGGGGCTCCGCGAGCCACAGCCCGTCCGAGAGGAAGTCCGGGGCCTGCGCGCGCGCATCGAGCACGGCCACCAGTGCGCCGTGGGCGCCGCTCACCACCTCCACCCCGATGCGGTAGTAGAAGGCGCGCAGCTGGGGGCGCAGCGGCTCGGGCACGTCGCGGGTCACCGCCTCCACGAAGTCCGCGAGCACGCGCATCGGGCTGCCGCTCTCCAGGTGCGCGGTGCCCGAGAAGTCGAAGAAGAGGTTCGCCCCGCCGGGGCCCCGCACTCCCACCACGCGCTCGCCCAGCGAGGTGATGCCCACCAGCGGCGGCGCGTCCGCAGGCAGCGTGCGCAGCGCCTCGAAGGAGGTGACGCGCAGCGGGGAGCGGTCCGTGCAGAACACCCCGAACTGCAGCTGCCCCTCCCCCACCAGCAGCACGATCGCCCACTGCCGCCCCTCGGCGAGCGGCGCGCAACTGCGCAGCGCGAGCCGCACGCACTCGAGCGAGACCACCCCGCTGCCCAGCAGCACCGGGTGCGTGCCGTGCACGGCCTGCAGCAGCTCCTCGAGCCCGCGGCCGATGAACACCACCGGGGCGAGCGGGAAGCCCTCCTCGTGGAAGCTGGAGACCTGCACCACCGCCTCCACCAGCACCTCCGTCCCCACGCCCGGCTCCAGCCCGAGCGCGCGCGCGAGCGGAGCCAGCCGGTCGGCGAGCGCGGGGCGGAAGGACAGCAGCGATTCCATGGGCTGCAGTCTCCCCCGCGCGCCCTCCCGGGCCAACCGCGCGCCCGGGGCCCCGGGTGCCTGTTGAGCAGTCGGCCAGGCGTGCGCAGGGCACCCTGGCCCGGCGTCCCTCTCGACGCGGGGAGCCCGCGGGCATACCCCCAACGCCATGCGACAGACCGACACGGTGGCGCTGCTGGGCGCGGGGCTGATGGGCACGGGCATGGGCCGAAGCCTCCTGCGCGCGGGGCTGAAGGTGCGCGCGTGGAACCGCACCCGCGAGCGCCTGCGCCCGCTGGAGGAGGCCGGGGCCAGGGCCTGCGAGAGCGCGCGCGAGGCGGCCCGGGGCGCCGGGGTGGTGCTCACCATGCTCTCGGACGGCGCGGCAGTGGAGGCGGTGATGACGGGCGCGGACGGGGTGCTCGCCTCGCTCGACCCGGGCGCGGTGTGGGCGCAGATGAGCACCGTGGGCATCGCCGCCACCGAGCGGCTGATGGCGGCGGCCGCGGGCCGGGAGGTCGCGTACGTGGATGCGCCGGTGCTCGGCACCCGGGAGCCGGCGGAAGCCGGCCAGCTGCTGGTGCTCGCCTCGGGGGAGGAGGCGGCGCTGCGGGCGTGTGAGCGGGTCTTCTCCGCGGTGGGCAGCCGCACGCTGCCGCTGGGCGCCGCGGGCCAGGGCACGCGCACCAAGCTGGTGGTCAACGCGTGGCTGGTGGGGCTGCTGGGCGCGCTCGCCGAGTCCTTCGCGGTGGCGCGCAGCGTGGGCGTGCCCGAGGAGCGGCTGCTGGAGGTCATCGCCGGCGGCGGGCTGGACGTGAAGTACGCGCACCTCAAGGGCAAGCTGATGCTCGCGCACAGCTACCCCGCGAGCTTCCCGCTGCAGCTCGCGCTCAAGGACGCGCGGCTCGTGCGCGAGGCCGCGGCGGCCGCGAAGGTGTCCCTGCCGGTGATGGAGGGCGTCATCCGCCACTTCGAGCGCGCGCTGGAGAAGGGGCTGGGCGGCGAGGACATGGCGGCGCTCGCGGAGGCCGTGGGGCGCTGAGCGGGAATACGCAGCAGCGGTCGCAGCAGCAGGGCCCGAGCCCCCCGCCCCCTCCGGCGGAATAGTGCGCGCACGCCGCCGATTGGACCCTCCACACCCACTGGACGGAGGCCATTCATGCGGCGAATGCCCGAGCCCTTCTCCCGCGAGGAGCTCTCCCGCGAGGACATGGGCGCACTGCTCGAGGCGGTACAGGAGCTCGCGTACCTGCGCGAGCTGGACGACGTGATGGCCTTCGTGCGGCGCACCGCGCGCGCCCTCACCGGCGCGGACGGCGTCACCTTCGTGCTGCGCGAGGGCGACCACGTGCACTACGCGGACGAGGACGCCATCGCGCCGCTGTGGAAGGGGCACCGCTTCGCGATGAGCAGCTGCGTGTCCGGGTGGGCCATCCTCCACCGCGAGCCGGCCGTCATCGAGGACGTGTTCGCGGACCCGCGCGTCCCGCACGAGGTGTACCGGCAGACCTTCGTGAAGAGCCTCGCCATGGTGCCCCTGCGCCGCGCCGAGCCCATCGGGGCCATCGGGGCGTACTGGGCGACCTCGCGGCGCGCGACGCCGCGCGAGGTGCAGCTGCTGCAGGCGCTCGCGGACTCGGCGGCGGTGGCCGTGGACAACGGGCGCCTCTACGCGCTGGAGCAGCGGGCGCGCGAGCGCGCCGAGGCGGAAGCGGCGCTGCGGCGCGAGTTCGTGGCCACGGTGTCGCACGACCTGAAGAACCCGCTCGCCACCATCACCATGAGCGCGACGATGCTGGGCCCGCTGGTGGTCGCGCTCAACGGACGCGCGCGCCACCACCTCGAGCGCATCCAGCGCGCGGCGTGGCGCATGGACCGGATGGTGACGGACCTGCTGGACATGGCCGCCATCGAGGCGGGCGCGCTGCACGTGCGCCCCGTGCCGGTGGACCTGCACGGGCTGCTGGACCAGGTGGCGGAGTTCGCCCCGCTCGCGAGCGAGCGCAACCAGGTGCTGGAGATCCAGCTCCCCGAGCTGCGCGCCGCGGTCGAGTGCGACCCGGACCGCATCCACCAGGTGTTCTCCAACCTGGTGGGCAACGCGGTGAAGTTCACGCCCGAGGGCGGGAGCATCCGGGTGAGCGCGCGGATCGAGGACGGACACGTGGCGTTCAGCGTGGTGGACTCGGGGCCGGGCCTGCCCGAGGCCCTGCTCGCGCAGCCCTTCCAGCCCTTCCGCCGCGGCACGGAGCAGACCGACCGGCGCGGGGTGGGGCTGGGCCTCTCCATCGCCTACGGGCTGGTGAGTGCCCACGGCGGCACGCTGCGCGGCAGCAACGCGGTGGCGGGGGGCGCGGTGTTCGAGTTCACCCTGCCGCGCAGCACGGCGCGGGGCTGAGCGCGCGCGGGCGCCTCAGCTGCTCGCGAGCACCCGCTGCAGCAGGGGCAGCGCTGCCCCGAGCACCGCGGGCTCCACCAGCAGCGAGAGGACGAGGAAGGCGCCGCCCGAGAAGTCGTAGAAGTAGCCGGGCTGCACGAGCACGCCCGCCGCGAGCAGCGCGAGGCAGGTGGCCTCCTCGCCGGGCTCGCGCGGGATGCGCAGCACCGCGCTCCAGCCCCCTTCCGCGGGCAGCAGGTCCCAGGCGGCGTGCGCCGGCCGCGCCGCCCGGAGCGCCGCGCGGTTCTGCGCCACGCGCGCGAGCGCTGCCCGCTGGAACGCCGGCGCGTGCGCGAGCAGCGCGGGCAGGGCCTGCTGCACGGGCGTGCCCACCGAGAGGAAGGTGTCCGCCACCAGCTCCAGGCGCGCGAGTGCCTCCTCGCGCTCGGCCTCGGGGCCGCCCACGTGCAGCCAGCCCAGCTTGAGCCCCGGCAGCCCCGCCCCCTTGGAGAGCCCGCCCAAGCAGAAGGTGGGCATGGGCAGCGCGCGCCCCGCCACGCTCGCCACCCGGCCCTCGGCGGACCCCGCCCACGCGTACGGGGCGAACACCTCGTCGCTCACCAGCGCGAGCCCGCGCGCGGCGCACAGGCTCGCGAGCTGCGCGAGCTCGCCCTCCTGCAGGAAGTGGCCGGTGGGGTTGCCCGGGTTCACCACGACGATGGCGCGGGTGCGCGGGGTGAGCGCGCGCGAGAGCTCCTCCACGTCCAGCCCGAAGCCGTGCGCGAGCGGCAGGCGGTAGGGGCGCGCCGCCACGCCCTCCAGCTGCGCGAGGTGCTCGAAGAGGGGGTAGCCGGGAGCGGGCACCAGCACCTCGTCGCCCGGCTCGCACAGCAGCTTGAAGAGCCAGCCGTAGGCCTCGCTGCTGCTCGCGCTGAGCACCAGGTGCTCGGGGGGAAGGCCGAGGAAGGCGCCCAGCGCGGCGCGCGCAGCCGGGAGCCCCAGGGGCTCGGGCGCGTAGTCCAGCGCCTCGGGAGAGGCGAGCAGCCCGGGCGGGGGCCGGGGGAGGCCGACGCGCGTGGGGTTGGACTCGGTGAGGTCCAGCAGGGGGCGCCCTTCGGCGCGGGCGGCCGAGAGCGCGAGGGCGAGCGCGTTGGGCTCGCGGGGAAAGAGCGTGCGCCGGGAGAAGCGGCTCACAGCCCCGTCTGCAGCATGGCGTCCACCACGCGGCGGATGAGCACGCGGCGCACCTCCTGGCGGCAGTGCTCCACTGCGCGCGGGTGCGGGCTGGGCAGGTGCGCGGGGCGCGTGCGCGTCACCGTGCGGACCACCAGCTCCACCTTGGAGGGCTCGAGCTCGAAGAGCCGCTGCCCGTCCTTGCGCAGGAAGTACGCGATGCCGCGCGCATCCAGCAGCTTGTGGAGGTAGCGCCTGGCATCGGTGACGAGCGAGAGATCGATGATGTCCGCCATTGCCGAGGCGTTCTCGCGCGGGAAAAAGCACCCGTCCAATTCAGCGACCGATCCGCCCGAAAATTTGCGCAGCGTGCGTATCGGAAGATCCGCGCGCTCCCTCTCGGAAGCGCGCCGGAGGCCGATTTACCGGCCCTGGGCGCTTCGGGCCTGTAGCACCGGGAGCAGCGGCGCGAGCGCCCGGCGGAAGGCCGCGGCGCGGGCCGCGGCGTCCGGCTCGTGGGGCACCGGGCCCAGCACGCGCACGCCGTGGCGCTCGGCGATGAGGCGCGCGTTGTCCCGCTCGGAGGGGTCGTCCACGTCTGCCGTGCGGCTGAGCAGCACCGCGGCCACCGGGATGCGCCGGCGCCCGAGCGCCTCGAGGCTCAACGCCGTGTGGTTCAGCGTCCCCAGCCCCGCGCGCGCCACCAGCAGCACCGGCAGGCCGAGCTCCGCGATGAGGTCCACCACGTCGTGCTCCGGGTCCAGCGGCACGAAGAGCCCGCCCGCCCCCTCCACCACGCACGCGCCCTGCCCCACCGTGCGCCACGCCCCGAGCGTCTTCGCCCAGGAGCTCTCGCGCCCCTCGCGCTGCGCCGCGATGCCGGGGGCGAGCGGGAGCCGGTAGCGCTGGGGACAGACCTCGTCCAGCGACTGCAGGCTGCGCGCGGCGCGGCGCAGGGCCTGGGCGTCCTCGGGGCGCGCGAGCGAGCGGCAGCCGCTCTCGTAGGGCTTGAAGGCGCGCGGGGCGAGGCCCGCGTCCGACATGAGGCGCAGCAGCGCGCAGGAGGCCTGCGTCTTGCCCACGCCGGTGTCGGTTCCAGTGACGAAGATTCGCGGAGTCATGGTCCTCGGGGAGCGGGGGTGCGCAGGTCCAACGCGGCCAGCGCGTGGAGCGCCTGTTGGATGTGGTGGTCCTCGTGCGCCGCGGAGAGGCAGAAGCGCAGGCGGCTCGTCCCCTCGGGCACGGTGGGCGGGCGGATGGCCTTCACGAGCAACCCCGCCTCGCGCAGGCACGCCGCCGCGGCGAGCGCGCGCTCGGGGCTGCCCAGCACCACCGGGAACACCGCGCTGCGCGCCTCCGCGGGGAGGCCGAGCGCGCGCAGCCCCTCGCTGAAGGCGTGGATGTGGCGCCACAGACGCGCGCGCAGCGGCGGCTGTTGCTCGACGAGGTCCACCGCCGCCTCGGCCGCGGCGCACACCGCCGCGGGCAGCGCCGTGCTGAACACGAGCGGCCGCGCGCGGCTCACCATCAGGTCCGCCACCGCGCGGCTCGTCGCCACGTAGGCGCCGAAGGCCCCCAGGCTCTTGGAGAGCGTGCCCATGCGGATGTCCACCGCGTCCGCGAGCCCCAGCGCCTCGCACAGGCCGCCGCCCCTCGGGCCCAGCACGCCCGTCGCGTGCGCCTCGTCCACCAGCAGCGCGGCGCCGTGCGCGCGTGCCAGCTGTACCAGCTCGGCGAGCGGCGCCAGGTCCCCGTCCATGGAGAACACCGCGTCCGTGACGATGAGGCGCCGGCGCGCGGGCGTGTCCCGAAGTGCCCGGGCGAGCGCGCCCACGTCCGCGTGCGGGTACACCACCGTGCGCGCGCGCGACAGGCGGCAGCCGTCCACGAGGCTCGCGTGGTTGAGCGCGTCCGAGAAGACCGCGTCCTGCGGGCCCAGCAGCGCGGGCAGCACGCCGGTGTTCGCCGCGTAGCCCGAGTTGAAGAGGCGCACCGCCTCGGCCCCCTCGAAGCGCGCGAGCCGCGCCTCCAGGCGCCCGTGCGCGAGCGTGTCGCCCACCACGAGCCGGCTCGCGCCCGCGCCCACCCCGTGCGCCTCCAGCGCGCGCGCGGCCGCGGCGCGCACCGCAGGGTGCGCGGCGAGCCCGAGGTAGTCGTTGCTCGAGAAGTTGAGCAGGGTGCGCCCGCCCACCTGCAG
The DNA here is from genome assembly GCF_009659535.1 of Aggregicoccus sp. 17bor-14. NCBI lineage: Bacteria > Pseudomonadati > Myxococcota > Myxococcia > Myxococcales > Myxococcaceae > Aggregicoccus > Aggregicoccus sp. 17bor-14. The sequence goes on from NZ_VJZZ01000025.1 coordinate 20,415, forward strand.
CTGCGCCCCTTGCGCGCCCGCGTGCGGCTCCAGCGTGCGGCGCAGCCCCTGCGCCTCGAGCCGCGCGAGCTCCTCCTCGGCCCAGGCCTGCGCGGGCAGGCCCGGGGCGTGCGGCACGGCCCTCATCGGCCTAGCGCGCGCCGGCGTTGGGCTCGAGCGGCCGGATGCCGGCCTTCTCGAGCAGCGCCATGTCGCTCTCGTACTGGGGGTTGCCGGTGGTGAGCAGCTTCTCGCCGAAGAAGAGCGAGTTGGCGCCCGCCATCATGCACAGGAGCTGCGCCTCCTCGTTCATCTGCATGCGGCCCGCGCTCAGGCGCACCATGGAGGCGGGCATGAGGATGCGGGCAGTGGCGATGGTGCGCACCATGTCCAGCGTCTCCACGCGCTTCTGGTTCGCGAGCGGCGTGCCCTCCACCGCCACCAGCGCGTTCACCGGCACGCTCTCCGGGTGGTGCTCCTGGTTGGCGAGCGTGAGCAGCAGGTTGCAGCGGTCCTCCACGCTCTCGCCCATGCCGATGATGCCGCCGCAGCACACGCTGATGCCCGCGTTGCGCACGCGCGAGAGGGTGCGCAGGCGATCGTCGTAGGTGCGCGTGGAGATGATGTCCCCGTAGTGCTCCTTCGAGGTGTCCAGGTTGTGGTTGTACGCGCTGAGGCCCGCCTCCTTGAGGCGCTGGGCCTGCGAGTCGCTGAGCATGCCCAGCGTCGCGCACGCCTCCATGCCCAGCGCGCGCACGCCCTTCACCATCTCCAGCACGCTGTCGAACTGGGCGCCGTCCTTCACCTCGCGCCAGGCCGCGCCCATGCAGAAGCGGGTGGCGCCGGCGGCGCGCGCGCTCGCGGCGGCCTCGAGCACCTGGGGCACCGGCATCAGCTTCTCGGCCTTCACGCCGGTGTGGTAGCGCGCCGCCTGCGGGCAGTAGCCGCAGTCCTCCGGGCAGCCGCCCGTCTTGATGGACAGCAGGCTGCACAGCTGCACCTTGTTGTCCGTGAACACCTGCCGGTGCACCGTCTGCGCGCGGTGGACGAGGTCCAGCAGCGGCAATTCGTACAGGGCCTTCACCTCGGCGAGCGTCCAGTCGTGGCGCAGCTGCAGCCCCTCGGGCAGGGGCTTCGCGTAGTGGGCGTGGCCCGTCAGGGTGTCGGTGTCGGTCTCGGTCGCGTGCTCGGACATGGGCGCCTCGGGGCCTGAAAAAAAAGGGGTGGGCGCGAACCCTCGCGCCCACCCCCAGCCCTTGTCAACCGCCGCAAGCGGCAGGGTTGACGAGTCTGTATCCCCTGCCCGCCTAGGTGTGCAGGTGGCGGCGGCCGTTGGCCATGCCGACGAGCAGCAGCACCAGCATCGCGCCGATCACGCTGAAGATGAGGCCGGTGGGGTGCAGGTCCCAGACGTGCCCGTCGCTGCTGAAGAGCGAGGCGATGAGGCCGCCCACGAAGGAGCCCACGATGCCCAGGATGGCCGTGGCCACCAGGCCCATGGACTGGTTACCGGGCATGAGCGCGCGGGCGATGAGCCCCGCGATGATGCCGACGACGATGAACGCGATGATCCCCATGATGTTGTCCCTCTCCCTGTAGTCGCGGTGGTTCGCCGTGCGGAGGACATCCGCAGCGGCTCATGGGTTCAAAGCTGTGCTTGCATATTCCGTGCGACAAGCCGCGAGCCCGCTTCGCTCGCCTGGCCGCCTGCTGAGCCCGGGCGCTGGAAAAAGGGGCGGGAGGCGTCAGGGGGACGCGCTAAACCCTCGGCATGGCGAAGGCGAAGACGCACTACACCTGCCAGGCGTGCGGGTACCAGACGGCGAAGTGGCTGGGCAAGTGCCCGGACTGCGGCGCGTGGAGCAGCCTCCTCGAGGAGGCGCAGGACACCCCGGAGAGCGAGCGGCGCCCGGCGTGGGGCGCCTCGGGTGGGGCGAGCAAGCCGGTGCTGCTGCGCGAGGTGAGCGCCGAGGTGGAGGCGCGCCGGCGCACCGGCATCGCCGAGTTCGACCGCGTGCTGGGCGGGGGCGTCGTCGCCGGGAGCCTCGTGCTGCTGGGCGGTGACCCCGGCATCGGCAAGAGCACGCTCCTGCTCGCGGCCCTGGACCGGCTCGCGAAGGACGGCCCGGTGCTCTACGTCTCGGGCGAGGAGAGCTTGCGCCAGACGAAGATGCGCGCCGAGCGCCTGCGCGTGGAGAGCCACGGCATCCACCTCTTCGCGGAGACGGACGCGGACCGCGTGCTCGCGGCGGCGGAGACCCTCAAGCCCAGCGCCCTGGTGGTGGACTCCATCCAGACCATGTACCTGCCGGAGCTGGGCAGCGCCCCGGGCAGCATCTCGCAGGTGCGCGAGGTGGCGGGCCGCCTCATGGCGTACGCGAAGCGCAGCGGCGTGCCCACCTTCCTCGTGGGCCACGTGACGAAGGACGGCAGCATCGCGGGCCCGCGCGTGCTCGAGCACATGGTGGACACGGTGCTCTACTTCGAGGGCGAGCGCGGGCATCCGTTCCGCATCCTGCGCGCGCACAAGAACCGCTTCGGCTCCACGAACGAGATCGGCGTCTTCGAGATGAAGGGGGCGGGCCTCATCGAGGTGGCCGACCCGAGCGCGCTGTTCCTCAGCGAGCGGCCCGCGGGCAAGAGCGGCAGCGTGGTGACCTCCACGCTCAACGGCACGCGGCCCCTGCTGGTGGAGGTGCAGGCGCTGGTGGCCCCCACCGGCTACGGCACCGCGCGGCGCACCGCCATCGGCGTGGACACCAACCGCGTGGCGCTGCTCGCCGCGGTGCTGGAGAAGAAGGAGGACATCCCGCTGGTGGGCTGCGACATCTTCGTGAACGTGGCGGGCGGGATGACCCTGAACGAGCCCGCCTGCGACCTCGCGGTGTGCGCTGCCCTGGTGAGCAGCCTGCAGAACCGCCCGCTGGACCCGCACACGCTGGTGCTCGGCGAGGTGGGCCTCGCGGGTGAGGTGCGCGCCGTGGGCCAGGCCGAGCCGCGCATCGCCGAGGCCGCGAAGATGGGCTTCAAGCGCGTGGTGCTGCCCAAGGGGAGCGCGAAGCGGCTCGAGGAGAAGCGCCTGCACGTGGTGGGCGTGGAGACGCTCACCGAGGCGCTGAGCGCGATGTTCGACTAGCTGTCCGGGAAGGCGACACTCCACTGTCGCCGCCCGCGTCAGCCGCACTGCCAAGAGGCTTTACGACCCGTGCAGGAGGCGCGGAAGTTTCGCGTCCCCGCAGCGCCCGGAGGCGCTGGAGGGCCCCTTCGCAGGTCTGGCACTGTGCGTGCTCTGCGCTCGCCCCGCTCGCGCGGCTTCCGGGCGCTCCGATGGTCGGAGCCCCGCCGTAACCGCGCGCCGGGATCGTCATGCGGCTGCAGCAGGGTGCGCGTCTCGCGCTGGGTCTGTTCCTCCTCGCCGCGGCCTGCGGCCCCTCCGAGTCCGAGCTCACCGGCGGCCACCTCGCCGAGGACCCGCGCAGCCCCGGGCTCGTCCAGCTGGACTCCGCGCTGGGCACGCTGGACCGGCACAACCTGATGAGCGACGCGGACCTCACGGGCGGCAGTACGGTGACGGTGGCGCAGGTGCAGGGCTTCCTCACCGCCAAGGGCAGCTACCTCGCCCACTACAGCGACCCCGCGTGGGGCAAGAGCGCCGCCACGCTGGTGGTGGAGCGCTCGCGGGCCTACGGCATCAACCCCGTGTACATGCTCGCGCGCATCGAGGCCGAGTCGGGGCTGGTGCGCAGCGGCACCTCGAACAACCTCGCCCAGGCGACCGGCTGCGCGTGCCCGGACAGCGGCAGCTGCGACGGCTCGTGGGCGGGTTTCGGCAACCAGGTGGAGTGCTCGGCGGCGAAGTTCCGCGGCTACCTCGCGGACCTCGAGGTGGGGCGCGCCACGGTGAGCGGGTGGAAGAAGGGCGTCACCAAGCAGACCCTGGACCCCTGCAGCGTCACGCCCGCGAACAACGCGACCGCCGCGCTCTACACGTACACGCCCTGGGTGGGCGCCTATGCAGCCCAGTGCGGCACGAGCCAGTGGGGCGGCTCCTCGCTCGTCGCGCTGCTGTACGCGAACTTCAAGTCGGATGCCGCCTGGGGCAGCAGCAGCGTCGCGACCATCATCGTGGACAGCAACAACGCGCGGAACGACGCCGCGCTCGCGCGCTCGGAGGTCTCGGCCAACTGGACCGCTGCCACCTCCACCGCGGGCTACTACGGCACCGGCTACTACTACGCGAGCGTGGCCAGCGTGAGCGACGCGGCGGACTTCTGGTTCTACCTCTCCGCGGACGCCACCCGCACCGTGGACGCGTGGTGGACGGCGGGCAGCAACCGTTCCAGCGCGACGCCCTTCCTCGCGGTCAACGCCGCGGGCGTGCAGGTGGGCAGCGTCACCGCGAACCAGCAGCTCAACGGCGGCCGCTGGAATGCGCTGGGCAGCTTCAAGTTCACCCGCGGCTGGAACCGCATCCGCGTCTCGCGTTGGGCCGGCAATGGGAGCGTCGTCATCGCGGACGCGGTGCGCATCCGCTGAGCGCGCGGAACTGAGAGAGCACACGCGGCAGCGGGGTTACGGCGGATGCAAGCCACTTGAATTGGGCGCCCCGCGCCGCTTGGGCACGCACAGCATCGCGCTCAATTCGAGCGAGGCCCCAAGGAGGTGAGGCTCGTACGCCGTGAGAGTCCCCACGCTACGATGGCCACGAGCGCAGCGCCGGCGAACACCCACGCGGCGTGGCGCCAGAAGAGCGGGCCTCCTGGAGCGCCGCGCAGCAGCGGGAGCCCGAGCGTCACCGCGAGGTAGCAGCAGAGTGGCAGGGCGAGCCGCAGCGGCTCGCCGGCGAGGCGCGAGGCGAGCCAGAAGACCGCGCACAGTGCCACGAGGTACACGCCGATCCCCTCGAGCCGGTGCAGCTCGGCGGGCGAGAGCCCCGCGAGGGACTGCGCTCGCGCATGCAGCGCGAGCGCGCCGAGGATGCGCGCCGTGTTGGCGAGCAGCGTCATGGCGTAGGAGCCGGCGGCGGACAGCGTCGCGACCGCTGCGTTTCGCTCGGGCGAGGCCTGCGCGCGCACGAAGCCGAAGCCCAGCGTCCACAGCGCCACCACCAGGAAGTTCACCCCGGCGCAGGCCGGCACGATGGCGAAGCGCCGCTCGCGGTTGAGCAGGCCCGCGCCGCCCTCGTCCTCGAAGGGCACTCCGCTCACGCTCGTCACGAGTGTGGCGGTGGGCGCGAGGAGCCAGCGCAGGCCGCGGGCGTCCGTGCGCGCCGCGTGCGCCTTCAGGCCGAGGCCCGAAGCGAAGAGGAGCGTGAGGAGGAGGAGTGCGACAGCTCGACGGTGCGCAGGCCGGTAATCCCTCACCCTCTCCCAGCGGGAGAGGGGACTTGCCGGGCTCACCCTGCCCTCCTCGTTTCGAATCCGGCCCGGCGGCGCAGGGCGGCGGTGACGCCGAGCAGGGTGAGGGCGAAGAGCGCGAGCCCCGTGAGCTCCGGCTCCGCGCCGTACTGCACCGGGGGCTCGCCCACGGCGGCGTCGCTCACGCCCTCGGGGAGCGGCAGGGGCTGCTTCACGTCCTTGCCCTCCCCTTGCGCGGGGGTGCGCCGCACCTGCTCGTGCACGGCGATGAAGGAGGTGAAGCGGGTGAGCAGGTTGTACTGGAGCCCGAGCCGGGTCACCTCCTGCTTCTCGTCGTCCGACTCCTGGTTGAGGTTGAAGTCCGAGAGCGCCGAGATGCGGGCGCGCGCCCACAGGTAGCGCAGCGCGGAGTACTCGGTGGAGGGCTTGCTCGCGGCCACGTCCACGCTGCGCACGAAGGGACCCTCCCCGCTCACGCCGCGCACGGTGATGCGGCCCTGGGGCTTGCCGCGCCACTTGCCGAAGATGACGAGAGGGCGGCTCGCCAGCAGGTCCGGCAGCGCGGGCGGCTCGAGGTCGTAGGCCTCGAAGCCCTCGTAGGACACGCGGATGTCCGTGAGCACGGGCGACTCGATGTACTTGCGAAAGCGCGTCACCTCCGTGCGCGCCTCCTCCGGCGTGGTGACGACGAAGGGCTCGCCGCCGCCCGCCTTGGCCACGCCGTCCACGAGGTAGCGGTTCACCGAGGAGCCGATGCCGAAGGAGAAGACGTTCGCCTGGTTCAGGTTCTTGCGGATGTGCTCGAACACGCCGCGCTCCTGGCTGATGAAGCCGTCCGTCACGACCACGAAGCTGCGCGCGACACCCGGCGCCGCGGGCAGCGCGAGCGCCTCCTCGAGCGCGGGCAGCAGCTCCGTCCCGCCGCCCCCGCTCTGCGAGTCGATGAGGTTCATCGCGCGCTCCACGTTCTCGGCCGTGGCGGGCACCGAGCGCGGCGCCATCAGCGCGTGGGCGCCGGAGAAGAGCACCACGTTGAAGGAGTCCTGCGGCCGCATGCCGGCGGCCAGCTCGCGCATCACCCGCTTCGCCGTCTCCAGCGGGAAGCCGCGCATCGAGCCCGAGACGTCGAGGATGTACACGTACTCGCGCGGAGGCAGCTGCTCGGGGCGCACGCGCGCGGGCGGCTCCAACAGGAGGAGGAAGAAGTTCTCCGGACCGCCCTGCTGCAGCATCAGCCCGGACTCGATGCGCTCGCCCGTGAGGCGGTAGCGCAGCACGAAGTCGCGGTTGCCGCCGGCGAGCTCCGTGGGCTTCAGCGCGAAGCCCACCTCGCTGCTGCCGTTCCAGCGCAGGTCCACCGCGTGGCTGGGGACGGACAGGTCGCGCAGGGGCAGCGCGCTCGAGATGCGGCCGCTCAGGTGGAAGCCGTACGTGGGGGCCTTGCCCTCGTGCAGGTACGGGCTCTGCACCCACTTCGCTTCCTCGGATGCCCTCTCCTCCGTCTGGTTCGAGTAGCGCGGGCCCACCACCGTGGGGAAGACGAGCTCGTAGATGCCCTCAGTGGGCACCAGCAGCTCGGTGTACTCGAGCTCCACCTCGATGCGGTCTCCGGGCAGCACGTTGGCCACGTCCATGGTGAAGACGTTGGGGCGCTCCTGCTCGAGCAGGGAGGCGCTCTTGCCCTCGCGCTTCGCCTTCGCGAACTCCGCGCGCGCGGCCTGCTTCTCGCGGATGCGCGCCTCGATGGTGCGGTCGCCGAGCCGCATCCGCATCGCGTTCACCGCGGCGCGGGTGGAGGCCGGGAAGACGTAGCGGGCGTGCAGGGGCACCTGCCCCTCGTTGGCGTAGACCTGCGTCACCTTCACCCGCGCGATGACGCCCGTGACCTCCAGCTGCGCGGAGGTGTCCTTGAGCGGGAGCGCGTCGGTGCCCTCCGCACCCTCCACGAAGAAGTAGGGGGACAGGGTCTTGTCCGGCGGCGCGGCGGCGAGGGCAACCGGGGCGAAGAGCAGCAGGAGGGCAGTGAGGGCATGTGGGCGCATGCCCCCTCCCAGTGCATCGGCTGCGCCAGCGCGCGGCGCGGCCGTGCGGCCGCACCCCGGAAAGCGGCCCGGGTGAAGGTCGCCGGGGAATGCGAGGTGTGCTAAGTCTTCCAGACTTTTGCCGCGCCTCCGCGGCAGGTTCCTGGAGCGCCCATGTCGCTGTGCCGGAACGTCGGCTCGTACTTCCTCCTCGCGATGCTCGGTGTCCTCGCGGGCTGCAGCAGGAGCGAGCCGGTGGCGATGCAGTGCCCCGCGGGCTTCGTCGCCGAGGCCGGGGTGTGCGTCGAGGCCGTCGGACGCGTGAGCGGCACCGCCACCTACGCGGACCAGACTGCGCACGGCGGCATCTCGGTGCTGGTGCTCGGCACCGACCAGGCGGCGACGACCGCCGAGGACGGCGCCTTCACGCTGAGCCGGCTCCCGCCCGGCACCTACGCGCTTGAGGCACGCTCCCCCGGCTACGGCCCGCAGCGCAGCAGTGTGACGGTGAGTGCTGGCGCGAGTGCCACCGCCGGCGCGCTGCGCCTCGAGCGCCTCCAGCCGCCCCCCGCGAGCACCGCGCGGCTGCAGGGCAAGGTGCTGCTGGACGGTGCCAGCACCGACAGCGCCGGCGTGCAGGTGTACCTCGAGGGCACGGGCCACGTGGCCTTCAGCGCCTCCAACGGTGACTTCCTCCTGGAGGGGATCGCGCCGGGCACCTATGCGCTCAGCGCCCAGCACCTGGGCTTCGGCATGGCGCGCGTGGGCGCGCTGCGGCTCGAGGCCGGGCAGACGGTGGACGTCGGGACCCTCCGCCTCGCGCCCGTGGGCAACGCGAGCGGAGCGGTGACGGGGCAGGTGCAGCTGGTCGGCGCCAACGATCACGGCGGAGTGACCGTGTTCCTCGCGGGCACCAGCCTCTCGGCGCTGAGCGCCGCGGACGGGAGCTTCACGCTCGCGCCGGTGCTGCCCGGCACGTACACGCTGGTGATGGCGAAGCCGGGCTACGTGACGCGCAGCTCCGCGCCCTTCCTCGCCGAGGCGGGCCAGAGCACCCGCGTGACGCTGCCTGCGCTCGCTCCGCTCGACGCCAGCTCCAGCCCCTTCGGGCGCGTGGTGGGGCGCGTCACCCGCGCGGGCGCAGCCAGCGGCAATGCGGGCAGCCTCGTCTACCTGGAGGGCACCGACCGCATCACCTACACCGACGAGACCGGCGCGTTCCTCCTGGGCAGCGTGGTGCCGGGCAACTACGCGCTCGTCGCCGCGGCGAACGGCTTCACCTCGCAGCGGCAGGAGGCGCTGGCGGTGGCCGCGGGCGGGGACACCGTCGCGCCCACGCTGGACCTCGAGCGCGTCCCTGCGGTGCCGGATCCGGTGGGCAGCGTGCACGGGCAGGTCCTGCTCGGGGATGCGCGCGCGGACCTGGCCAACACCACCGTCTTCCTCTCCGGGACCTCGTACGTGGGCTACACGGATGCTGAGGGCCACTACTCGCTGACGGGCGTGCTGCCGGGCACCTACCCGCTCGTCGCGATGCGGGTGGGCTACGAGCCTGCGCGCGCCGAGGGCGTCGTGGTCACGGTGGGCCAGGTGGCGTCCGTGCCCACCCTCACGCTCGCGCCCGGCGCTCCCGCCCCCGGCGCGGGTGCCGTAGAGGGCAGCGCGTTCCTGCTCGGCGCGCCGAGCCACGCCGGCATCACCGCGAAGCTCCTGGGGCCCGAGGGGACGGCGCTGCTGACCACGACCACCGACGCGGCCGGGCGCTACGCCTTCGCGAGCGTGCCCGGCGGCATCTACGCCCTCACGCTGACGGCCCCCGGCTTCGCCGAGGCGCGACTCGAGAACGTCGTCGCGGCGTCCGGCGTGTTTCGGCCCGCGAGCACCACCCTTCGGCGCGGAACGCGGCTGGATGCGCGACCCCTCTACCGCGCCGTCTTCACGCCGGCCCAGGACCGCGCCGTCCTCAACTTCGTGGACGGAGGGCAGCCCAGCACCTACGCCTACGAGGTGGGGACGGGTGGCTTCGTGACGCTCGCGAACACGATGATCTGGCCGTTCAGCTTCGATGCGACGGGCACCTACGCCTCCGTGCAGGCGGGCACCTCGATGATGCGCAGCAACCTGCGGACCGGCGCGCTGGACGCGGTGACGCCCGCGGGCGATCCGGTCACCCAGGCCTGGCAGCTTCCCGCGGAGCTTGTCCTGCGCACGTCCGCAGGCGACCTCTACACCCTGCGCCCCGATAGCACCGTGGGCGAGCTGCTGGCCACCCGCCCCTGCCCGGCTGTCGCGCTCGGCCCCCAGGTCACGACGCAGTTCGCGCGCGGTGCAGGCAGCACCTGGTACCAGGTCGACTTCGGCGGCAACTGCGCGGGAGCGAATGGCCAATACCGGATCCTGCACCGCTTCGTGCGTCAGGGTGGCGTGGCGAGTGGCTGGTTCGAGAAAGCCTACGTGAGCCCGTCCGGAACTTGGGCCCTGGCGCTGGCGGTGGACGACGTGACGGCGCCCGAGCCGTGGAGCTGGACGCTGCAGCGGATCGACTTCGCGCAGGGCACCGTCACACCGCTGGTCACAGCCGTCACCACGCTCTTCGTCGCGCCGGACCTGAGCTTCGCGCGGGTCGGGCACGCACCGGAGCGCACGAGCACCCTGTTGAGCTACTCGGCCGTCGCCCCGGCCACCGGAGCCGTGACCCTGCTCGCCGAGCACGCCCTCATCAGCGACGTGGACGAGGACGGGCGGCGGGCACTGGTGTCCACGCTCGCTCCGGCCGAGGTACGAGAGCTGCGCTTCGACGCCGCCACCTCCGTGACCGCGTGCCCGGGGGCGCTGGTCGTCGCCAATCCCGAGGCCGCGCTCTGCAACACGGGCAACCCCGGCGTGCTCACGGGGTATGACCGCCGAAGCCGCACCGCGCGCGTGCTAAGCACACAGGCGCTGCGGGACGCACGTCTCGCGGGCGACGGCGCGACCTGGAGCGAGGCGGAGGGCCCGCGCGGAGCGCGGGTCGGCACCGCGGGCGAGAGCACCCCCTTCTGCACAGGAGATATCTGGATCGAGGCCCGCGTCTCCACGAATGGGCACGTCTGGGCGGGCTACTGCGCTGGGACCGCGGGCATCCGCTCCCTAGTCGTGGACCTGGAGCGGGGCGCCGTCCACGAGGTGATGCCCGGCCCGAAGCCGAGCGATGTCGCCTCCAGCAGCCCGGGCTTCTCGCTGACGGCCCAGGGCAACCTGGTGGCCTTCACGTGGACTCAGGCGGCAACCACCACGGAAGCCTGGCGCTGCACCGCGGACGCGCCGTCCGGCTCGGGCTGCACCGCCTTCTACGACCTGCGCACCCGACAGCGCCTCGTCGTGCCCGGAAACTACGAACTGGTCGCGCAGGGGCCCGGAGAGCTCGGCGCCTACGCGCGGCGCTACGAGTGGTACCTGTACACTGCCCGCAGCCTGCACGTGCAGTTCGGCCCGGGCACGCCGCGCGTGCTCACGCTCGACCCGCTCTGGACCGACGGGAGGCTGGGCGCGGATGGGCGCTGGGGCCTGATGTTGAGCAGCGAAGGGAACGAGCAGACGCTGCTCCTCACCGACGCCCAGCTGGGCACGAAGACGGTGCTCGAGCGCCTGTACCAGTGGGACCGTCCGCCGCTCGACCGGATCGGCACCGGGAACACCTATCGCGGCACCACCTTCGCCGTGGACCTGGACTCCGGCGTCGTCACGAACCTGGAGGCAGGCGCCCGCGACTTCCGCGCCTCCGCGGACGGCTTTACCTACGTGACGGGCCAGGACGTGCTCACCCTGCACGCCTTCCGGGAAGGCAGCGGGCTGAGCACGCTGCTCACGGGGGTGCACGCGGCAGTGCCTCCGGCCTACGCCTGGCCTCCCTACGCTCGCCCCCTCTTCGTCTCGGACGCCGACGGCGCCCTCTCCGAGCTGAATCCCGGCGCCGGCACGGTGCGCAGCTTCGGCACGGGCTTCGCGCCCGAGGTGCGCAACCTCGACGACGTGCGCACGCTCGCACTGCACAACGTGGACCTCACCGGAGGGGACCTCGTGCTGCTCGACTTCGCGGCCGGCAAGGCCGTGGACCTCCACGTGCGCGTGCGCCGCCCCGTCAACGTCTACGCCGCGTCCGCCGAGCGCCTCCTCGTGGCTTCCGAGGACGCGGACGGCCGCCCCTCCCTCAGCGCGGTGCGGCTGGACGGAAGTGGCGCCCGGCGGCTTGGCCCGGAGGCGCGCCAGGCCGGCTTCAGCGCCGATGGCTCGCGCGCGCTGTTCTCCGCCGCAGGCCTGTTCTGGGTGGAGAATCCCGCGGGCGCTTCCTTCGCGATCGACTCCGACCTGGCCTATCTGTACTCGTACGGAGAGGGCAACCACGCGTACTTCTCGCGCGACGCGCGCCACATCCTCTACTCGCTCGCCTCGGCGCCCGACACCGAGCCGCAGCGCAGCGGCACGTTCCGCGTGGACCTCCCCTGAGCGCGAGCGCCTCTCGGCGCTGTCCGCCGGGCCCGCAGGGCGCAAGAGTTTGTCCAAGCTGCCCCTCGGGCCCGCGCCTCGGGCCCGTGGGACACACCTACATCGCCCCCGAACAGACTTCATCTCCCGAGTCGGGGGCCGAGCACGCGCGTGATTTTTTTGTCGTGGCCCGCACGCGAAAGCCCGAGTCTGCGCGCGCCAATGCAACTCGATTTCACCAGGCCCTTCGTTGCCACGCACGTCATCCACACGCGCGACCCCTCGCTCGAGCGCGAGGCGGTGATGCTGTGCGCGGACGCGCGCGGCAACGGCCCGGCCTTCACCCGCGAGGAGTGGGAGCAGGCGCAGAGCGAGGGCGAGCTGCCCACGCCGGTGTGGACCTGCCGCGACGGCCGCTGGTTCGCGCTGGGCACCGCGGCGCGCGTGCACGAGGGGAAGCTCTCCTTCTGGGCGGTGCCGGTGCAGGAGCGTGCGCCGTGAGCAGCGCCGAGCCCATCCTGCTGGTGGAGGACGACCCGGACATGCGCGATGCGCTGGCGGACGTGCTCGTGGAGGAAGGCTTCTCCGTGCACACCGCGGCGGACGGGCTGGAGGCGCTCGAGCTGCTGCCCGTGCTGCCGCGCCCCTGCACCGTGCTGCTGGACTGGCTGATGCCTCGGCTGGGGGGCGCGGGGCTGCTGCAGCGGCTCTCGGAGAAGGGCGCGCTCGAGGGGCTGCGGGTGCTCGTCACCACCTACTACGAGGGCCCCATCGCGGGGGACGGGGTGGCGCGCGTGCTGCGCAAGCCCTACGACATCGGCGAGCTCCTGCACTGGCTGGACCCGCAGCGCTTCCCGCACGCGCCCTAGCGGGGCGTGTTGCACTAGGCTTGCGGCCCACGTGCGCTCCCCGAGCTCCCTCCTGCAGTCGCTGTCCGCGCGGCTGCTCGCCGCGTTCCTCCTGCCCACGCTGGTGTTCCTGCTGCTCACGGGCGCCGCCGGCTACGCGCTCGCGCGCGCGCTGCTGGAGGAGGAGCTGGGCGCGAGCCTCTCGGGGCTCGCGGCCACCGCGGCGAGCCAGGTGAGCGCCGAGCGCATGCTGTCCATCGAGCCGGGAGACGACGTGCCGCCCACGCCCACGCGCACCTGGCGCAACCTCGCGCGCGTGCTCGAGGAGGTGCGCGCGGCGGCCGGCGCGCGGCGCGTCTTCGCGGTGGACGTGGAGGGGCGCGTGCGGGCGGACGCGGGCGGCGGGCTGCCGGTGGGCACCGAGCTGCCCGAGCTCGCGCGAGACCGCCTGGAGCTCGCGGCGGTGCTCGCGGGGCGGCGCGCCGCGAGCCAGGTGCTCTTCAGCGGCGCGGACGGCCAGCTGTACAAGACGGGCTATGCGCCGGTGCGCCAGGGCGAGCGCGTGGTGGGGGTGGTGGGCGTGGAGGGCAGCGCCGCCTTCTTCGGCCCGCTGCGCCGGCTCGCGCGCGCCTTCGCGCTGCTGAGCGCCGTGGCGCTCGCGGTGCTCGCGATGGTGGCGGTGGCCACCGCGCGCGGGCTCTCCGGCCCCTTGCGCCGGCTGATGGCGGCGGCGGAGCGCATCGGCGGGGGCGACCTCGCCACCCCCGTGCGCCCCGAGCCCACCCGGGAGATCGGCGTGCTCGCGCGCGAGCTGGAGCACATGCGCGGGGCGCTGGAGGCGCGCGACCGGCAGATGCAGCTGATGCTCGCGGGCGTCGCGCACGAGGTGCGAAACCCCCTGGGCGGCATCGCGCTGTACGCAGGCCTGCTCGAGGAGGACCTGCGCGCGGGGGCGCAGGACGCGGCGCCCGGGCACGTGCAGCGCATCCAGGCGGAGATCGCCTACCTGCAGCGCATCGTGGAGGACTTCCTCGCCTTCGCGCGCGAGCAGCCCGTGCAGCGCGCGCCCCTGGGCGCCCCGGACCTGGTGGAGGGGGCGGTGGCGCTCTTGAGCGCGGAGGCCGAGGCGCGCGGGGTGCGCCTCCACGTCCAGGTGCAGGAGGCGGTGCTCGAGGCGGACGGCAGCCTGCTGGTGGCCGCGCTGGTGAACCTGGTGAAGAACGCGGTGCAGGCGAGCCCCGAGGGCGCCGCCGTGCGCGTGGAGGGCGTGCGCGAGGGGGCGCTCTACCGCGTGCACGTGGTGGACGCGGGGCCCGGGGTGCCCGAGGCGCTGCAGGCGCGCATCTTCGAGCCCTTCTTCACCACCCGGCAGAAGGGCAGCGGCCTGGGGCTCGCGCTCGCGCGCAAGGTGGCGCGCGCGCACGGCGGGGAGCTCAGCTTCCGCTCGCGCCCCGGTGACACCTGCTTCACCCTGCAACTGCCCCTGGCGTCCTGAGCCCGAGCCCAGGCGGGCGGTGGGGTCCCTGCCCGCACGCCTGCCTGGCAGCCCGTTGTCCCGGCCTCGGCCCGGTCCCATCTTCGCGGGGGAGGCCCCATGGCCGAGCAAGACCCCCCACGCGTCGTGCACACCCTGCGGCTCGAGCTGCCCTGGAGGACGCTGTGGCGGCTGCTCGCCTTTGCCGCGGGCATCTGGCTCTTCCGCGAGCTGTGGGAGGTGGTGCTGCTCGTGGTGGTGACGCTGGTGCTGGTGGGCACGCTCAACCCGCTGGTGGGCCGGCTCGAGGAGCGGGGCCTGCGCCGGCCCTGGGCGGTGGCGGCGCTGTTCTTCGGGCTGCTGGTGGTGGCGGTGCTGCTGGGCGTGCTCACCCTGCCCGCGCTGGTGAAGCAGGTGACGGAGCTGGTGCAGGCCGCCCCCGGCTACCAGGAGACCGCGGCCCGCTGGCTCGAGGTGCACCGGCCCTTCGCGTCGCTCGCGAAGACGGTGCGCCAGGGCGGCTCGTCCGAGGCGCTGAGCGTGGCGGGCACGCAGGTGCTCGCGCTCTCCGGCAGGGCGGTGGAGCTGCTGGGCTACGGCTTCACCTGCATCTTCCTCTCGTTCTACTTCCTCGTGGATCCGGAGCGCACGCGCGGCGCGCTCTACGCGCTGATGCCGCGCCGCTACCACGTGCGCGCCGCGCGCATCCTGCTCAACCTGCAGACCATCGTGGGCGGCTACATGCGCGGCCAGATCATCACCTCGGCGTGCATCACCGTGTTCGCGCTCGCGCTGCTGCTCGCCTTCCGCGTGCCCAACGCGCTCGCGCTCGCGGTGTTCGCGGGGCTCACGGACGTGCTGCCCTTCATCGGGGCCGTCCTGGCCACCACCCCGGCGGTGCTCGGCGCGCTCTCGCGCGGCACCGGGCCCGCGCTGGTGGTGCTCGCGGCGATGCTCGCCTACCAGGAGTTCGAGAGCCGGGTGCTGGTGCCGCGCGTGTACGGGCGCGCGCTGCGCCTGCCCGCCTCCGCCGTCATCCTCGCGCTGCTGTGCGGCGGCATCCTGCTGGGCATCCTCGGCGCGCTGCTCGCGCTGCCGGTGGCCGCGGGCCTGTTCATGGCCATCCGCGAGCTGCGCCTGGAGCTGCCGGGAGAGGACGGGGACGACCCGGCGCTGCGCCACCGCGACGCGCGCGCCGAGCGCGAGTACGCGCGGGCGGCGGCCGGGGCGCCCGCGAGCGAGGCGGCGCAGATCGCCGTGCAGATCGCCGACGACATCCGCCAGGAGGACGCGGCCCGGCAGGAGGACGCGGAGGACGTGCCGGTCACCGCGGGCGAGGAGGGCGCGAAGGCAGCGCCCCGCAAGGCGCCGTGAGCCCGGTGAGGCCGCACTGCCCTCGGCTCATCCCCCACCCTGCCCCGCTCCCAGCGGGAGAGGGGACTTCTCGGCCACGGCGCGCGCCTTCTCGAGCAGCCGGCGCAGGGGCGCCTCGTCCGCGCGCGCGAGCGCCTCGTCCCAGGAGAGCCACTGCGCCCCGAAGGACTCGGCCGGGTCGTGCGCGAGCTGCTCCGGGTCCTCGGCCACCACGAGGAAGCGCACGTCCAGGTGGTGGTGCTCGGGCTCGTCGCGGCGCGCGGGGATGCTGTGCACGTCCACGTCCAGGGGCTCGGGGGCGAACGGGTGGAGGAAGACGCGGCAGCCGGTCTCCTCCTGCGCCTCGCGCAGCGCGGTGGCCTGCATCTGGCCTCCGTCCTGCGGGTCCGCGTGGCCGCCGGGCTGCAGCCAGCGGTGCAGCTTCGCGTGGTGCACGAGCACCACGTGGCGCCCCGCGGGGTCGGTGACCACGGCGCTGCCGGTGAAGTGCGCGTCGGCCTGCGCGCGGCTGAAGGGCTCGGCGAGCGAGCGCGCGCACTCGCGCATGCGCTCGAGGTCTCCCGCCTCCTTCGGGTCTGCGGGGCGGTGCTGGGCGAGGAGCTGGACGAGCGCGTCGGCGGGCATGGACGCACTCTAGCCCGGGGTTGACGCGGAGGCGGGAAGCCTGCACCACTGGAGCGCCATGGCCCGCATCCTCGTCATCGATGACCACGACAGCCTGCGCGAGGGCATGACCCTCACCCTCACCCGCGCGGGCCACTCCGTCTCCGCGGTGAAGAGCGCCAGCGAGGGGCTCGCCGCCTACACCAAGGCCCCCTTCGACCTGGTGGTGACGGACCTCAAGATGGACGGCATGGACGGCATCGCCTTCACCCACGCGCTGCGCGCCCAGGCGCCGCAGGCGGTGGTGCTGGTGGTGACGGCGTTCGGCACCATCGAGACGGCCGTGCGCGCGATGCAGGAGGGCGCCTTCGACTTCATCACCAAGCCCTTCAGCCCCGAGGTGCTGCGCGCGAAGGTGGACAAGGGGCTGGAGCTCGCGTCCACGCGCAAGCAGGTGGAGCGCCTGAGCGCGCACGCGCAGGCGCTCGCGGTGGACGCGGCGGCGGGCCACGGCGCCATGGTGGGCGAGAGCGAGCCCGTGCAGCGGCTGCTCGCCCAGGTGCGGCGCGCGGCCGCCACGGACGCCACCGTGCTGGTGCGCGGCGAGAGCGGCACCGGCAAGGAGCTGGTGGCGCGGCTGCTGCACACGCTCTCCCCGCGCAAGGACGGCCCCTTCGTGGTGGTGCACTGCGCGGCGCTCGCCGAGAGCCTCCTGGAGAGCGAGCTGTTCGGCCACGAGCGCGGCGCCTTCACCGGCGCGGTGCGCCGCAAGCTCGGGCGCTTCGAGCTCGCGGACGGCGGCACCCTCTTCCTCGACGAGGTGGGGGAGATTCCCGCGAGCGTGCAGACGAAGCTCTTGCGCGTGCTGCAGGAGCGCACCTTCGAGCGCGTGGGCGGCGAGGAGACGCTGCACGTGGACGTGCGCGTGGTGAGCGCCACCCACCGCGACCTGCAGGCGGAGGTGAAGGCGGGGCGCTTCCGCGAGGACCTCTACTACCGCATGCACGTGGTGCCGCTCACCGTGCCGCCCTTGCGCGAGCGCCCCGAGGATCTGCCGCTGCTCGCGCGCCACTTCGTGCAGAAGCACGGCCCGCGCGTGAACCGGCGCGTGCAGGGGCTCACCGAGGGCGCGCTCGCGGCGCTCGCGCGCCACGCCTGGCCGGGCAACGTGCGCGAGCTGGAGAACGTGGTGGAGCAGGCGCTGGTGTTCGCCGAGGGCGAGCTGCTCACCGAGGCGGACCTCCCCTCGCACCTCGCCCCCGCCGCGCCCTCGCGCGCGCTCGGGGCCCTGCCCGTGCCCTCCGGGGACCGGCCGCTGCCGGACATCCTCGAGGACCTCGAGCGCCAGCTCATCGCGCGCGCCTACGAGCGCGCGGGCGGGGTGAAGACCGAGACGGCGCGGCTGCTCGGGATCAAGACGAGCGCGCTGTACTACAAGCTGGAGAAGTACGGCTTCCTGCCCCGCGGCGAGCCGCACGAGTAGGTGCGGGTGCGCGCCCCTCCCGCGCCCACCCCCCTCGGAAATCCGCCGCCCCGCGACTTTTTGCCGTCCGCCCCCGGCCTCCTGCCCCAGACCCCGGGGCAGGCCGGCGGCCAACCCCCCGGACTTCCCCGCCCGCGCCGCCCCCCGCGCCGGGCCCTTCCGTGGCACCATCCTTGCTCACCCCCTGCCACCCGTGATGCCGCGCCGCCCCCTGCTCGCCCTGCTGCTCGCCCTCGCCCTGGTCCCGGCCGGCGCGCGCGCGGCCGCTCCGGACGCGGGCACGGCAGGGGCCCCGGGCACTGCGGCTCCGGGCGCGCCAGGAGCGCTCGCGCGGGCGCGCAGCGAGGCGGCCGAGGCGCGCGCAGCGCTCGCGGCGCTGCGCTCGCGCCAGGCGGCGCTGCGCACCGAGCTCAACGCGCTGGGGGCGCGCATCGAGGAGCTGAAGGCGGAGCGCCAGGGCAAGCTGCGCACGGGCGACGAGCTGGAGGGCGCGCTGCGCCGCTCGCAGGAGCTCTCCGAGGAGCTGTCGCGGCTCGCGCAGCAGGCCTCGGCGGCGGAGGGCGCGAGCCGCACCCGCGCGCTCGCGCTGCACGCGGCGCTGGGCGCGGAGCTGCAGCGGCTGCGCGCGGCGTGGGAGGCCACGCCCGAGCGCGAGGCGCGCGAGGCGCTGCTCGCGCAGATGCGCACCCTGCGCGCCGAGCGCGACGGGGTGCGCGCCGCGCTGCCCGCCGGGGAGCTGCCCGCGCTCGCGGCCGAGGGACCGGCCAGCACGGACGACCCCGAGGACCTGCTGCAGCAGGCGGACGCGCTGCGCGACTCGCGCGACAAGGTGCGCCAGCGCCTCGCCGTGCTGCAGGGCCACATCGCCGAGCTGCGCGAGGCGCGCGACCTCGAGCGGCGCATGAGCGACTTCCTCGGCGACGAGGCGATGTTCGACGAGCAGGACCGGCGCCTCAACGTGCGGCGCGAGGGCGGCAGCGCCCTGCGCGTGGAGCGCACGCCGCCCACCGGCGGAGGCCAGGTCGGCGCCGGCGACCCGGGCGAGCCTGCCCCGATCGTCGCCACCCCCGCGCCCACACCGCCCGGCGCCCCGGACCAGCCCCCGCCGCCCACCTCCTCGCCCGCGGGCGCGCCCTCCCCCACCTCCAGCGCGCGCGACCTGCGCCCGCAGGTGGGCGGGGTGCGCGCACAGGCGCTCGCGGGCGGAGCCCCCGAGGACCTGGGACAGCTGGAGGCCGAGGCAGCGCGGCTCGACGCCCTGGCGCGCGAGCTGGAGCGGCGCGCGGCGGCGCTCGAGGCGCGAGGCCGGGAGCGCGAGTAGCGCGCGCGACAGCAGCTTCACCTTCACCGCGAGGGAGACCACGGCCTGCAGGCGCACGTCAGAGGGCGGAACGCGGCCCTTGCCGCGCACGACGATGCTCCTGGTGGGCGCGCTGACGTACGGCTGCAGCTCCACCTCGGGCACGTCCAGGAAGGGCGAGCAGGCGCAGGCGAGCAGGAGGAGCAGGGCGCTCGCGCAGGGGGCGCGAGGCAAGCGCAGGGGCGCACGCCCGCAGCCCACCCGCTGCAGAGAAGCGACCGGCCCCCGGGGGGGCGCGCTAAGGTGCGGGGCCGCGTGCGCTCCACCCTCCCGCTCCTGCTGCTGCTGCTCCTCACTGGCCTCGCGCTGCCCGTGCGGGCGCAGGCGGTGCGCGAGGGCAGCCTGCGGCTGAGCGCGGGCACGCTGGTGGACGGCAACGCCCCGCGCGACTTCACCGAGACGGACGGGAGCGGGGCGAGCGCCCAGCCGGACGTGGGGCTGCACCTGCTGGGCAGCGCCGCGGGCCGCTACACCGCCGAGCGCTACCAGCTGGTGGGCCGCTACGACCTGGGCACCAGGCTCTACCTGCGCTACCGCTCGCAGAGCCTGCTGGTGCAGGCGGGCACCGTGGAGGCGAGCCACGCGCTGGGCCCCACCCTGGGCGCCGGGGTGGAGGCGCGCGCGAAGGACCGGCGCGGCGGGGCGCGCGCCTACTCGGACCTGGGGGCGAGCGCCTTCCTCGAGTACGTGCCCGACGTGCGGCTCGACGTGCGCCTGCGCGCCGGCGCCCACCGCTTCGTGTACCGGCCGGACGAGCGCGCGGACTTCGGCGGGCCCGAGCTCTCGCTCACCGGGCGCTACCGCATCGACCGCCGCCACAGCCTCAGCGCCTCGGGGGAGTGGGGGCGGCGGCGCTACGGCGTGGGGGCCCAGAGCGCCCCGGAGCTCGTGAGCCCGGCGCTGGGCCGGCGCGAGGACCAGGAGCTCTCGGCGGGCGTGGGCTACGCGTACCGCGGGCCGGTGGCCCTCTCCTTCGGCTACGGCTTCCAGGAGCTCGCGAGCAACAGCTACGGCGAGACCCTGCTGCGCCACCGGCTCAGCGCGAGCGCCGGGGTGCACCTGCCCCTGCAGTTCACGCTGCTCGCGCAGGGAGCGCTCGTGCTCAGCCACTACCCGGACGGGGTGTTCCTCTCCCCGGACATCATCCTCACCGAGGACGAGGAGGCGCAGAACAACCTCTCCCTGCGCCTCGTGCGCCCCCTCACCCGCTCGCTGGACCTGGAGCTGTCCGGCGGCATCTACGGGACGCGCCTGCCGCGCAACGGCCTGAGCTACACGCGCAGCATGGCGGGCGTGGGGGTGACGTGGAGACTCTGAAGAGGCTGTGAAGCGGCGCTGAGCTAGAGGTCCTCGAGCCGCGCGTCGATGTCCTCGGCGAGGCTCTGGTGGCTCTGGGCGAGCGCGGTGGAGCGCGCCCGGCCGAGCACCTCGCGGGCGCGCTCGGGCTGGCCCGCGCCGGCGTACGCGTCCCCGAGGCTCACGAGGGCGGCCGCGTAGGTGGGGTCCAGCGCCACCGCGCGCTCGAAGCAGCCGGCGGCCTCGGAGAACTCGCGCCGCTCGAGGTAGAGCTTGCCCAGGGAGAAGTGCCCCATGGGCGAGTCGGGGAACTCGGCCACCATCTGCTTGAACTGCTCGAGGCGCGTGTCGCTCATGGACGCGCTCTATAACTCAGCGATAGGGTGTTTGCCCTCATGGCTACGAAGAAGAAGACGTCCCCGAAGAAGAAGGCCCCGGGCTCCACGAAGGCCGGCAAGGCGAAGGGCAAGGCGCAGGCCGCGAAGAAGGCGGCGGCCGCGAAGAAGAAGGCCCCGGCCAAGAAGAGCCTCGCGCGCAAGAAGCCCGCGAAGAAGAAGCTGCCCGCAGGGCTTGCCCCGGTCCCCGCCGGCCCCGCGGAGAACCCGCGCGCCCAGGCGCTCGCGCGCAAGATTGCCCAGCTGGTGCTGGACAAGAAGGCCAAGGACGTCCTCATCCTGGACGTGCGCGGGATGACCTCGTACGCGGACTACTTCGTCATCGCCTCGGGCGAGAGCGACCGCCAGGTGAGCGCCATGGCGGACGGCGTGCTCAGCGAGATGAAGAAGAGCGAGAACCTGCGCCCCATCGGCCACGAGGGCACCGAGACGGGCCAGTGGGTGCTCATCGACTACGGCGAGGTGGTGGCGCACCTGTTCTTCGAGGAGGTGCGCGCCTTCTACGACCTCGAGGGCCTGTGGGCGGACGCCGCCCGCGAGCAGGTGGCCTGAAGGTCCGCGTCCTGAGCGTGGGAAGGGACCGCTCGGGCCTGTACGAGCCCGCGGTCCAGACCTACGCGCAAAGGCTCGCGCACTACACGCGCTTCGAGCTGGTGGAGCTGCCGGAGGCGAGCGGCAAGAAGCTCAAGTCCGGCGACGCGAAGAGCCTGGAGGCCGAGGCCATCCTGCAGCGGCGCAAGCCCCAGGACTGGCTCGTGGCGCTCGACGAGCGCGGCCAGCTGCTCGACTCGGTGGAGCTCAGCCGCTACGTGGGCAAGGCGCAGGGCGGCAGCCGCGACCTGCTCTTCGTCATCGGCGGGGACGAGGGGCTCGCGGACAGCGTGCGCGCGGCGGCGCACCTCACCCTGAGCCTCTCCAGGATGACCCTGCCCCACCGGCTCGCGCGCGTGGTGCTGGTGGAGCAGATCTACCGGGCGTTCACGCTGCTCAAGGGCGAGCCCTACCACAAGTAGGCCGTAGCGCACCCCGGACCCGCTGCATACAGTCAGGCCATGACTTCCAAGGCCAAGCCTGCGCACAAGGTTCTGCTCGTCATCCTGGACGGCTGGGGCATCCGCAAGGAGCGCGACAGCAACGCCATCCTGCTCGCCGGCACGCCGCAGCTGGACAAGCTCGCGCACGACGCGGCCTTCGCCGAGCTGCAGACGAGCGGGCTCGCGGTGGGCCTGCCGGACGGGCAGATGGGCAACAGCGAGGTGGGCCACACCAACATCGGCGCGGGCCGCATCGTCTACCAGGACCTGGTGCGCATCAACCGCGCCACCGAGAGCGGCGAGCTGGGGCGCAACCCCGTCATCCGCGCCGCGATGGACCAGGCGAAGAGCGAGGGGCGCGCGCTGCACCTGCTCGGGCTCACGAGCCCCGGCGGCGTGCACTCCTCCATGGAGCACCTGTACGGGCTGCTCGAGGCGGCGAAGGAGCGCGGCCTGCCGCGCGTGTTCGTGCACGCGTTTCTCGATGGGCGCGACACGCCGCCGCAGAGCGCGCTGGGCCACGTGGAGGAGCTCTCCAAGGTGGTGCACCGCACGGGCGCGCGCATCGCCACGGTGAGCGGGCGCTACTACGCGATGGACCGCGACAAGCGCTGGGACCGCGTGAAGCTCGCCTTCGACGCGATGGTGCGCGGCGAGGGCCCCAAGGCCCCGGACGCGCTCGCTGCCATCCGCGCGGCGTACGCGGAGAAGGTGACGGACGAGTTCGTGAAGCCCACCGTCATCGCCGCCGGGGACGGCAGCCCCGTGGGCCGCATCCAGGACGGGGACGTGGTGCTCTTCTTCAACTTCCGCGCGGACCGCGCGCGAGAGATGACCCAGGCGCTCGCCTTCGACTCCTTCAAGGAGTTCGACCGCGGCGGGCTGCACCTGGGGCGCTACGTGTGCATGACCCAGTTCGACGAGACCTTCGGGCTGCCGGTGGCCTTCGCGCCGGACCAGCCCACGGAGATCTTCCCGGAGATTGTCTCCCGCGCGGGCCTGCACCAGCTGCGCACCGCGGAGACGGAGAAGTACGCGCACGTGACCTTCTTCTTCAACGGAGGCCGCGAGGTGGTGTTCCCCGGCGAGGACCGCGTGCTCATCCCCTCCCCGCGCGACGTGAAGACCTACGACCTGAAGCCGGAGATGAGCGCGCGCGAGGTGACGGCGGAGCTGGTGAAGCGCCTGGACTCCGGCAACTACGACTTCGCGCTGGTGAACTTCGCCAACCCGGACATGGTCGGCCACAGCGGCATGCTCGAGCCCACGATGAAGGCGGTGCGCGTGGTGGACGAGTGCCTGGGCATCCTGGGCGCCGCGTGCACGCGCAACGGCTGGGTGATGGCGGTGAGCGCGGACCACGGCAACGCGGAGCAGATGACCGACCCGCAGACGGGCGAGCCGATGACGAGCCACACGCTCAACCCGGTGCCCTTCTACCTCATCCACCCGGAGTTCCGCGGGCAGCGGCTGCGCCCCGGCATCCTCGCGGACATCGCCCCCACGCTGCTGAAAGTGATGGGCCTGCCGCAGCCCGAGGCGATGAACCGCCAGGGCCTGCTGCCGTGAGAGAGGCGGCAGCAGGGCTGGGGCGCGCGCTGCTGGACTTGCTCTACCCGCCCTCCTGCCTCGGCTGCGCGCGGGTGCTGCCCGCCGACGGCTTCTTCTGCGAGCCCTGCGACCTCGCCGTGGAGCGCACCCCGCCCGCGCACTGCCCGCGCTGCGCCGAGCCCGGCCGCTTCGAGAGCGCGGACGGCACGTGCGCGCGCTGCACCCGCAGCGCGCCGCCCTTCGCCCGCGCCTGGGCGCCCTTCGCCCACGCAGGCCCCGTGGCGCGCGCCATCCAGCGCTTCAAGTACGAGGACCACCCGGAGCTCGCCCCCGGCCTCGCCCGGCTGCTCGCCGGGGAGGCCCAGAGCTTCCTCGCGCAGGCGCCCCGGCTCATCGTCGCCCTCCCGCTGCACGCGGCGCGCTTTCGCGAGCGGCGCTACGACCAGGCGGGCCTGCTCGCCGCGGAGCTCGCCCGGGCCACCGGCCGCTCCCTGCGCCTGGACGTGCTCGCGCGCACCCGCCCCACCCGCCGCCAGGTGGGCCTGAGCGAGGCCGAGCGCGCCCTCAACGTGGAGGGCGTCTTCGAGGCCGTGGGCCCCGCGCTCGCGGGCGCGGACGTGCTCCTGGTGGACGACGTCTTCACCACCGGCGCCACCACGCGCGCCGCCACCGCCGCCCTGCGCTCGGGCGGCGCGGGGCAGGTGCAGGTGCTCACCCTCGCCCGGGCGTTCAGCGCCTGACGCTGGGCCTCGCGCCTGGCCGCCTGCTTCCGTGGAAGGTCATGGAAGCTCCACAGGGCACCAGGCGTTACCCTGCGCGCCTTGTGTGCGGCTGCTCGGCTGTTACACAAGGGCCTGCCCTCCCGCCTCGCCGAAGGACCCCCTCCATGCTGCGTTGGACCCTCCCCCTCCTCCTGCTGGCCCTCGCCCCCCTCCCGTCCGGGGCCGCGGCCGGCGCCCCTGCGCCGGACAGGGACCCGGTGCCTGCCCAGGTGCGCGAGGCCTCCGCGCGCGCGCTGCAGCTCGCGGGCAGCCCCCGCGGCGCCGCGCAGCTGGTGCGCCTGCACGGGCTCGCGGACGAGGTGGAGGACCTCGCCCCGCTCGCCGCCGTGTACGAGCAGGTGCTCGCGCGCAAGGGCACGGACCCGGGCACGCGCGACACCGCGCGCCTGCTGCTGCTGGACCTGGAGCGCGGCCGCGGCCGCCTGGATGCCGCCGCCGAGCAGGCGCGCGCGCTGGGCTTCGTGGGGGACTTCTACGTGGTGGGCGGCTTCGACAACGAGGGCAAGGCGGGGTGCGACCGCGACTTCGGCCCCGAGGCGGCGGGCCTCTCGCTCGCGCAGAAGTACAGCGGCGTGGGCGGGCGCGAGCTCACCTGGCGCAAGCTCCCCGTGCGCCCCCTGGACGGCAGCGTGGACCTGGGCGCCGCGCTGCGCCCCAACCGCGGCGTGGTGGCCTACGCGCTCACCTACCTCGAGGCCACGCGCGCCACCCGCGCCGCGCTCTCGGTGGGCACCTCGGGCGCCTTCCGCCTCTGGGTGAACGGCGAGCGCGCGCTCGCGAGCGACCACTACAACGCGCCCCGCCCCGACCAGGCGCGCGTCTCCGTGCAGCTGCGCCCCGGGCTCAACCGCGTGCTGCTCAAGGTGTGCCAGGACGCGGGCGCCCTGGGCTTCGCGCTGCGCCAGACGCCCGCGGCCACCGGTGACGCGCCCGCGCGCGCCGTGCTGCCGGACGTGCTCCCCGCGCTCGCGAAGGGCGCGCCGCCCGCGCCCAGGCCCATGCCCACCGTGACCGAGCGCCTCGCCGCGCTCGTCGCGAAGGCGCCGCAGGACGGCAACCTGCGCCTGGACTACGCGCGCGTGCTCGCCTTCAACCGCGCCTACGACGAGGGCGAGCACACCGCCGCGGTGGAGGCGGAGCGCGCCGCGCAGCTGCTGCCCGAGGACCCCGAGGCCCAGATGCTCACGGCCGCCCTGCACGACGACGACCTCAACCTGCGCCGCCGCTTCCTCGAGCGCGCGCTCGCGGCGGCCGGCGGCCCCGGCGGAGGCCTGCGCTCGGTGGATGCGCGCGTGGCGCTCGCCGAGCACGAGCTGCGCCAGGACCACCCCGAGCGCGCCCTGCCCCTGCTGGAGGGGGCGGTGAGGGACGCGCCGGACAGCGCCTCCGCGCGCCTCATGCTCGCGCGCGCGCTCGAGGCGCTGGGGGAGCAGCCGCGCTCGCAGGCCCTGCTGGAGGAGAGCCTGCAGCGCCTGCCGCGCCAGCCCTCGGTGGTGCGCGCCGCCGCGCGCGCGAGCGCCCGCATGGAGCGCCCCGCGGAGATGGTGCAGCGGCTGCGCGCCACGCTGCAGCTGCGCGCGGACGACCGCGCGAGCCGCCGCGCGCTCGCGAGCAAGCTGGCGGACATGGCGGACGTGGCGGGGGCGGCGAAGGAGCTGCAGGCCCTGCTCGCGCAGGACCCCTTCGACAACGGCGTGCGCCTGCAGCTCGCCGAGCTGCTGGGCGCGAACGGCCAGGCCGCCGAGAGCACGCGCCTCTTCGCCGAGGCGCGCGCGCTCAGCCCCGACGAGCCCGAGGTGTACGAGCGCGAGGGCCACGTGGCGCTCACCGCGGGCCGCCGCGCGGATGCGCTCGCCGCCTTCGAGCGCTCGCTCACCTTGCGCCCGCAGAACCCGGGCCTGCGCGACGTGCTGCGCACCCTCAAGGGCGAGGACGAGGGCGGCAGCACCCAGTACCGGGTGGACGTGGCCCCGCTGGTGCGCGAGGCGGACGCCTTCGCCAACGAGGACGCGGTACTGGTGGTGGACAGCACCTTCGTGCGCGTGCAG
Source organism: Aggregicoccus sp. 17bor-14 (assembly GCF_009659535.1). Taxonomy (NCBI): domain Bacteria; kingdom Pseudomonadati; phylum Myxococcota; class Myxococcia; order Myxococcales; family Myxococcaceae; genus Aggregicoccus; species Aggregicoccus sp. 17bor-14. The sequence goes on from NZ_VJZZ01000025.1 coordinate 46,484, forward strand.
CGCTCGGGGCTGAGCAGCCGGCAGAACCAGCTCGCGGTGAAGGTGCTCAACACCCGCGGCCTGGACGCCTTCCGCACCTTCCCCATCACCTACTCGCCGGACCGCCAGGAGGTGCGCATCCTGCGCGCCCGCATCACCAAGCCGGACGGCACCGTGGTGGACGGCTACAGCGAGAACGAGCGCAACATCAACGATACGCAGAGCAGCATGTACTACGACGTGCGCGCCAAGGTGCTCTCCTTCAGCGCGCTCGCGGTGGGAGACCTGCTCGAGCTCGAGTACCGCCTCGACGACACCGCGCAGGACAACCTGCTGTCGGACTACTGGGGTGACGTGGACAGCGTGCAGAGCACCTATCCCAAGGTGCGCTACCAGTTCCTCGTGGAGATGCCCGAGGGCCGCCCGCTGTACTGGAACCAGAAGCAGGTGGGAGGCCTGAGCCACCAGCAGGAGCAGCTGCCCGGCGGGCGCACCCTGTACCGCTGGAGCGCGAAGAGCGTGTCCAAGGTGGTGCCGGAGCCCGGCATGCCCGGCTGGGCGGAGGTGGCGACGCAGCTGCACGTCTCCACCTACAAGAGCTGGGAGCAGGTGGGCCGCTACTACTGGGGCCTCGTGCGCGACCAGCTCACCCCCAACGAGGAGCTGCGCCGCACGGTGGACCAGGTGCTCACCCAGGCGAAGGTGGACCGCAAGGATCAGCTCGCGGTGGTGCGCGCCATCTACAACTTCGTGGTGACGAACACGCGCTACGTGGCGCTGGAGTTCGGCATCCACGGCTACAAGCCCTACCGCGTCGACCGCATCCTCAGCAGGCGCTTCGGCGACTGCAAGGACAAGGCGAGCCTCATCCACGCCATGCTCAAGGTGGCCGGGGTGGACAGCCGGCTGGTGCTCCTTCGCATGCGCGACCTGGGGCAGCTGAGCGGCGAGCCCGCGAGCCTCGCGGCCTTCAACCACGCCATCGCCTACGTGCCCCAGTTCGACCTCTACCTGGACGGCACCGCCGAGTTCCACGGCGCGAAGGAGCTGCCCAGCGCGGACCGCGTGGCGAACGTGCTGGTGGTGGAGCCCAACGGCGTGAGCCGCTTCCTCACCACCCCGGAGGCGCGCCCCGAGGACAACCTCACCCAGCTCTCGCTCGAGGTGACGCTGCAGCCGGACGGCAGCGCCGCGCTCGCGGGTGGCTCGAAGGCCGCGGGCCAGAGCGCCCCGCAGTACCGGCGCGCCTACCAGTCGCCCGCGACCCGCAAGAGCACGCTCGAGCGCGCCTGGGCCCAGACCTTCCCGGGCCTCACGGTGAACGAGGTGAAGCTCTCGGACCCCACGCGCCTGGACGAGGACGTGGCGGTGGACTTCCAGATGCGCGTGCCGCGCTACGCGGAGGCCGGCCCCGGCGCCCTGCGCTTCCTCGCCTTCGGCAGCCCGCGCTCCTACGTGCAGACCTACGCGCCGCTGGTGGAGCGCCACTACGACCTGGTGATGAGCACCCCGTGGGTGAACCGCTTCTCCTTGCGCTACCACCTGCCGCAGGGCTACCGCGTGGCGCAGCTGCCCCCCGCCTACGAGGAGACCACCCCCTTCGGCCGCGTGCGCCTCACGCAGCGGATGGAGAACGGGCAGCTCGTGGCCGAGGGCGAGCTCGCGCTCACCACCGCGCGCGTGAAGGCCGAGGACTACGCCGCCTTCCGCGCCTTCCTCGGCCGCATCGACCAGGCCTTCGCGCGCAAGGTGACGGCGGTGTCCGGCGGGACCACCGCCGCGAGTCCCTCGCCCTGAGCTAATCCAGAAGCCGGCCGAGCAGCGCGCGCACGGCGGCCGGGTCCGGGATGCGCAGCCCCGCGCTGGTGGGGCGGCTGCCCACGTGGATGGCGAGGCTGCCCTCGGGCAGCGCCTGGAACATGTCCTCGTCCGTGCGGTCGTCCCCGATGGCCACCACGAGCGCGCCCTTGGGCGCGGCGCCCACCGCCGCGCCCACCACGCGGCCCTTGTTCACCCCGCGCGGGCGCACCTCCACCACCTTGTCGCCGGGCAGCACCTCCAGCGGCCCCTGCGCGAAGGTCTCCGCCAGGTGCAGGCGCAGCTCGCGCGCCTGGTAGGCGCCGAACTGCGAGTCCACCTGGCGGTAGTGCCAGGCGAGCGCCGCGGTCTTCTCCTCGATGAGGCTGCCGGGCACGCGCGCGACGAAGGCCTCCAGCAGCGCGCGCACCCGCGGCTTCCAGTCAGTGGGCACGTCCGGCAGCATCGTCCACGGCTGGCCCGGCCCCAGCCGGCTCCACAGCCCGTGCTCCGCGTGCAGGCCGAGCGGCAGCGGGCCGAACCACTCCTCGAGCGTCTCGCGCTTGCGCCCGCTGATGAGGCTCACGCTCGTGTGCGGCCGCTTCACCAGGCGCTCGAGCAGCGTGCGCAGGCCCGCGTCCGGGGCGGCGAGCTCGGGGCGCGGGGCGAAGCCCTTGAGGGTGCCGTCGTAGTCCAAGAGCAGCACCAGGTGGGGCGCCGCCTTCATGCGCGCGAGCGCCGCCTCCACCGCGGGGCCGCCGCTCTTCGCGCGCGGGGGCGGCTCCTCCTCCAGGGCGGAGAGGAAGGTGCGCGCCCACCAGTGCACGTCGTTCTGGCGCACGCGCCGGCGCATCGCCTGCATGCGCTCGCGCCGCTCGGGCTCGGGCATCTCGAGCGCCACCTGCAGCGCGTCCGCCATGCCGTCCACGTCGTAGGGGTTCACCTGCACGGCCTCGCCCAGCTCGGCCGCCGCGCCCGCGAACTCGCTGAGCACCAAGACGCCGTCGCCGTCCGTGCGCGCGGCGCAGAACTCCTTGGCCACCAGGTTCATGCCGTCGCGGATGGGGGTGACGAGCAGCACGTCCGCGGCGCGGTAGAGCGCGGTGAGCTGGCGCATCGTGAAGGAGCGGTAGAGGTAGTGGATGGGCACGCGGTCCACGCTGCCGTAGGCGCCGTTGATGCGCCCCACCAGCTCGTCCACCTTCTCGCGGTACACCGCGTAGTCCTCCACGCCGGTGCGGCTGGGCACCGCCACCTGCACGAAGCGCAGGCGCCCGCGCCAGGCGGGCTCGCGCTCCAGCAGCCGCTGCACCGCGAGCATGCGGCGCGGGATGCCCTTGGTGTAGTCGAGCCGGTCGATGCCCAGCACCAGGCGCTGGTCCCCTGCGTGCTCGCGGTGGCTCCTCGCCTCCTCCTGCACCGCGGGGTCCTGCGAGAGGCTCTCGAAGCTCTGCGCGTCGATGCCCATGGGGAAGGCGCCCAGGCGCACCTCGCGCCCCTCGTAGGCCACGCGGTCCACGCTCAGCTCCGCGCCCAGGATGCGCAGGAGCGCGCTGGCGAAGTGGCGCACGTAGGCGAGCGTGTGGAAGCCGATGAGGTCCGCGCCCAGCAGCCCGCGCAAGAGCTCCGCGCGGCGCGGCAGCGTGTGGAAGATCTCCGAGGAGGGCCAGGGGATGTGCAGGAAGAAGCCGATGCGCGCGTCCGGCAGCCGCTCGCGCAGCATGCCGGGCACCAGCATCAGCTGGTAGTCGTGCACCCAGATGGTGTCCCCGGGCTGGTAGTGGCTCGCCGCGAGGTCCGCGAAGCGCTGGTTCACGCGCCGGTACGCCTCCCAGTCGCGGTCCTGGTTGGGCATGCGCTCGACGAGGTAGTGGAAGAGCGGCCAGAGGAAGCGGTTGCTGTAGCCCTCGTAGAAGCGGCTCACCTCGCTCGCGCTCAGGTGCAGCGGCACGCAGCGCAGCTCGCGCAGCTGCACGTCCAGCGCCGCGCGCTGGGCGCCGTTGAGGCGCGACACGTCTCCGGGCCAGCCGATCCACAGCCCGCCCGACTGCTCGTGCGGCCCCTTGAGCCCGGTGGCCAGCCCGCCCGCGCTCGGGACGACGGAGACGGTGTCCCGGTCCAGCTTCACGGTGACCGGCAGGCGGTTGGAGACGAGCAGGAGGCGGGCCATGGGCCCTATGGCAGTAATCACTGCGGGTGCGCGGCGTGAGGCCTTTCCGTCCCCTCGTGAACGTCCTACGCCCTCGCAGCCCCGGACGCCGCGCGCCAAGCCCCTGACCAGGCAGGCAGTCGCTCCCGGAGGAATCGCGGCGTGCTTAGGTCCTCCGGGACGATGCGCGCCGCCGCCCTCCCCGCTCCCCTCTCCGCCCTGCGGCGCCTCGCGCGCGACCGGTTCCTGCTGGGCATGGCGGCCGCAGTGCTGCTCGCGGTGCTGCTGCCCGGCCTCGGCCGCAGCGGCGGCCCCCTGCACGCGGACCTGCTCGCGGACGCGGGCATCTTCCTCGTCTTCCTCCTGCACGGGCTGGGGCTCTCGCCGGCGGCGCTGGCCGAGGGTGCGCGCCGCTGGCGCCTCCACCTCTTCGTGCAGGCCTTCACCTTCGGGCTCTTCCCGCTCCTGTGGCTGCTCGCGGACGCGCTCGCGGGGCGCTGGCTGCCGCCGGCGCTCAGCCTGGGCTTCCTCTACCTGTGCGCCGTGCCCTCCACCATCTCGTCCTCGGTGGCCTTCACGGCGGTCGCGCGCGGCAACGTGCCCGGGGCCATCTTCGACGCGAGCCTCTCCAGCGCGCTGGGCGTGGTGCTCACGCCGCTACTCTTGCGCGTGCTCGGCCACACGCAGAGCCAGGCCCTGCCCCTGGGCGAGGCGGTGGGGAAGCTCGCGCTGCTGCTGCTCCTGCCGCTCGCGCTGGGCCAGGCGCTGCGCCCGCTGCTGGGCGCGCGCGCCGAGCGCATCCGCCGCTCCACCCACGGCGTGGACCGCGCCGTCATCCTGCTGCTCGTCTACGCGTCCTTCTGCGACTCGGTGGCCACGGGGGTGTTCACCCGCTACGGCTACGCCACCGTGGGCATCGCGCTGGTCGGAAGCCTCGCGCTGCTCGCCTTCGTGCTGTGGCTGAGTACGGTCACCTCGCGCGCGCTGGGCTTCACGAAGGAGGACGAGATCGCCGCCGTGTTCTGCGGCTCGAAGAAGACGCTGGCCTCGGGGGTGCCCATGGCGCGCCTGCTCTTCGGCGCGGACCCGGCGCTGGGGCTCATCGTGCTGCCCCTGATGCTCTACCACCAGGCGCAGCTCTTCGTGTGCTCACTGATGGCCGAGCGCTACGCGCGCCGCCTCCAGGACCCACCCTGAGGCGCGCCCAGGAGGCCCTCAGTCCGCGACGTACACCCGGTGCGGCGTGCCCTCGTAGTCGATGACCCGGTCCATCCGCATCCCGAGCCGCTCCGCCACCCGGATGGAGGAAGCGTTCTCAAGGTGGATGACGGCGACCACGGGGATGCGGGGGAAGTGCACGCGGGCCAGGTCGATCGCGGCGCGGGAGACCTCGGTGGCGAAGCCCGTGCCCCAGGTGGAGGGATCGAGGCGGTAGGCAAGGTTCAGCACCGGTCGGCCTTCGAGCTCCTTGTGCCGCACGCCCCCGACGCCCACCACCACCCCGGGCGCCTCACGCCGCGCGACCGCCCAGTAGCCCACGCCGCGCTCGGCCCAGTCCTCGAGCCACGGGCCGAGCAGCGCGCGCGCATCGTCGAGCGAGCGCATGGTCCCGGAGACGCGGTACCGGCTCGTCTCCGGATCGCTGTGCAGCGCGAAGATCACCTGCAGGTCGGTCTCACGGAAGGGACGCAGCAGCAGCCGCTCGGTGGCGGCGCTCTCGAAGGCGGGATGCATGGGGGCATCCTAGCGCTCGTGCAGCGCGTCCTGCGCTTCGCTGTGCGCTTCCCGGGCTCAGCCGCGGAGCGCGACCTCGCCGCGCGCCTCGGCGCGGGAGGCGGTGGGCAGCAGCCGCGCGCGCAGCCAGCGCTCGCAAGGCACGGAGAGCCACCGCTCCGTCGCCCACCCGAGCAGGCCACACAGCGGCACCACCGGCAGGTACCAGAGCCAGCCGTGGCGCAGCTCGCCGCCGCCCGCGCGGAAGAGCCGCACCGCCGCGTACACGACGAACATGTGCGTGAGGTAGATCTCGTAGCTCATCCGCCCCCACGCGCGCAGCCACGCGGTCGCGCGCAGCGCTCGCGGCGGATGCGCGTCGAAGGCCAGCACCAGCGCGAGCGCCGAGAGCGTGAGCCACAGCATCACGCCATCCTTCAGCACCTTCCACAGCGGCCCTTCCCAGAAGAGCACGGCGACGAGCCCCGCGGTGCCCAGCGCGAGCAGCGCGCGGGTCCAGGCCCGGGAGGGTGCCTTCCAGCGCGCGGCGAGGAGCGCGCCGAGCACGCCCAGCGCGATGCCCGACATGCCCGGCAGATAGGCCTTCTCCTGCCAGATCTCGTTGCCCGCGAGCGCCGCGCGCATCCACGGCAGCGAGAGCGCGAGCGGCACCAGCGCGAGCGCGAGCACCCAGGTGCGCCGCGCGAGGAGGCACGCGAGCGGGAAGCCCAGGTAGAACACCTCCTCGATGGAGAGGCTCCAGAGCACATCCCAGCCGCCGGGCAGATAGCCCTTCATCCCCTCGTACCAGTTCAGGTGCAGGCCGAAGGTGGCGACGATGGCCCCCGCGAGCGACTGCCCCGGACGCTCGATGACGTAGTCCGGTGCGCCCACGAGGTGCAGTGCGCCGAGCACCGCCACCAGCGCGACGAGGCACGGCACGATGCGCGAGAAGCGGCGCGCGTAGAAGGCCCGCAGGTCCAGCTCGGACAGCCGCCCCCAGCGCAGCAGCGCGCCGCGGGTGATGAGGAAGCCCGAGATGACGAAGAAGACGAAGACGGCCTCGTAGCCGTTGTAGTTGAGCGCGTTGAGCAGGCGCACCGGGAGGAACTCTCCCAGCAGCGTCTTGCGCAGCGGGATGCGCAGCCCCAGGTGGTGCAGCACCACGAGTAGGATGGACAGGCCGCGCAGCAGGTCGATGCCCGCGTTGCGTGACACAAGGGGCTCGGCGGGCTCGGTGGGCTTGGAAGCGCGGGGCGCGGAGTCCATCCGCTACTGATACCAGGGCCGCCCCCGCGGGCGTGAGCGACCAGGCAGGCGCGCGGGCTGGCGGAAGGGGCGCTCCGGCCCCATCTCTCGGGCATGTCCGCGCGCAGCCCGGGAGCTCCGTGATGTCCGCCACTGCCGCAGTGCTCGCAGTGGTGCTGAGTCAGGCCGCGCCCACGGCCCCTGAGCCGGTGGCTCCCGAGCCGCGCCCCGCGTCGCCCGTCTCGCTCTCGCTCGGCGCCGGCACGGACTTCCCGCTCTCCGTCCATGCGGCGGCGCTGCTGGAGCTGCCCGGGCGCGTCCAGCTGTCCACGTCCGTGGGCCGCATGCCCCGCTCCTACCTGGAGACGCTCGACGACGTGCTCGTGCGCACGGGCGCGTACGGCAGGGACGACGCGCAGCTCGTCGAGGACTCGCTCTCGAGCGCGGTGGTGTGGCGCACCTTCCTCGGCTGGCGACCCTTCCCGCACCGCGGCTTCTACTTCGCCGGCGGCTACACGCTCATCACTCTGGGCGGCAACGTGACGAGCACGCGCACCCTGTTCCGCGCCCTGGGGATCGACGTGCCGCCGGACCTGCTGGATGAGGTGGCACTCGCCCGCGTGCACTCCACGCTGCACCAGGGCGCGCTCGAGCTGGGCTGGCAGTGGACGCTGCCGGCGCGCCTGAAGCTGAAGCTGGGCCTCGGGGGCTTCACCACCTTCGCGGCCTCCAGCTCACTCGAGGCCGAGGTCTCCGAGCCCTTCGCCACCCTCGCCCAACCCCTCCTGAACACCGCGGAGGGGGCGCTGAACGACACCTACACGGGACACGTGCACGGCGCCTACGCGTCGCTCGCGCTCTACTTCACCCTCTTCTGAGGCGCTGGACAGGCGGGCGAGCGCGGAGGCCCCCTTGCCGCTGGAATCACACCTTTGCAATGGTGCCGGCCTCGCTCCGGTCGTTGGTCTTGCAAAGGTCCCCCATGCGCGCCCTCCCGCTGTTCGCCCTGCTCACCCTGGCCCTCGCCGCGTCCTGTGCGCCGGGTGGCTCCGACGGCTCCGGTGGCAGCTCCGAGCTGGCGCTGACGCCGGACAGGGCGAGCTACCTGCCCACGGCGCTGGTGACGCTGAACGTGTCCGGCGGCACCACGCTGGCGCAGCAGACGTACCCGGCCACGCTCGGGGACGCGCCGGTGCAGCTCGCGCGCGTGGGCGTGAGCCAGCTCGGACTGGAGCTCCCGCAGCAGGCGCCTGGGGAGTACGCGCTGCAGGTGGAGCTGGACGGCGGGCGCAAGGCGACGGTGAAGCTGCGGGTGGACGCGGCGGCGCCGGTGGCCGACCCCGCGACGCGCATCACCGAGGCCGTGAGCGCCAGCCGCGCCGCCATGGCACAGACCCAGCTCTCGCTGCGCGCCACCGAGTCCTACAGCGAGTCGCAGCTCGCAGAGCTGTCCGCGAAGGGTGAGGAGCTGGCGCAGCAGGTCGAGGCGCTGCTCGCGCAGGCCAGCGACGCCGAGCGCGCCGACGCGGCGCTCTACATCGCGGCCAACCCGGGCCTGGTCGGCGTCTCGAGCAGCTCGGGGGCTGGGCCCACGGCCGCGCTGGTGAAGGCCGCCCTGTTCGAGGGCGAGCCCTGGTGCGTCAAGGGTGTGGACCCGCAGAAGCGGATGGACCAGGTCTTCGCACACATCGAGGGTCAGCTGACGGGCATCAACCCGGTGCAGACCTACCGCGAGGTGCGCGAGGTGGGCGGCTCGCGGGTCTCCGCACTCCGCGCTGCGATGGGCAATCTCTTTGCCTTCGGCCGGCTGCTCAACATCCTCGAGGAGGCCGGAAAGGGGACGGCGTGCGCCATCGAGCGCTTCGGCACCGCGCTCGTGGAGGACATGGACAGCTCCTCGTCCAGCCAGGCCCTGTCGGTCGGGCCCCGGGTGAGCGCGGCATCCGCGCTCAGCCTGGCGGGCTCGTTCACCGCCGACTTCGTCAAGAAGCAGCCCAAGCGCATCCGCGTGCTCTCCAGCTACCGGTCGCTCACGGCGTCGCTGGTGCCGCCCGGCTCCACGCTCTCGAAGGGACTGGCGATGCTGCAGGAGCTGCTGAGCTGGGGAGCCGAGACCTTCGGCGTGTCCGCTCTCCGCATCGAGCTGGCCCCTGCGACGCCGCGGCACTCCGAGACGCTCCGCGTGAATGCGAGCTACCTCACCCCGAGCCTCAACCCGGTCGTCTACAAGGCCGTGACCTGGAGCTACGCGCGCGAAGGGGGCGACTTCATCTTCACCTTCGACGCGCCACCGGAGGAGAACTGGACGGTGGCCATGAACCTCCACTACGCGGCGCCGCACGTGGCCGAGCAGGACATCGGCTTCTACGGCTTCGTGCGCGACCATCCGCCTTCGCCGCCCACCATCTACGGAACGTGGAAGACGACGCGGCTGTGGATGCAGTGCGAGCACAACAACGTGACCAACGACTACGCCGGCCCCCTCGCGGAGAGTGACACCTGGGTGTTCAACAAGGACGGCACGGCGCAGCTCTGGACCCAAGAGCGTGCGGCCACCTTCGGCAAGGATTCCTGGATCACCGGCTTCGCGTATTCCTACGTAGGAGCGGCGACCTTCTCCCTGAGCGCGGACGGCAAGACGCTGAGCATCACGCGCGCGGACGGCAGCGGGACAACGCCCCTGACCGTGGACATCCTGGACGAGCACACCCTCTCCGTCCGGTATCACGACTACCCGGATTCCCTCGACGACTTCTACCTCTACAGCTTCGCCCGCTGAGCTGCACCGCCAGCACGGAGAGCCGCATGCCCCTGACCGACTGGACCGTCGAGCCCCACTACTCCGCCGTGCTCTTCGTCGCGCGGCACATGGTGGTGGCGCGCGTGCACGGCCGCTTCGAGCGCATCTCGGGCACGCTGCGGGTGGACCCGGAGCGCCCGCGCGAGGGCGAGGTGCACGTGCGCATCGAGGCGGCGAGCGTGAACACCGCGGTGCCGGACCGCGACACGCACCTGCGCTCGGCGGACTTCCTCGACGCGGAGCGCGCGCCCTACATCGAGTTCCGCTCCACGGGTGTGGAGCCCGGCGCGGGCTCCTCCTTTCGCGTGCTCGGCGAGCTCACGCTGCGCAACGTGATGCGGCCCGTGGTGCTCGAGGCACGCCACCTGGCCACCACCACCGATCCCTGGGGCCAGCAACGCCTGCTCTTCTCCGCGCGCACCACGCTCAACCGCTCGGACTTCGGCATCCAGTGGAACCACGCGCTCGCCAACGGCGGCTGGCTGGTGGGCGAGAAGCTCGACGTGGACCTGGACCTGCAGGCCGTGCCCACGGCTTCGCCGAAGACCTGAACTCCGGGGCTATGGCCGGCGTACCGCTGCGCGCGCACGGTCGCGGGCATGCCTGAGCCCTCGCCCCTCGCCGTGCCCGAGCCGTGGAACCTCATCGTCGACGGCTACGTGGACTTCAACGTCCCCCTCTTCGAGCGCTACGCCGCGGACGCGCTGCGCCTCGCGCGGCTGCAGCCGGCCGAGCGGGTGCTCGACGTCGCGGCGGGGCCGGGCACCCTCTCGCTGCTCGCGGCGCGCACGGCGCAGGTGAGCGCGCTCGACTTCTCACCCGCGATGGTGGAGCGGCTGCGCGCGCGGGCCGAGGCCGCGCGCGCGCAGGTGGAGGCCCGGGTGGGCGACGGCATGGCCCTGCCCTACGCGGACGCCTCCTTCGACGCGGCCTTCTCCATGTTCGGCCTGATGTTCTTCCCCGACCGCGGGCGCGGCTTCGCGGAGCTCGCCCGCGTGCTGCGGCCCGGCGGGCGCGCGGTGGTGTCCGCCTGGGTTTCGGTGACCCGCGTGCCGCACATGCTGGCCTTCTTCGGCGCGCTGAGAGAGGAGGTCCCCGGGCTGCCGATGAACGACCCGCACGCGCCGCTCTCCGAGCCCTCGGACTTCGAGCGGGAGATGGGCGCCGCAGGCTTCGTGCACCTGCAGGTGCAGGAGGTGGTGCACGCCGTGGACCTGCCCAGCACGGAGGCGCTGTTCCAGGGGATGGTGCGCAGCGCCGCACCCGTGGCGATCATGGCGCAGCGGCTGGGCGAGGCGAAGTGGCGCGCGCTGGCCCCGGCGCTGCTCTCACGAATGCAGGCGCAGCTGGGCACCGGGCCGCAGCGCGTGGCGATGCCCGCGCTGCTCGGGCTGGGGCGGAGGCCGCAGTAGCTCAAGGGCCCTTGTAGACGACCCCGCCCTTCATCACGAAGCGCACCTTCTGCATGCGCGCCAGGTCCTGCAGCGGGTCGCCGTCCACGGCGATGACGTCCGCGTAGCGCCCGGGGGCGAGCTCGCCCACGTCGCTCGAGGCGCAGGTCTTCGCCTGCGGGGCGCACACCGGGTCGAGCAGCCGCGCAGCCACCGAGGTCGCGCTCTTGAGCACCGCGAGCGGCGGCATGCCGTACTTCGCCATCATCGCGAGCTCGGCGGCCTGGGGCTCGGTCCACGCGTAGCCGCCCGCGTCCGTGCCGTAGGCGATGCGCACCCCGGCCTTGAAGGCCTTCTGGAAGGCGCGCTCCTCGTGCTTCACCAGCGCGGGCCAGATGCCGCCGCGCCCCTCGGCCACGTACGCGCCCACCCACATGGTGGGGCACCAGTAGACGTTCTGCTTCACCACGCGCGCGATGAGATCGTCGGTGAGCCCGTCGCCATGCTCGATGCTGTCCACGCCGCCCTTCAGCGCCGCGTCGATGCCGTCCCAGCCGATGGCGTGCGCCGCCACCTTGCGCCCCAGCCGGTGCGCCTCGTCCACGATGGCGCGCATCTCCTCGTCGGTGAAGTTCACCCAGCTGCGCACCGGGCGCTCGGGGCGGCCCGTCTCGTAGTAGCGGCGGTCCGCGTAGACCTTGATCCACTCCGCGCCGTACTTCACCTGCTCGCGCACCGCGTGGCGCAGGGCATCCGGGCCGTCGGAGATCTGCACGCCCTCGGGCACCTTCAGCTCCCAGGAGTAGCCGGAGAGCGGGTACATGCCGGTGGGGGCGAGCGCGCGCGTGGACACCGTCATGCGCGGCCCCGGGATGACGCCGTTCTCGATGGCGTGCTTCACGTCCACGTCCGCGTACATCGCGCCTTCCGTCTCCACGTCACGGATGGAGGTGAAGCCGTTCATCAGCGCGGTGCGCGCCGCGGTGCTCGCCCGCAGCGCGCGGTAGGGGATGCTCTCCTTGAGCAGCTGGTTGTCGTAGTCCTCCGCGGTGATGTCCCCCTGCAGCAGCACGTGGGTGTGCGCGTCGATGAGGCCGGGCAAGAGCGTCGCGTCTCCCAGGTCCACCACCTTCACGCCGGGCCGCTTCGCGGCGAGCGCGTCCGCGGGGCCCACCTCCTGGATGCGCTCGCCCTGCACCAGCACGCCCCAGCCCTGGCGCAGTGCCTCCGAGCGGCCGTCGAAGAGGCGCGCGGCGCGCAGCAGCACGGGCGCGGGAGGCGGTGCGGCCGCTGCGGGCTTGGGCGCCTGGGCGAGCGCGAGGGGGGCAGCGAGCAGCGACAGCAGTGCGAGAGGGAGTGGGCGCATGGATGGGCATGCTAGCCAGATGCAACCGGGTTTCATCCAGGGCCCCCGGCGCCTCCTCCCGGCTGCGGACACTCGGGCGGGCCGCGGCAAAGCGGCCTCCCCCGAGCCTGGACAGGCGAGTAAGGTCCGCGAGACTGGCGCCCTGCCCCCGCGGGGCGCCCCACCCTGGAGGGGAGTCCGCATGCGCTCGAGAGACGCGAAGGCCGAGGTGCCGCAGTCCTGGCGAGACCGCAGTCGGAGGGCGGGCGGCGCGCTGCTCGCGCTCACGCTCGCGCTGGCCGGCTGCAGCGACGACAAGAAGGGCGACGAGACGCCGCCGCCCAGCACCACGCCGCGCTACAGCGCCAAGCTGACGCGCACCTCGCACGGCATCCCCCACATCACCGCGGACAGCTGGGGCAACGCGGGCTTCGGCCAGGGCTACGCCTTCGCCGAGGACCACGCCTGCATCCTCGCGGACCAGGTGCTCAAGGTGCGCGGCGAGCGCGCGCGCTTCATGGGCGCAGGCGAGCTCAACGCGAACGTGGCGAGCGACTTCGTGCACCTCGCGCTGGACCTGCGCTCGCGCGCCACCGCGGCGCTGCAGGCCCAGCCGCCCGAGGTGCACGACTTCATCGACGGCTACATCGCCGGCTACAACCAGTACCTCAAGGATGTGGGCGGCCCTCCGGGCGTGAAGGGCTGGTGTGCTGGCAAGGAGTGGGTGCGCGCCATCGACGAGCAGGACCTGATGGCCCACCTGCTCTCGCTCTCGCTCGCTGCGAGCAGCACCCAGTTCGTCAGCAACATCGCGGCCGCCGTGCCCCCGGGAACGAGCGGCGCGGGCGTGCGCATCGACCCGGTGCCGCTCTCGAGCGAGAAGGCGCTCGCGAGCAACGGCTGGGCCATCGGCGCGGAGCGCTCGGCGAGCGGCAAGGGCATGGTGGTGGGCAACCCCCACTTCCCCTGGGAGGGCGAGCTGCGGCTCTGGGAGAGCCACCTCACCATCCCCGGCCAGCTCAACATCTACGGGGTGAGCCTCATGGGCACGCCGGGCGTGCTCATCGGCTTCAACGAGCACGTGGCCTGGACGCACACCTTCTCCAGCGGCCAGCGCTTCAGCATCTACGCGCTGCCGCTCATTCCGGGCCACCCCACGCAGTACCTGTACAACGGCGCTCCGCGCGACATGGTGAAGAAGACCTTCGGCATCACCGTGCTGCAGCCGGACGGCAGCCAGCTGCCGCTCAGCCGCGACATCTGGTTCAGCCACTACGGGCCCATCATCAGCCCCTTCGGCGTGGAGTGGAACAGCAGCTTCGCGCTCACCTACCGGGACGCGAACCTGGACAACAAGGTGTTCATCAACCAGTTCCTCGCGATGGACCGCGCGAAGAGCCTGCAGGAGTTCCAGCAGGCCTATTCCTCCGTGCAGGGCATCCCCTGGGTGAACACCATGGCCACCGACCGCGACGGCAACGTCTGGTACGCGGACGCCTCCGCCACGCCCAACCACTCCGCCGCGGCGCTCGACCGCTGGCGCCGCATCGTGCAGAACGACTCGCCGCCGGCCTCCCCGCTCAACCCCCTCATCGCCACGCTGGCGGGCGCGGGCCTCATCGCCTTCGACGGCAGCGACCCGGCCAACGAGTGGGTGGAGGCGCCCGGCGCGCGCGACCCGGGCCTCGTGCCCTTCGCGGGCGTGCCGCAGCTCTCGCGCCGCGACTTCGTCTTCAACGCGAACGACAGCCACTGGCTCGCGAACCCCGCCGCGCCCCTCACCGGCTTCAGCCCCCTGCAGGGACTCTCGCGCGTGCCGCAGAGCCTGCGCACCCGCATGAACCTCACCCTGCTCACCGAGCAGAAGTCGGGCGGGGCCTCGGGTGCGGACGGGAACTTCACCCTGGACGAGCTGAAGGGCGCCATCCTCAGCAACCGCAGCATGAGCGAGGAGCTGGTGCGCGCCGACGTGGTGCAGCGCTGCAAGGCCCGCCCCACGGGCGGTGAGGCGCGCACGGACATGTCCGCGGCCTGCAAGGTGCTCGAGAGCTGGGACGGGCGCTTCGATGCGGACAGCAAGGGCGCCGTGCTGTGGCGCGAGTTCAGCGTGGCCCTCTCGCGCAGCGAGCCCACGCGCGCGGGCACCTTCTTCGCGGTGGACTTCAACCCGGACCAGCCCATCACCACGCCCAACACCCTCACGCCCGCGCCCGCCTCGGGCCCGGACCCGGTGCTGACGGCGCTGGAGACGGCCGTGGCGCGCCTGCAGCAGGGCGGCAAGGCGCCGGACGTGGCGCTGAAGGACGCGCAGTACCACCTGCGCGGCACCACCCGCTTCGGCCTGCACGGCGGCCTCGGGCGCGACGGCGTGGCGAACGTGGTGACCTACCGCAAGTCCAAGACCTCGGCGGATCCCACCACGCCGCAGGGCCCCATCCTCGATGCGGTGAGCGGGCTCACCACGGACGGCTACGTCGTGAACTACGGCACCAGCTTCCTCATGGCCATGGAGTTCACCGACGCCGGGCCCCACGCGGAGGCCTTCCTCACCTACGGCGAGAACGAGGACCCCGCCTCTCCCTTCTACTCGGACCAGCTGCAGCTCTTCACCCAGAAGCAGTGGCGTCCCATCCGCTACACGGACGCGGACATCGCCGCGGACCCGGCGCGCACCGAGAAGACGGTGACGGGCGGCTAGGCGTCCCGCTCGCGAGCGCGCTCAAATCTGGATGCCGGCCATCAGGCCTGGCCACAGCCGGTACGCGTGGTCGCCGGCGTGGAACACCTTCTGCGGCAGCCACGAGGCCGTGTCGTCGCCCTTCGCCGTGCGGTAGAGGTTCGCCGTCACGCCCGCGAAGAGGCCGAAGTGGCGCCGCAGGTCCTTGCCCACCACGAGCCTCGCGCGGCTGAGGAAGTCATCCGGCGGGGAGTGGTCTCCGAGGCGGTAGTCCCAGGCTCCCGTGGTGACGTCGAGCTCCAGGTAGCCCGGCTGCACGTCCAGGTGCAGCCCGAGGCCCGCGCCGTACCAGGTCCGGTAGGTGCCGCGGTAGGGCACCAGGCCGTAGTTGAGCGTCGCGTACACGAGGCGCCCGCCGTACTTGAGCCCCACGTTCACCGGGGCCACGTCGTCCGCCCACACCTGGAAGGACAGGCGCCCCTGGCGCACGATGCTCAGCAGGCCGATGGGCACGGTGGCGTCGTCGGACACGTTGAGCAGCCCCAGCTGCAGGCCGCGCACGGTGCTGCCGATGTTCACGAGCCCCACCTGCGCGCCCACCACGCCCTCCGAGATGTTCACGAGCCCCAGCTGCAGCCCGCGCACCTCCTGCGCGAAGTTGAGGCCCGCCGCCACCTGCGCCCCCGTCATCCCCGCCGCCACCCGGTTCACCGTGGAGCTGAACTGCAGGCCGCTGAAGGCGCCCTCGGTGCTGCTCACCAGCGCGCTCGCCTGCACGCCCGTCACGTCCGAGAAGGCGAGGTTGCCCGCCCCCACCTGGACCCCGCGGAACTGCCCGCCCACCACGTTGGCAATCGCCGCGAGCTGCACGCCGCGCGCGCTGCCGTCCACCCAGCCCACGCCCGCGGCGAGCCCCAGCCCCTCGAGCCGCGTGGAGCGCACCGCGAGCACGCCGAGCGCGAGGTGGTTCAGCGCGCGCGAGCCCCGCAGCGCGTTGGTGTCCAGCGGCGGCACCAGCGAGACGTTCACCGCCACCGTGGGCGCATCGGCCGGGGGCGCGCCGGGCAGCGCGTTGTCCACCTGGCCGGGGCCGCCGCGCGCCACCGTGCGCAGCAGGCGCAGCGGCACGAGCTCGTCCTCGAGCAGCTCGCGGTAGCCGGTGCGCGGCACGCTCAGCTCCGCGCCCCACGCCTGCGCCTCGCGCTCCAGCGTCACGCCGTAGCGCCCGGGCGCGAGCGCCAGGTCCAGCGGACGCCCCGGCCCCTTCTGCAGCTCTGCCGTGAGCCGCCCCTGCGTGTCGCGCACGAAGAGCCGGCCGGCCAGGGGCCCCGAGAAGCGCAGGCGCGCACTGGAGGCGCGCAGGTCCGTCATCACCAGGTCGCCGGTGCCCGCGAGCTGGATGTCGTAGGTCGCGTGCTGCGGCCCGCCCGCGCTCTTCTCCGTGCGCGCCAGCGTCTCGTGGAAGGCGAACTGGTAGGCCTCGTTCAGCGTCACCCGGCCGTCACCGCTCGCGTCCGCTGCGCCGCGCAGGCCGGTGAGCAGGAAGTGCGTGAAGAAGGAGGCGCCCAGCGCATCCGACTCCTGCGCGACCTCGTTCTCCGAGCTCGAGGCGAGGAAGGCGTGCCCCTTCACCTGGCTGCTGAGGTCCTCGAGGAACGCGGGGCGCCGCACCCCACCCTTCGCGCGCGTCACGGCTCCCGAGGCACAGGAGTCGAGGATGGCGATGCGCACGTCCGCGGGCGCGGCCTGCAGCGCCGCGCGCAGCTCGCCGTACTCCAGGCGCTCGCCGCGCAGCAGCAGCCCCTCCGCATCCGAGTGGCCCGAGTAGTAGACGATGAGCTCGTAGCGCCCGCTGTGCCCACCGGCCCTCGCGAGGCGCTCGCGCAGGTGCTCCAGGGCCGCGCGCAGGGCGGCGCGGTCCGCGTCCGGGAGCACCTGCGCGTCCGCAGGGGAGACGCCGCCCAGCTCCGTGAGCACCTGCGCCATCGCCTGCGCGTCGCTGCCCGCGTAGCGCAGGCGCGCGCGGCCCAGGCCTCCGTCGCTCGCGCCGACCACGAGCGCGAAGCGGCGGATGGCGGGGGCTTCGGGCACGGCGTCCGCCGCGAGCGCGGCGGTGGAGAGGAGGAGCGAGAGGAGCGCGGCTTTCATCGGCGGTGGGGGCTCTTAGCGCGGGGGACGCGGGGGCGCGAGGTGGGAGCCCGGCTCCCTCACCCCGACCCCCGGCTCAGGGGCGCCAGAGGGCCTGGCGGCTCGTCCAGGAGAGCCCGCCGCGGCCGTCTCGCACCACCACCCAGAAGGTGACCACCTGGGCCTCGGCGCTGCCCCCGTCCTCGAAGGGCTTCCACTTCACGAGGTTGCGCGACTCCTGCCCGCCGAAGTCCGTGCCGCCCGTCTGCTGCAGGTTGAACTCGCCGAGGCTCGCGTGCCACGCGAGCGTCCAGCTCTCGGTGAGGGACACCGGCTGCAGCGTGAGGCTGGGCACCACGTACGCCTCCTCCTGCGCGCGGAAGTCCTCGGCCTGCACGGCGAAGGGCCCCGGCCCCACCAGCTCGGGCAGCGCCACGGCCTGCTCCGCGCTCTGCGACTGCGGCCACGGCTGGCCCTGGAGCAGCAGGCCCGGAGGCTCGGGGTTCTGGTTCGCGCGCATGCCCTCCACGAGCGGGCAGCTGTAGACGAGCAGCTTCTGCGCGTGGATGCGCTCCTCGCCCGCCGAGAGCTCGAGCACCAGCGGCAGTCGCACGCCGCCGAGCCCCGCGTAGTCGTCCTTCGCGCGCACGCGCTCGAGCAGCGCCGTGCCGTCCGGGAGGAAGGCCGTGCCCGGCCGCACGTCCACGCTCAGCTCGCCTGCGGAGGTGCTTCCCTCCGCGAGCAGCACGCGGCCGTTGGCCTCGGCGCAGGTGAGGTCCTCCGCGTCCGCGCAGGCCCAGAGGCGGTAGTCCAGCGCGCGCTCCTCCCCCTGCGGGTCCACGATGAGGGCGCGGTAGTGCACCGGCGTGTCCAGTGCGGCGAGCACCTGCGGCGACGTATCGCAGGCGGGCAGGAGCAGCTCGGGCGCGTCCGTGGAGATGCCGAGCACGCGCAGGTCGTGCACCAGCGTGGGCTCGTCCATGTCCGGAGCGCAGGCCGCGAGGGCGAGGAGACAGAGGAGGAGGCGGGTCTTCATGGAGGTCTCGTGCGTGAGGCGCATGGCTAGAAGCTCCCCTTCACGCCCACCACCGGGAGGATGGGCAGGCCGGGCAGCTCGTACTCGCGGCGGTTGCGGTAGTCGGTGAGCACGCCCTCCTGGTTCTGGGCGTTGTAGAGGTTCTGCACGTCGAGGTACGCAGAGAGGGTCCAGCGCTCGAAGGTCCAGCCCTTCTCCACGCGCATGTCGAGCTGGTGGAAGCCGCGGGTGCGCTCGGAGAGCAGCAGGCCGCGCACCGTGCCGTACTGGTTGCCGTCCACCTGGTAGAGGTCGGAGTCGTGCACCAGGGGCGTGACCGGGCGGCCCGAGGTGAAGCGGAAGCGTCCGCCCAGCTCCCAGCCGTGCGGCAGCTTGTAGCTGCCCACCAGCGTGAGCACGTGCGTCTGATCGTAGGGGCTGAGGTCGTAGCCCAGCGTCTGGCCCTCACCGAACGCGCCCTGCGAAGGGCTCTGCGGGTCCGCGCCCGCGCGCCCGTCCTCCGCGTGGCTCAGCGTGTACGAGAGCCAGCCGCTGAAGCGCTCGGTGAGCTCCTTCTTCACCATCACCTCCACGCCGTACGCGCGTCCCAGCCCGTCGTTGCTGTAGCGCTCGCGCGCGACGCTGCCGTCCGGCAGTACGTGCACCTGGCCCGGCGCCACCACGTTCGCGTAGCGGCGGTTGAAGAAGCCCGTCACGTCCACGCTGAAGGAGTCGTCGAAGTGGTGCTCCACGCCGAGGCTGCTCTGGAAGGCGCGGGCGTAGCCGAGCTCCGGGTTGCCGTAGGGCAGGCGCATGAACTGCCACACGTCCGGCGACTGGCTGTAGAGGCCGAGACTTCCCTTCAGGGCCGTGTGCTCGCCCGTCTGCAGCCGCAGGAAGAGGCGCGGGTCCAGCGCCATGGGGCTGTGGCCGCTCGTGCGGCCGAGGTTCGCGCGCAGGCCGGGCGTCGCGGTGAGCCGGCCCAGCTTCAGGTCGGCCTCCACGAAGAGCGCGCCGTCCAGGCCGCCCAGGCTCTCGTGCAGCGTCTGCGTCTCGCCGCGGGGGGCCGAGCCCGGGAAGGGCACCAGCTCGTCGTCCGTGGCGACGGGCAGCTGCAGGTGCGCGCTCATCCGGCTGTAGAGCAGGTCCGCGCCGACGCGTGCGGTGACGCGCGAGCTCAGCTCCAGCGCGAGCGTCTCGCGCGCCCCGAGGCTCCACAGGCTGTCGTGCTCGTCGTTGTTGCCGAAGTCCGAGGTGAGCCGGTCGTAGCCCACGTAGGGCACGAAGGTGCTGGAGAGCCCACCGTGGCGGTAGTTCCACGCGCCGCGCAGGCGGTCGAAGTGGGTGTGGAAGCTCACGTCGTAGTCGCGGTCGTTGTCACCGCCGGTGTCCACCAGGCGCAGCTGATCGTCCGAGCCGAAGCCCATCACCGAGTAGGTGCTGCGCCCCGCGGGCCTCCCCTCCTCCGCGCGCGCCCCCACGTCCACGCGCAGCTGGTAGTCGTAGTAGCGCGGCACGATGACCAGCGTGCCGCCGGACTCCTTCTGCGGGAGCACCGCCTTGAGCACCGTGTCCACGTAGGAGCGGCGCACCGCGCCGGACACGGAGACACCATCCGTCATCGGCGCCTCGAGGAAGAGCGCGGTGTCCAGCACGTCCACCTTGAAGGAGCCGTGCAGCGTGTCGCTCGCGCCCTTGCGCGTGGCCACGTCCGCGATGCCGCCCACCGCGCGCCCGTACTGGCTGCCGAAGCCGCCCGGATAGAAGTCGAGCGAGTCGATGAACTCGGGGTTGATGACCGAGGGGCCGCCGAGCAGGTGGAAGAGGAGCGGGATCTTCACCCCGTCCATCAGCGCGCTCGTCTGTCCCGGGTTGCTGCCGCGCACGAGCAAATCACCGGAGAGGTAGGGCGCGCGCGCGAGCCCCGGCAGCGTCTGCAGCACGCGGATGGGGTCTCCCATCGTGCCGGGCGTCTTCGTCGCCTCGTCGCGGTTGAGGGTGCGGCGCACGACCTCCTTCTTCTCGCGCGTGCCGTGCACGATGGTCTGCAGACCCGTGCCCTGCGGGACGAGGTAGTAGGCGACCTCGAGCGTCTCGTTCGCCGCGAGCTGCTCCTGGGTGCGGAAGAGCTGGTGCCCGGGCGCGACCACGGACACGGCGCAGGCGCCCGCGGGGGCGTCCAGCGTGAAGCGGCCTTCCGCGTCGCTCTCGGCCTCGGGCGCGTCCGCGCCGTCTCCGCAGCGCACGGTGGCGGAGGGCACGCGGGCGCGGCTGCCGCGCGAGAGCAGCTGTCCGCGCAGCACCGCGCGCGGCACGGCGGCAGCCGCGGGCTCGGGCGAAGGCGGCGGCGCGAGGGTGAAGTGGTAGGTGTACTCGAGCTGCACGGGCGCGGGCACGCCGTCCACCTCGGCGGGGCGGAAGCGGAACTGCCGCACGGCGGCGAGCGCCGCCTCGTCGAAGCCGTGCCCCACGGGGCCGTCCTGGACGAGCGCCTCGGCAACGGCACCGGAAGCGTCGATGGTGAGGAAGAAGCGCACGCTCGCGGTGAGGCCCTGCTGGGCGGCCTCGGGGGGATAGACGGCCTCGACCGTGTGCTCGAGCTCGGGGGGCCGCGTGAGGACGCCCTGCTGCGGCTGGGCAAAGGCGGTGAGGGAGAGGAGCAGGAGGGAGGCTGCGAGCAGGCCTCCGGCAGCTCTGGGCTTCAGAGTCATACGGTTCATCCGTGTCGGGGAGTGTCCCCTCTCCCTCTGGCTCGTGTTTCGCCGTTTCAGCCCGAGGGAGTGAGGAGGAGTCCCGAGGGAGGACGGGAGCGGGGCTGGGTTTTATGTCGAAGGGGTGCGCAGAGGCGTGGGCGCAAAACGTCCACGCCCTCGA
>NZ_VJZZ01000026.1 GCF_009659535.1 Aggregicoccus sp. 17bor-14
GCCTCGTGTCCCGAGGCGCGGCGCGGCCCGCGGCTGGACGAGAGGCCCGAGGCGCGCGGCTCCTCGCCCTTCTTTCGCCGGGGCGAGGACGAGGAGGGCGCTCCTCGCGAGGAGGAGGAGGAGCCCACCTCCGAGAGAGAGCGGGAGCTGCTGGCCCTGCAGGCCCAGACGGCGGAGACGGAGGGGTTCGATTCCGGGAGGGAGGCACGCGAGCTCCTGGCACTGAGGGCCGGGATGCAGGGGGTGGCACCGGGGCGGTGGGCGGAAATTGCGGAGGGGAGAGAGGGCAGCGGCGACGCGGGGGCGGAGGATGCCGCGGCGCAAGAGGTGGAGGAGGGCGCGGCGTACTTCGAGCAGCTGCTCGGGGAGGACGGGCCGGCATCGCCTCCGCGCCCGCGGGAGGAGACGGACAGCGTCCCGCGCCCGTGGGAGGAGGGCGCTTCGGACGATGTGGACGAGGTCCCTTCGCTCCTCACGGAGATGGCGGAGGCACGCCGGCGTGAAGAGGAGGCCGAGCGGCTTGCAGCGGCGCGCCAGGGTGAAGTGGAGGCGCGGGCCACTCGCCACGCGCGTGCCCTGCATGTGGACACGGACGGCGCGCCCCATCCACGGCAGTGGATGCAGCAGCTGCTCGAGCGCGGCGTGAGGGACGGCGCGCTGCGCGAGGCGCCCCTCGGGGTGCTGGTGTCGGTGGCCTGGGGCGCGCTCGCCCTCTTCGCGCAGCGCGCGCTGCACGAGTCGGTGGATGCGGACGAAGCGGGTGTCGCTGCCGAGGCCGTGTGGGCGGCCATTCGCCGCGAGGTGCCCGCGCCGGCACCGTCCCCTGGCCCGGCACCGGGACGCCCGCAGGATGACTCCTCCGATGCACCGGACGCTCCGCCAGAGGAGGACGCGGCGCCCGGTGGCTCGGGTCGCTCAGGCGGGGCGACTGCGGCCGGCACTCGCGAGGAGCTCCCCGCGCACCCCGGGCCCCTGCTCCGAAAGCGGGCGGATGCGCCTGCGGGGCGGGAGGCGAGTGAGGCGGGCGGGGGAGCCGATGCTCCTGAATCGCGCAGCGCGGTGAACGCTGCCTTCGTCCCGCGGACCTCCGGCTGTCCGCGACCCGACCGCCCCACCACGCGCGCGTTGACCGGCGCAGCACCCCGGTGTGGCAATCCCCGCCATGCGCCCCTGCCCGCCGCTGCCGCTGCTGCCGCTCGCGAGGCGCAGGGGCGAGGTGCGCCCGTGCGGATGGCGGCTGCCGGCGCTCGCGCTCGCCGTCCTCCTGGCGGCCGCGACGGGCTGTCGGCGCGAGCCGCCCTCCGGCGGCGAGGCGGGGGCGCCCGGCCGGGTGCGGCTCGTCTTCAAGCACCAGCCGCTGTGGGGGGACCCCGCGCCCTTCCGTGCCCTGCTGGACTCCTTCCGCCGCGCACACCCCGAGGTGGAGCTGGTCACCGAGGCGCTGCCCAACGCCTCGGACCTCGCGCACCAGTACTTCCTCACCGCGCTGGAGGGGCGCGCGCAGGACTTCGACGTGCTCGTGGCAGACGTGGTCTGGGTGCCCGAGTTCGCGCGCGCCGGGTGGATCGCCGACCTCTCGGACGCCTTCCCACCCGAGCGCCTGCGCGCCGACTTCCTGCCCGGCCCCGCCGAGGCGGTGCTCGTGCAGGGGCGCACCTACGCGGTGCCCTGGTACCTGGACGTGGGGGTGCTCTACTACCGCACCGACCTGGTGCCGCGCGCGCCGCGCACCTACGCGGAGCTGGAGCGCTTCACCCGCGAGGCGCTCGCCCACGGCCCTCCCGGCTTGCAGGGCTACCTGTGGCAGGGCCGCCAGTACGAGGGCCTCAACTGCAACGTGTACGAGGCCCTCTGGGGCCACGGCGGCGAGGCGGTGGCGCCGGACGGCCGCGTCCTGCTCGACACCCCCGAGGCCCTCGCCGCGCTCGGCTACCTGCGCGGCCTCATCACCTCGGGTGTCTCGCCCGGCAGCGTGACGGCCGCGGGCGAGGAGGAGGCGCGCCGCGTCTTCCAGGACGGGCGCGCCGTCTTCATGCGCAACTGGCCCTACGCCTGGGCGGAAGCGCAGGCCCCCGGCAGCCCCATCCGCGGCCGCGTGGGACTCAGCACCCTGCCCACGGAGGACGGGCGCCCCGGCGCCGGTGCGCTCGGAGGCTGGCAGCTCGCGCTCAACGCCCACAGCCCCCCGGAGCGCCGCCGCGCCGCCGAGCAGCTCATCGCGCACCTCACCTCGCTCGAGGCCAACGTGCAGCTCGCCCTGCACTACGGACGCAACCCGCCGCGCCGCGCCGCCTACGACGACGCGCGCCTGCGCGCCCAGGTGCCCTTCATCGCCCAGCTGCGCACCATGGCGGAGGCCGCGCGCCCCCGCCCCGTCACCCCCTACTACGCGCTGCTCTCGGACGTGCTGCAGGGCGAGTTCAGCGCCGCCGTGTCCGGCCTGCGCCCGCCGGAGGAGGCCCTCTCGCGGGCCCAGGCGCGCGTGGACCACCTGATGGGGAGGGACCGGTGAGCGGCCGCCCCAGCGCCTTCGCGCGCGAGCGGCGCCAGGCGCTCGTGCTCGTGGCGCCCGCCGTGGCGGTGCTCGCGCTGGTGGCGCTCTACCCGCTCGCGGCCGCGCTGCTGCTCAGCCTGCAGCGCGTGGTGCTGGTGTTCGGCGAGCGCGAGTTCATCGGGCTGGGCAACTACCGCTTCCTCCTGCACGACGCGCGCTTCTGGAGCGCCCTGGGCAACACCGCCTACTTCACCTTCGTGGCGGTGGGGCTGGAGCTGCTGCTCGCGGTGCCGCTCGCGCTGCTGCTGCACGCGCGCTTTCGCGGCCGCGGGCTCCTGCGCGCCGGCGTCCTCATCCCCTGGGCCATCCCCACCGTGGTGAGCGCGCGGCTGTGGGCCTGGCTCTTCAACGCGGACTACGGCCTGGTCAACGCGCTGCTGCCGGGCCCCCCGCTCAACTGGCTCGGCAGCCCCCGGCTCGCGCTGCACGCGGCCATCCTCGTGGACGTGTGGAAGACCACCCCCTTCGTCGCGCTGCTGCTGCTCGCCGGCCTGCAGGGCATCCCCGAGGAGCTGTACCGGGCGGCGCGCGTGGACGGGGCGGGAGCCTGGCGCACCTTCCGCTCCATCACCCTGCCGCTGCTGCGCCCGGCGCTCGCGCTCGCGCTGCTCTTTCGCGCGCTCGATGCCTTCCGCGTCTTCGACGCCCTCTACGTCCTCACCGAGGGAGGCCCCGCCAACAGCACCGAGACCCTCAGCCTCTACGCGTACAAGACGCTGATGCGCTCGGGGGACTTCGGCTACGGCTCCACGCTCGCGGTGGCCACCTTCCTGTGCGTCGCGGCGCTCGCGCTGGTGCTGGTGCGGCTGGTGGGAAGGGAGCGCACCGCGTGAGGCGCCCGGCGCCAGCAGGCGAGGGCCCGGGGCTCGCGCGCGCGCTCGCGTGCGCGGCCTTCCTCGCCTTCTTCCTCGGCCCCTTCGCCTGGCAGCTGCTCACCAGCCTGCGCCCGGAGGACGAGCTCACCCGCGCAGGGCTCCCCACCCACCTCACGCTCGCGTCCTACGCGAGCGTGCTCGCGGGCGGCGCCTTCCTCAGGGCGGTGGCCAACTCGCTCCTGCTCGCGGCGGCCACCACCGCGTTCTGCCTCGCGGTGGGCGCGAGCGCGGCCTTCGCGCTGGCGAAGCTGCGCTTTCCGGGCAGCGGGCTGCTGCTCGCGCTCGCGCTGGGGGTGTCCATGTTCCCGCCCATCGCCACGGTGAGCCCGCTCTACCTGCTCCTGCGCGCGGTGGGGCTGCGCGACCGGCTGCTGGGCCTCGTGCTGCCCTACGCCACCTTCGCGCTGCCGCTCACGCTGTGGCTGCTCACGTCGTTCTTCCGCGAGCTGCCGGACGCGCTCTACCGCGCGGCGCGGGTGGACGGGTGCACGCCCTTCGGCGCCTTCTGGCGGGTGCTGCTGCCGCTCGCCGCGCCGGGGCTCGCCACCACCGGGCTGCTCGTCTTCATCTTCTGCTGGAACGAGTTCCTCTACGCCCTCACCTTCCTCAGCTCCCCGGAGCGGCGCACGGTGCCGGTGGCCCTGAGCCTCTTCGCCGGCGAGCACGTGGAGCCCTGGGGCGAGGTGGCGGCCGCGAGCCTCGTGGCCACGCTGCCGCTCGCGGTGCTCACCCTCCTCTTCCAAAGGCGCATCGTGTCCGGGCTCACCTCGGGCGCGGTGAAGGAGTAGCGGCACGTGGCGCGCGTGGAGCTCATCGGCGTGGGCAAGGTGTACGAGGGTGCGGGCTCGCGCGGTGGCGCCGCGGCCGTCTCGGACGTGAGCCTGGACGTGGCGCACGGGGAGTTCGTCTGCCTCGTGGGGCCCAGCGGCTGCGGCAAGAGCACCACGCTGAACCTGGTGGCGGGGCTCGAGCGCCCCAGCAGCGGCGAGCTGCGCATCGACGGGGAGCGCGTGAACGAGCAGAGCCCGCGCGAGCGCGACGTGGCGATGGTGTTCCAGAGCTACGCCCTCTACCCGCACCGCACGGTGGAGGGAAACCTCGCCTTCCCGCTCGAGGTGGCGGGGCTGCCGCGCGAGGAGATCCGCCGGCGCGTGGGAGAGGCCGCCGAGCGCCTCGGGCTCACGGCGCTGCTCGCGCGCAGGCCGAAGGAGCTCTCCGGCGGCCAGCGCCAGCGCGTGGCGCTGGGGCGCGCGCTGGTGCGAAGGCCCCGGGTGTTCCTCTTCGACGAGCCCCTGAGCAACCTGGACGCGGCCCTGCGCACCCAGGTGCGCGGCGAGCTCAAGGCCCTGCACCGCAGCCTCGGGGCCACCTTCCTCTACGTGACGCACGACCAGGCGGAGGCGATGACGCTCGCGGACCGGGTGGTGGTGATGAGCGCGGGGCGCGTGCAGCAGGTGGCCCCGCCGCGCGAGCTCTACGCCGCGCCCGCCAACACCTTCGTCGCGGGCTTCTTCGGCAGCCCCCGCATCAACCTGGTGCGCCCCGGGACGCTGGGGCAGGGGCCCGGAGCCTGGACCCTGGGCGTGCGCCCCGAGGCCCTGGAGGTGGGCGCGGGAGCGGCGCCGCCCGGGGGCGCGCTCGCGGCGCGCGTGTACCTGGTGGAGCCGCTGGGCGCGGAGGCCTGGGTGACGGTGGAGCGCACCGAGGGAGGGCACACCGAGCGGCTCACGGCGCGCGCCGCGTCCGACTTCGACGCCCCGCCGGGCGCGCCCGCGTGGGTGCGGCTGCGGCCCGGGGCGCTCCTGCACCGCTTCGACGCCGCGACGGGGGCCCGGGTCGACCGGGCTCCCGACCGGGCTCCCTGACGGCAGGCGGGGCGGCGAGCGGCGCGTGACCTCACCTGCTCGCGGAGCAGGCGGAGGGCGCGCGGCCTGCGCCGGGCAGGTCCATTGCGGCTCCGCCGCCCGCATGCCCACCATTCCCGGGCGGGCCAGACGCGGGGAGGCACACCCATGGCGAGGGCTGCAGGGCCGGCAGCTGCCCGGACAGAGCCGAGTGCGCCCCGGGGGCGGCGCCCCCCTCTCGCCTTGCTGCCGGCACTGCTGGTGCTGCTGCTCGCGGGCGGCGCCGCCTGCACCCAGCCCCCGCCCGCGCCCATGCGGCTGGGCACGGTGATGTGGCCGGGCCACGAGCCGCTCTTCCTCGCGCGCGAGAGCGGGCAGCTGCCGGACGCGCAGGTGCGCCTGGTGGAGTACAGCTCGCTCTCCGAGGTGAACCGCGCCTTTCGCAACGGGGCGCTGGATGCGGCCGGCCTCACCCTGGACATGGCGCTCGCGCTCGCGCAGCAGGGCTTCGAGCCGCGGGTGGTGCTGGTGATGGACATCTCGCAGGGCGCGGACGCGCTGCTCGCGCGCCCGGAGGTGGCGCAGGTGCGCGCGCTGCGCGGCCGGCGCGTGGGGGTGGAGGAGTCCGGGGTGAGCGGGTACGTGCTGGGGCGCGCGCTGGAGCGGGCGGGGCTCGCGGCGTCGGACGTGCAGGTGGTGTGGACGCCCGTGGAGCAGCAGGTGCGCGCCTACCGCGAGGGGGCGCTGGACGCGGTGGTGAGCTTCGAGCCGGTGGTGGGGCAGCTGATGGCGGCCGGCGCGCGCCGCCTCTTCGACAGCAGCGAGCTGCCGGGCGAGGTGCAGGACGTGCTGGTGGTGCGCCGCGCGTACCTGGACGCGCACCCGGCCGAGGTGGCGGCGCTGCTGGATGCCTGGTTCGCCGCGGCGGACACGGTGCAGGCGCGCCCCCAGGCGGCGAGCCTCGAGCTCAGCCCGCGGCTGGGGATGAGCGCGGAGGAGTTCCGCAGGGTGTGCACGCAGCTGCACTTCCCCTCGCGCGAGGAGAACCTCGCGCTGCTCGGCGGCGAGCGCCCGGGCATCGTGCCCATCGCGCGGCGCATGTACGAGGTGCTCCTGCGGCTGGGGCTGGTGCGCGGCGCCTGGCCCGAGGCCCCGCTCGCGGACGCGCGCGCGCTGCAGGGCGGCGCGCCGCGGCAGGTGGCGGCGGCGGGCCCGGGGGCGCCGTGGGGGCGCTGAGCCGAGGGGCCTCGGGCCCGGGGACGCCGGAGCGGGCGCTGGAGGGGGCTCGGGAGGGCCGGGCGCCGGCGCGCTCCGGCCGGCCGTGGCGCGGGCTGCTGCCGCCCCTGCGCTACGCGGTGCCGCTCGCGCTGCTCTTCTTCGGCGGGCTGGTGGGGCTCTACGACTACGTGCGCAGCGCGCGCACGGCCGAGCGCCAGGTGGAGCAGATGGCGCGCGAGGACCTCGGCCACCGGATGGCGGACCTGCAGAGCCACCTCGAGTTCCTGCTGCGCGCGGGCGAGACGGAGCGGGTGCGCGAGGAGGTGGCGCGGCTGGGGGCGGACGTGAACCTGGAGCGCGGCCTGCTGGTGGACGACGCGGGCCGGGTGGTGGCCGCCACGCGGCGCGAGCTGGTGGGGCGCGAGGCGGCGGGGCTCGAGCCGCCGCTGCCCGCCGCGGCGCGGGGGGTGACGGACGGGGTGCGCCAGCGGCTGGGCGGGCAGGTGCAGGAGGTGGAGGGGGGAGGCGCGCTGGTGGGCGCCTTCCCGGTGGTGTGGGGCGGGCGCGCGACGGAGCTGTGGCCGGACCGGGTGGGGCTCCTGGTGATGGAGCTGGACCTCACCCGGCAGCGGGCCGTGGCGCTGCGCTCCGTGCAGATGCGGGTGCTCGAGCGCATGGCGCTGCTCGCGCTGCTCGCCTTCGCGCTCTGGCTCATGTTCCACGTGTCGCTCGGGCGGCGGGTGCAGAGCCTGGTGGGGGCGGCGCGGCGGCTCGCGGCGGGGGAGGGCAGCGCGCGCGCGGACGTGGGCGGCAGCGACGAGCTGGCGCGGGTGGGCGAGGCCTTCGACGAGATGGCGGAGCAGGTGCAGGAGGCGCGCGAGCGGCTGGAGGCGAGCGAGGAGCGCACCCGGCTCTTGCTGGACGCGACGGCGGAGGGGCTGGTGGGGCTGGACCTGGAGGGCCGCTGCACCTTCTGCAACGCGGCGGCGGTGCGGCTGCTGGGCGCCGCGACCGAGGGGCCGGAGGCGCTCATCGGCCAGGACCTGGAGCACTTCCGCCCGCACTTCCGCCCGGACGGGAGCCTCTTGCCGCGCGAGGAGAGCGAGCTGGTGCAGGAGCTGCGCACGCGCCGCCCGGTGCACGTGGAGGGGCAGGCGCTGCGGCGCGCGGACGGCAGCGCGCTGCCGGTGGAGCTGTGGAGCCACCCGGTGCTGCGCGGCGGGGAGCTGGTGGGGCGGGTGGTGAGCTTCGTGGACATCAGCGAGCGCAAGCGGGCGGAGGACGCGCGCGCCTTCCTCCTGGAGGCGAGCGCGCAGCTGGCGGAGCTGACGGACGAGGCGCAGGCGTACGCGCGGGTGGCGCGGCTCGCGGTGCCGCAGCTCGCCGAGTGGTGCGTCGTGGACACGGTGGACGAGGAGGGGCGGCCGGTGCGCCGCGCGGCAGCGCACGCGGACGCGCGGCGCGAGGAGCTGCTGCGGACGCTGGGCGAGCGCTACCCGCCGGGCTGGGACAGCCCCAGCCCCACCGCGCACGTGCTGATGACGGGGCGCCCCCTGCGGGTGAACAGCGCGGAGCTCCTGCAGGCCTACAGCCCGGACGCGGGCCACGCCGAGCTGCTGCGCGGGCTGGGGGCGCGCGTGGCGCTCGCGCTGCCCCTGCAGGTGCGCGGGCAGACGCTGGGGGTGCTGATGCTCGTGCACGGGGGGCCGGGCTTTCGCTACGGGCCGCACGAGGTGGCGCTCGCCGAGGAGCTCGCGCGCCGCGCCGCGGTGGCGCTGGACAACGCGCGGCTCTACCGCCAGGCGCAGGAGGCGGTGCGGCTGCGCGAGGAGTTCCTCAGCGTGGCGAGCCACGAGCTGCACACGCCGCTCACCCCGCTGCAGCTGCAGCTGCAGGTGCTGCAGCGCGCGCTCGCGGCCCGCAGCGCGCCCGAGGCGCTCGCGCCCAAGATGCAGAAGGCGGTGGGGCAGGTGCGGCGGCTGAGCCGGCTGGTGGACGACCTGCTGGACGTCTCGCGCATCGTGGCGGGGAGGCTCCCGCTGCAGCCCGAGGAGGTGGACCTGCGGCAGCTCACGGACGAGGTGGTGGAGCGCTTCGCCGACCAGGCCGCGCAGGCGGGCTCGAGCGTGCGGGTGCGGGAGGAGGACGGCGCTCCGGGGGGGCCGGTCATCGGGCGCTGGGACCGGCTGCGGCTGGAGCAGGTGCTCACCAACCTGCTCACCAACGCGCTGAAGTACGGGGCGGGGCGGCCGGTGGAGATCGAGCTGGGGCGGGGGCCGGAGGGCGGGGCGCTGTGGCGCATCCGCGACCGGGGCATCGGCATTGCGCCCGAGGCGCTCTCGCGCATCTTCGGGCGCTTCGAGCGCGCGGTGAGCGCGCGCGCGTACGGGGGGCTGGGCCTGGGGCTGTACATCTCGCAGCAGATCGTGCGCGCACACGGCGGGCGCATCGAGGTGGAGAGCCGGCCCGGGGAGGGCTCCACCTTCACCGCGTACCTGCCGCTGGAGGGCGCACCCGCGCAGCCGGCCCTGGCGCCGGGGACCTCGGGCGCCTCAGGGGCGGCGCGCGGCGGGGGGGAGGAGGCGGCGGCGCTTCCCGGGGCGCCGGGCTGAGGGGTAGAACCGGGGGCGAGAGAGAGCAGGCGCGGCGGGGCAGGGCGTGTACCCGTCTTCCAACAGGGGTCTCCGCATGGAAGTGAAGGGCGTGGCGTTCCTCGCGCGGCAGGCGATGGCGGAGGCGACGTACGGGGTGGAGGCGTGGCGCCGCTTCCTCGCGGACTTCGCGAAGCAGGAGCCGCTGTTCCAGCAGCCGATCCTCCCGGTGACGCGGCTGCCGGTGCAGCCCTTCCTCGCGCTCAACGACGCGCTGGTGCGCACCTTCCACAGCGGCAACGTGGAGCAGGGCTACTGGCAGTTCGGCGAGACGAGCGGGCACTACGCGCTGCGCCAGGGGCAGCTGCGCGGGATGTTCGAGCCGGGCGAGTTCCGGCGCTTCCTGCAGTTCACCCCCTTCATCTGGAAGGGCTACTTCACCGAGGGCGAGCTGCAGGTGCTGCCCAGCCCCGAGGCGACGGAGCTGCGCATCGTGGGGGTGCCCTTCCACCACGTGTACTTCGAGTACTCGGTGATGGGCTTCGCGAAGGGCGGGCTCGAGGTGCTCGGGGCGCAGGTGGAGGTGCAGCCCCTGCAGGGCTACAGCCGCGGCGACGACGGCGTGGCGTACCGCTTCCGCGCCACCCCTGCGCCCGGGGCAAGAGGGCCGGGGTGACTTCGACCTCGCGCGCCCTTCAGGCGCGGATCGGACTGGCGTCGGCCTTCGCCGTCACGGTGTCGTTGATCTTGCTCGCGCTCTGGAGCTTCGGCCATCCGGACCCCTGCACGGCGCTGCAGCCGCACTGTGATTCCGAGTTCGCCGACGACCCCACGTTCCGCGCCTTGAGCCTGGGGATGTGCGTCGTCGCGGGGCTCGTCAGTGGCGCGGTCTCCTGGGCCGCCAGTGGCTTCGTGCTCGCGGCGCTCCGGATCGCGAGGCGCGGAGCGACAGACGGCCAGCGACGCTGACGCAGACTCAGAGCGTGAACGGGAAGCGGATCTGCGGCCCCTGCACGCGGTGCACGGGGAAGGTCCAGCCGGAGACCGCGCCCTCGATGCAGGTGGCGAGCGGGGTGCCCTGCAGCTCCTCGGTCTCGGTGGAGACGTCGGCGGTGGTGCCACTGGGGAGCACGCTGAAGCGCACCACGAGGCGGCCGGTGAGGTCGGGCTGCAGCTTGCGCTGGGCGTCCACGCAGGCCTTCACCTGGGCGCGGTGGGCGAGCACCGTCTCCATGATGTCCGCCTGGCCGAGCGTCTCGCGCAGCTCGGCGCCGCCGCCAGGGGGCGGGGGTACGTAGGCGGTGGGCACGGCGGCGGGAGCGGGGGCCGCCTCGGCGGCGGCCTTCGCGCTGGCGCCCGAGCGCGCGGCGGCGTCGTCGGCAGGGCCGGTGGACGTGCCCGAGGACGCGCCGGCAGCGGCTCCGGATGCAGTGGCAGCGGTGCGCGGCGGCACCTCGCCGTCGAGCTCGCGCTCGAACTCCTCGTCGGGGCCGGGGGTGGCGGCGGCGGCCTGCGGGGCGGCGCCGTCCGACTCGTCCTCGAAGGTCACCTCGCCGGAGTCGGTGGTGGCGCTGGAGCCCGCAGCGCGCGCTGCGGAGGCGCTGCCCGGGAGGGCGCGAGCACTGGCCGCCTGCGTCTCGCCTGCGGAGGCCGCACCGGCTTGCGCCTGGTGCGTGGAGCCCGCAGCTCCCTGGGCACTGCGCGCGGAGGCCGCGGCGCTGCGCGTGGCGGCGTCGGAGCCCTGCGCCTCGCGAGCCCCGGCTGCGCCCGCCGATGCATCGCGAACCCCTGCCGGGCCGCCCTGTGCGGCGCGAGCGTTGGCCGAGCCACTCTGCGGGTCGCGGGCACCTGCCGGAGCGAGCTTCGCGTCGCGGGAGCCTGCGGAGCCCGCCGGCGCATTGCGCGCGGACGGCGCGGCGCCCGGACCTGCGAGGGGGGCCTGCGGAGCCGACGCGCCCTTCGCGCCACCGGCGCGGGCGCCGCTGCCCTGCGCCTCGGCGCCCGGAGCCGCAGCGGCCTGCGCGCTGCGGGCGGACTGCGCACCCTCACCCTGCTGCGGCGGAGCGCTCGCCACCGCGGCGCCCTGTGCGGTGGGCACGGCGGCGGCCCGCGCGGGCGCCTCCGCGTGCTCGCGGCTGCGCAGCAGGGCGAAGCCGAGCAGGGCGCAGGTGATGACGAGCGCGGTCATCGCGGCGCCGAGCAGCGCGGCGCCCACCACGCCGGTGCCGCGGCGGGCGGCGGGCGCCTCCGGGGCGACGGGCGCGGGGGGCACGTAGGTATGGAGGGCCGCGGCGCGTGCCTCCTGCAGGCGGGCGAGGGCCTCGCTGCGGGCGAGCGCCTCGTCGCGGGCGTGCAGCTCCTCGTCCGCGAGCAGCGAGCGCAGGGCGCTGCTCGCCACCGGCTGGTAGGCGGGCTTCGCGGGGGCCGCGGGCGGCGCGCTGAGGCTGCTGGCCACCTGCGAGAGGCTGAGGCGCGGCACGGGCGGGGCGAGCGCGCCGGCGAGCCGCAGCACGCGCGCGAGCGGCACCCAGCGCGCCATCCCGCCGCTCCAGCACGGGGTGTCGGGGCCCACCTCGCCCGCCTCCCAGCGCTCGCGCAGGGTCTGCAGCGTGAGCGGGCCCTGGGGGCTGCCCGCGGGGGCGACGTACCAGGTGTCCAGCGGATCGAGGGCGTCAGCCTCGAGCGCCTCCTCGTCCCCGTCCAGAGGGCCCACGGGCCCCACGGGCCCTGAAGCCGCCTGGCGGATGGCGCCCGCGTGCAGGCGCTCGGGGCGCTGCGAGCCGCCGCGCGCCGCGTCCCACCCGGGCAGGGTGGCCGCCCACGCGGGCTCCGCGGACTCGAGCGCGCCGAGCGCCGCGTCCACCTCGGCGTCCTCGCCGAGCAGCGGCTCGAAGGCCGGAGCCCCGAGCTCGAGCTCGGGCAGCAGCGCGCCCGCGCTCTGGCGCAGCCGCGCGCCGGCGTCGTCGAGCGACTCGAAGTCCGCGCCCTCCGGCTCGGCGGAGGGCAGCTGCTGCACGCTCTCCTGCAGGAGGCTCGCGTAGGGGCGCGGGGCGCTCTGCAGCCCGGCCTCCACGGCGTCGAGCAGCGCGAGCGCGCCCTCCACGTCCTGCTCCGCCAGCAGCAGCTCGTGCCCAGCGTGCGGTGCGCCCGCGGCGTGGTGTCCGCTGCAGCCCGGGTACTCGCAGCAGGTGCCCTGCACGTCCGTCGTGTCCTCGCCCACGCTCGACCTCCCCCTCGCGACCTACGCCCCCAGCGGGCGCAGCGAGGGGAGAAGCTAGGGACGCGCGGCGTGGAAGAAAGGGGGCACGGGAGGGGAAGCGGAGTGCCCAGGGGTGTGCATCGACTTTCCCACGCACGGCATCCAGCGGCAGTGCGCGCGCTGCAGCCAAGGCGTGCGGCGCGGGCCGCCAGCGCCCGGTGCCGGACACTCGTCGCGCCCCGCGGACGCGGGTGCCCTGCGGTCCTACCCCGGCGCCTCCGGGCGGCCGTGTCCCGCCGGGGTGGACCTTTGCAGCGAGACACCCGCCGCGAGCCCGCTCCGCCCGGCGGGCAGCCGCGCGTCGGAGCCCCCGCCCGCTCCTGCGCGAGGCGCGGAGGGCAGGAGTGCGAGCGGCCGCGCCCGGCGGGTCCATTGCGCGGGTCTGGAGGCGCCTCCACCCTCGGGGGCGATGCCGCCGCTCTCTCCTGCCCAGCCCCTCCCCGAGCGCGAGGAGGAGGCCTCGCGCCTCGTGCGCCGCTGGCTCAAGGGGTACGCGGCGGGCATGGTGGCGCTCACCGCCTTCGACCTGCTGCGCGTCTTCGCGCTGGGCATCTCCACCGCGCAGCCGCTCGCGCTGGACGCGCTCGCGCTCGCGACCGGCGCGGCGGCGCTGCTGCTGCTGCGGCGCGGGGCGCTGAAGGCGGCGGTGGGCGTGTTCGGGGTGGGGCTGATGGTGGTGGTGGCGCTCTCGGCGGCGCTGTTCCCGGACCTGGACCTGGTGGCGCTGCTGCTCGTGCCGCCGGCGCTGGTGGCGGAGCTGCTGCCCTACTACCGGCGCGGCGCGCGCGTGGCCTTCACGCTCAGCGCCTTCGTGCTCCAGGTGTACGTGGCGCTGCAGCTCGTGCGACACGTGCCGCTGGGCGTCGTCCTGCCCGAGGAGCGCATCATCTTCGTGCTGCTGGTGGCGCTGGGCGCGGGGATGCTGCTCGCGGTGCTGCCGCAGTACAGCGAGCGGCTGCGGGTGCGGCTCGAGCGGCTGCACCGCAGCGAGGAGCGCTTCCGCTGCCTCGCGGAGGCGGGCAGCCTGCTGGTGTGGCGCGCGGATGCGCGCGGGCGCATCCGGGTGGAGCCTGCGCGCTGGAGCGCGCTCACGGGGCTCGCGGCGCAGCCGGGGCGGGTGCGCCAGGCCATCCACCCCGAGGACCTGCCCGAGCTGCGCCGCGCGTGGCTGCGCACGGTGAGCACGCGCGGCAGCGTGCCCTTCCGCCAGGAGTTCCGGCTGCGGCTGGCGGACGGCAGCTGGCGCTGGGTGCACAACCGCGCGCAGGCGGTGGGCGAGGCGGGCGGCGGGGTGCGCGAGTGGGTGGGCGTGATGATGGACATCGAGGACCGCAAGGCGGCGGAGGGCCGGCTGCGCTTCCTCGTGGCCGCGAGCGCGCGGCTCGCCGAGGCGAGCGACGGGGAGGACCTCGAAGGGCGCGCGGTGGAGCTCGCGGCGGAGGGGCTCGCGGAGGGGGCCTGCCTCGAGGTGTGGGCGGAGGACGGCGCCGCCCCGCCCCACGTGCGCTGCGCCGGGGCTCACCCGCAGGCGCTCGCGTCGGTGCTGCGCGAGCGCGCGGGCGGCCGCGGCGGGGGCGCTGGGCCACCCGGCGACGCGGGCGAGCCCGGCTACCTCGGGGACCTGCCCTACCTCGCGCTCCCGCTCGCGGTGGGCGGGCGCGGCCTGGGCGTGCTGCACCTGGTGCGGGGGCGGCCCGCGCAGGCCTTCACGCCGGACGCGCTGGAGCTCGCGCGCGAGTTCGCCTACCGCGTGGCGCTCGCGCTGGACGCGGCGCAGCTGCGCGAGCGCCTGGAGGCGAGCGTGCAGCTGCGCGACGAGTTCCTGCAGGTGGCGGCGCACGAGCTGCGCACGCCGCTCACGCCCCTGCGCCTGCACCTGGCGAGCTGGCGGCGCCACCACCCGGAGCTGAACGTGGAGCCCCTGGAGCGGCAGGTGCGCCACCTCAACGACCTGGTGGAGGCGATGCTGGACCTGAGCCGGGTGCGCGGCGGGCAGCTGGTGCCGCACCTGGAGCCGGTGGACCTGGCGGCGCTGGTGCGCGCCACCGCCGCGCGCTTCCTGCAGGCGGAGGTGGGCGGGCGGCGCAGCCCCTCGGAGGTGCGGCTGCAGCTGCCCGAGCGGCTGCAGGCGGTGTCCGACCCCGGGCGGCTCGGGCAGGTGCTGCGCCACCTGCTCTCCAACGCCATCAAGTACGGCGAGGCGCGCCCGGTGCACGTGCGGCTCGCCGCGGAGGGACCGGACGCGGTGCTGCAGGTGCAGGACGAGGGGATGGGCATCCCGCCCGAGCGCCAGGCGCGCATCTTCGAGGCCTTCGAGCGCGCGGTGCCGGTGGAGCACTTCGGCGGGCTGGGGCTGGGGCTGTACCTCGCGCGCGAGACGGTGGGGGCGCTGGGCGGCAGCATCGCGGTGCAGTCGGAGCCGGGCCGCGGCGCGCTCTTCACCGTGCGCCTGCCGCTCGCGGGCCCGCCGGGTGTCGAGGCCGGGACGGGCGCTGCGCCCCCCGCCGAGCAGCCTCCGGCCGGGCAGCCCGAGGTCGTGTAGCCTCGACGGGGCCCGTCTCTCTCCCGTCCCGGAGGCTCCCCCCCATGAAGCGTTTGGCGAAGACCCTGGCGTGCGGCGCTGCGGCGCTCGCGCTGCTGCTGGTGCACGGCTGCGCGTCGCACCCGAAGGCCTCGCAGGCCTCCACCTCGAGCTACTTCGACAACACGGGCCGCGCGGACGTGCTGGGCGGCGGCGCGCGGCTCATCGAGATCCAGACGCCGAAGGGGCCCTTCAAGGTCTGGACGAAGCGCGTGGGCAACAACCCCACGGTGAAGCTGCTGCTGCTGCACGGGGGCCCGGGCGCGACGCACGAGTACTTCGAGGCCTTCGACAGCTTCCTGCCGGCGGCGGGCGTCGAGTACTACTACTACGACCAGCTCGGCTCGCATTACAGCGACCAGCCCGACGACGCGGCGCTCGCGCAGCTCCTGCCGGTGGACCGCTTCGTCGAGGAGGTGGAGCAGGTGCGCCAGGCGCTGGGGCTCACCCACGACAACTTCTTCCTCCTGGGCCACTCGTGGGGCGGCATCCTCGCGCTCGAGTACGCCCTGAAGTACCCGCAGCACCTCAAGGGGCTCATCATCTCCAACATGATGTCCAGCGCGCCCGCCTACGACGCGTACGCGAAGCAGGTGCTGATGCCGCAGATGGACCCGGCGGCGCTGAAGGAGATCCAGGCGCTGGAGGCGAAGAAGGACTACGCGAACCCGCGCTACGAAGAGCTGCTCATCCCGAACTACTACGTGCAGCACATCCTGCGCATGCCGCCCGAGCAGTGGCCCGACCCG
This sequence comes from Aggregicoccus sp. 17bor-14, assembly GCF_009659535.1. Lineage (NCBI taxonomy): Bacteria > Pseudomonadati > Myxococcota > Myxococcia > Myxococcales > Myxococcaceae > Aggregicoccus > Aggregicoccus sp. 17bor-14. The sequence continues at coordinate 15,672 of NZ_VJZZ01000026.1, forward strand.
GTGAAGCGCGCCTTCGCGCACATCAACACCAAGGTCTACATCCCCATGCAGGGCCCGAGCGAGATGGGCCTGAGCGGGCTGCTGGAGAATTGGGACCGCAGCCAGGACCTGAAGCGGCTCGCCATGCCCACCCTGGTCATCGGCGCCGAGCACGACACCATGGACCCCAAGCACATGGAGTGGATGGCGGGGCAGGTGAAGCGCGGGCGCTACCTGTACTGCCCGGACGGCAGCCACATGGCGATGTACGACGACCAGGACCGCTACGTGAAGGGGCTCATCGCCTTCCTCAAGGACGTCGACGCGGGGCGCCTCTAGCGTGGACGCGGAGAGCAAGGCGCTGGTGCTCGCGAGCGGGGGCGGCCTGCTGCTGCTCGGTGTTCGCGCGCTGTTCCGGCGCCTCTTCGGCCCGCCGCCCCCCGAGGACCCCACGGTGGGCGACGGCCACTTCGGCAACACGCCGGACGAGTGAGGCCCACGCCCCCTAGCGCAGCAGCGCCGCCTCGGCGCCGAGCCGGGACACCGCGCGGTGCAGGATGCCCAGCTGGCGCGGCAGCCGCTCGAGCAGCGCCGCGTACGCGGGCTCCACCCGGTGCCCGCATCGCCCCTCGGGCACGGGCAGCCTCGGCAGCGGGGGCGGCGCCTGGCCGCGGCGCAGCGCCTCGGCGAGCGTCTCCAGCGCGCCGCCCGCCTCCTGCGCGAGCGGCTGCAGCGCGGCGGGCGCCTGGGGTGCGGCGTCCAGCGCGGTGACGGCGGAGGTGAGCCGGCGCGCGTAGGTGAGCAGCGCCATGCCCGGCTCCAGGCGCTTCGGGGAGCCGCGGTACTCGGCGAGCAGCCGCTGGAAGGAGGCCTCCGCGTCCTGCAGCGCGAGCCCGCAGCGCCGCCGCGCCGCGTGCAGCGCGGGGGAGGCGGGCGCGTGCGCCACCTCGCGCAGGTAGGCGCCGTGCGCGCGCAGGGCGCCGGCCGCCGCCTCCGGGAAACGGCGCCGCTCCGGGCTCGGCCAGAGGAACCAGGTGCCCGCGAGCGAGAGCGCGCCGGCGAGCAGCACCCCCACCACCCGCTGCTCGGCCAGCAGCCACTGGCCGTGGCCCAGGGTCGCGAGCAGCAGGTAGTCCGGGGTGAGCAGCACCTGGAAGGCGGCGAAGTTGAGCGGCAGCAGCGCCACCGACACGGTGGTGAGCAGCGCGATGACGGCGATGAGCGCCGTGGGCGAGTGCAGGTGCGTGGCGAGGAGGGCGGCGAGGCTCGCGCCCAGCACGATGCCGCCGAGCCGCTGCAGCGCGCGCTCCTCGGTGCTCGCCGCGTAGGGCTGCAGCACGCCCACCGCGGTGAGCGTGACCCAGTGCGCATCCCGCATCCCCAGCGCGCGCGAGAGCAGCAGCGTCGCGGTGGCCACGAGTCCCGTGCGCAGCGCGTGGCGCAGCACGAGTGACTCGGGGCGCAGGTTGTCGCGCAGCGGCTGCAGCAGCGCGCGGCGCCGGCGCTGGGGCACACCCACCGAGCGCCGCCCGCGCGCGGACACCGGGTCTCCGTGCAGCAGCCCCGCGGTCGTCTCGTGCGCGACCCCCGCGTACTCGCGCAGCCGCGCGAGCGCCTGCGTCACGTGCGGGGCGAGCGCCACCTCGGGCTCGCGGATGGGCGGCGCGCCGTAGCTCGCGGGCTGGGCGCGCCTGAGGGGGCGGGGCGCCTCGCGGGGCATGCCCTCGTTGCGCGCGCGCACCAGCGCGCTCGCCACCCAGCGCGCCATCGCCGCGTAGGCGTCCCCCAGTTGCTGCACGCGCGCGCGCCCCGCGGGCTGCGGCGGTGCGGCCTCCATCGCGCCGGCGAGCGCGAGCAGCGCCGCGAGCATGGGCTCGGCGAGCTCCAGCAGCACGAGGAGGTGGGCGCCGCGCCGCGACTCGCCCGCGCGCCCCAGCCGGGTGGCGGCGAGCGTGGCGCGCGCCGCCTCGAGCAGCGGCCGCAGGTGGCGGTGGCGCAGCTGGGCCTCCGCCCACGCCTCGGGGGCGGCCGCGTCCCGGGTGAGGCGGCCCAGGTCCTCGGCTGCCGCGGCGAGCGCGCGGTACACCGCGGCGACGGCCCGGCGCGCCGGCAGGTAGGGGCGCAGCGGCCAGAGCACCAGCGAGAGCGTCATCGCCCAGGTGCCGCCCAGCAGCAGCGCGAGCCCGCGCGTGGCGGCTGCCTCCAGGCCCGCGGCGGGACTGCCCAGCGACACCACGAAGATCACCGCCACCGCGCCGCCCACGCTGCCCGCCGTCTCGCCGTAGCTGCGCGCGAAGCCGGCGGCCGTCACCCCCAGGAGCAGTGCGGCCGCATCCAGCCACAGGGGCGTGCCCGCGGGCGCCGCGAGCGCTCCGGCCAGCGCACCCACCAGCGTGAGCGTGCCCTGGATCTCGGCGCGCGCGCGGTAGGAGCCGCCCTTGTCCGCGAGCGTGACGAGCAGCCCGCTGAGCGCCGCCCAGCTGGCGCCGGGCACGGCGAACACCTGCGCGAGCGCGAGCGGCAGCACCGTGGCGAGCGCCGCGCGCAGCCCCGCCCACAGCGCGGGCCGCCCCGGCTCCAGGCGCACGAGCGCGCGCAGGTGGCGCAGCAGGCGGTGGGAGGGGGTGCGGTGGAGCATCGGGACGATGTGCACACGTCGCCGCGCGCTCGCCACCCCGTGTCCGGGGGCGCAGCCGGGCAGGGGGGCGTCGGGGCGCCCGGTGGAGGACGCTGCTGCAACCGGGTTGCACCGGAGGCGACCGGCCGTGCGAGGCTGCGCCCATGCGCCGCCTCCTCTCCATCTCCCTCTCGCCGCTGCTGCTCGCCACCGCCTGTGCCACGGCGCACGCCCCGCCGTCTGCTCCCGAGGCAGCGCAGGCGACGGAGCCTGCCTCGCAGGCTGCATCGCAGACGGCGGGTGCTTCCGCCGCGTCCGTGGCTGGCTCGGCGGCGTCGGGAACCGCTGCACCGGCGGGTGGCGCTGCGCCCGCAGGCACCGCCGCGGCGCCCGAGCGCCCCTTCGGCACGCTGCGCGCGCAGGCGGAGCGCCAGCAGGCGTGGCTGCGCGAGCGGCTGGATTCGGCGCTGCCGAAGCTGATGCGCGAGCACGGCGTGGACATGTGGGTGGTGCCGATGCGCGAGTACAACGAGGACCCGGTGTTCCGCGCGCTCGCGGCGCCCACCACGCACGCGGCGCGCCGGCGCACCATCTACGTGTTCTTCGACCGCGGGGAGCAGGGCATCGAGCGGCTCGCGCTGGGCGGCGGCAGCCAGGGCGGCGTCTTCGAGGCGAAGCGCGCGCAGCGCCAGGTGGATGCGGGCGCGGCGAACCGCGCGGCGGAGCTGTGGGGCCCGGAGATGTGGAGCGTGCTGAAGCAGGTGGTGGAGGCGCGCAATCCGCGCGTCATCGCCATCGACGTGTCGCGCACCTTCGCGTTCGCGGACGGCCTGAGCCACGGCGAGTACCTGGGGATGAGCGAGGCGCTGGGCCCGAAGTGGGTGCAGCGCTTCCGGCCCGCGGAGGGGCTCGCGGTGGACCTGCTCGCGTGGCGGGTCCCGGACGAGGAGCGCTTCTTCGCGGAGGAGACGCGGCTCGCGTGGGACATCATCTCCACGGCCTTCAGCAACCAGGTCATCACGCCGGGCGTCACGCGCACGAAGGACGTGCAGTGGTACATGCGCCAGCGGCTCGCGGACCTGGGGCTCGACACCTGGTTCCACCCCAGCGTGGAGGTGCAGCGCAAGGGCGCGGACGCGGAGGCGCTGGGCGACGACCCGGTCATCCAGCGCGGCGACGTGCTGCACTGCGACTTCGGCATCACGGCGCTGGGGCTGAACACGGACACGCAGCACATGGGCTACGTGCTGCGCGAGGGCGAGACGGAGGTGCCCGCGGGGCTGCGGGCCGCGCTGCGCGCGAGCAACCGGCTGCAGGACATCGTGGTGGGGGAGCTGCGGCCCGGGCGCACGGGCAACGAGATCCTGAAGGCCTCGCTCGCGAAGATGCAGGCGGCGGGACTCGACGGCACGGTGTACAGCCACCCGGTGGGGCTGCACGGGCACGCGGCGGGGCCGATGATCGGCCTGTGGGATCACCAGGAGGGCGTGCCGGGCAACGGCGACCACCGCGTCATCCCGCGCCAGTGGTTCAGCATCGAGCTGCAGGCGACGAGCCCTGTGCCCGAGTGGGACGGGCAGCGGGTGAGCAGCGCGCAGGAGGAGGACGTCATCGTGGACGCGGTAGGCCGGGTGCGCTGGGCCTTCCAGCGCCAGGAGCAGTTCCACCTCGTGCGCTGAGTCCCCCCTCTCCCCCAAGGGGCGAAGCTGCGTGAAAGTCCCCTCTCCCCCTGGGAGAGGGACGGGGTGAGGGATTAGCGTGCGGTGCCTCCCCAACCTCTGGAACTCCCGACGCATGCGCCGCGCCCGCCGCTTCCTCACCGTCCTTGTCGTGTCCCTCGTGGTCCTGCTCGCGCTCGGCGCCGTGGTACTGCCGAGGCTTCCCTACCGCGAGAGCCCGCAGGACCAGCGCTTCTACTTCCCGGTGAAGCAGCTGGACCCCATCCCGGTGGCGCACGAGGACGTGTGGCTGCGCACGCCGGACGGCCTCAAGCTCGCGATGCTGCGCCTGCCTCCCGCCGGCGCTCCGAAGGCGACGCTGCTCTGCCTCCACGGCGCGGGCGGCAATGCGAGCCGCTACGTGAAGCTGGCGCGGCCGCTGGTGGACGCGGGCTACCAGGTGTTCATCCTCGACTGGCGCGGCTACGGCTCGAGCGAGGGGACGCCGGGGCACCGGCAGGTGCTGGAGGACTCGCAGCTGGCGCTGGACAGCGTGCTCGCGCGCGCAGACGTGAAGGGGCAGCCGGTGCTGCTGTGGGGGCTCTCGCTCGGCGGGCAGGTGGCGATCGAGCTGGCGCGCCGCAACGAGGGGCGGCTCGCGGGGCTGGTGACGGAAGGTGCGGTGAGCAGCTTCGCGGACGTGGCGGCGGACCACTCGCCCGCGTGGATGCGGCCAATGCTGGCCATGGTGGTGAAGGGGCCCTACGAGGCGAAGGAGGCGATCGCGCAGCTCGCCCACACGCCGAAGCTGCTCATCCAGAGCCACGACGACCGCGACGTGCGCTTCGCGCGCGGGCAGGAGCTGTACGCCCGTGCGCAGGAGCCCAAGAGCTTCTGGGAGATCGACGGCGAGCACCTGTACGGGACGCAGAGGCACGGCGCCGAGTACGTGCGCCGGCTCGACGCGCTGGTGGCCCAGGCGCGCGCGAGCCGCTAGCCCTCGCGCCTCACGCCACCTGCGCGAGCCCGCCGAGCACGAGCCGCTCCCCGTGCACCGGGATGCGCAGCACCCCCTCGAGCCCCTCCGCGCGGAACGCCGTGCGCAGCGCCTCGGCGCCCTCCTGATAGTGCGCCCAGCCCTCCATGTGCACGGGGACCACGGTGTGCGCGCCGAGCGTGCGCACCACCTGCAGGGCCTCCTTGGCATTCAGGGTGAGGCGCAGCGGGCCGGTGGCCTCGAAGTGCGCATCGCCCACGGAGAGCAGCGCGGTGCCCACGCGGAAGCGGCGGGCGAGCTCCTCGATGCCGGGAAAGAAGCGCGTGTCGCCGGAGACGTAGAGCGCGCCGTCCTGCTGGCCCTCCCACTCGAGCACGAAGCCGGTGACCTCGCCGAGGAAGGCCTCGGTGCCCTCGGGACCGTGGCGCGCGGGCACGCCGGTGACGCGCACGCGGGTGCCTCCCGCCTGCAGCTCCACGCTCTGCCACGGCGCGAGCCCCGTCGCGTTGCCGCCGAGCCTCCCGGCGCCCGACGGCGTGGTGAGCACGCGGCCTGCGCGCGGCAGCAGCGCGCGCCCCGCGGCGTCCAGGTTGTCCGCGTGCTCGTCGTGGCTGAGGAGCACGGCGTGCAGCGGCGGCAGGGCCTCGGGAGCGAGCGCGGGCCCGGCGAGCTTCTGCATCTGCACGGGGCCCTGCGCGTACGCGCTGCCCGCGGGGTCGAAGGTGGGGTCGGTGAGGAGGCGCAGCTCGCCCACCTCGAGGAGCGCGGTGGGACCGCCGATGAGGGTGAGGGCGAGGGAGGGGGTGTGCATGAGGCCTCGGGCCGCGGGGCCGGCAGCGCGGGTGCGCAGGAGTGCGCGCGGGCGTGTCGTGCGTGCGGTGCGAGGCAGAGGTAAGAGAGGCGTGCGCAGCCCACAAGAGCGCAACATTTCGTGACCCGGTCACAAAGAGTGGACCCTCTCTCCGAGAACCCGAGGTGCTGACGTGGTGAACGCCAAGCAGCTGCACTGCCCGCTCGAGGCCACGGTGGCGGTCATTGCCGGCAAGTGGAAGCCGCTCATCCTGCACCACCTCTTCTACGAGGGGACGCAGCGCTTCAACGAGCTGCTGCGCAAGACGGGCGCGCCGCGCCAAGCGCTCACGGTGCAGTTGCGCGAGCTGGAGCGCGACGGCATCCTCGCGCGCGAGGTGTTCGCCGAGGTGCCTCCGCGCGTGGAGTACTCGCTCACCGCGCTGGGGCGCTCGCTGGGCCCGGTGCTGCAGGGGATGCTCGCCTGGGGCGAGCGCTACCTGGCGCAGCGCCCCGCGGTGGGCGGCGAGCGCAAGGCGGCGGAGGGCTGAGCGCGCGCCTCGTCCCGCAGGGCAGGGGCGGTGCGCGCGCGGAGCGCCGGCGCTAGTTTCTTCCCATGCCCCACCAGACCTCTCCCCCCTGATCCTCGCGCTGGCGGCTGAGGGCCGCGCTGCTCGCGGTGGCCTTCACCGACGAGCTGGCCACCGGCGTGGTGCCCTCCGGAAGCCCGGAGCTGCTGCACGCCTTCGCGCTGACGCCCGCACGGGCGGCCGGCTGGACGCTCTTTGCCTTCGGCGTGCTGGGGGCGCTGCTCGAGCCGCCGCTGCTCGCGCTCGCGCACGGGCGGCGCGAGCGGGTGCTGCGCGTGGGTGGGCTCGCGCTGATGGCGGGAGCGACGCTGGCGGCCGCCCTCGCGCCCTCGTACGCGCTGCTGCTCGCGGCGCTCGCGCTCTACGGGCCGGCGAGCGGGGTGGGCACGAACCTCTCCGAGGCCGCCCTGGTGGCGCAGGCGCCGCAGCGCGCGGAGCAGGTACTCGCGCGCTGGGCGCTGCTGGGCGCGCTCGGAGACCTGGTCGCACCGGCGGCGCTCGCGGCGAGCGTGGCGCTGGGCTTCGGGTGGCGCGGCGCGCTGGTCGCGGTGGGGCTCCTTGCGGCGCTGCAGGCCGTGGAGGCAGCGCGGGCGCCGGCGGGCGAGGGGGTGGAGGAGGAGGGCGGGGCTTCGCTGCGCGAGGCGGTGCGCGTGGCGCTGCGCACCCCTGCGCTGCTCGGGTGGTCGCTCGCCGCGGTGCTGTGCGCGCTGATGGACGAGGTGATCGTCGCTTTCGGGGCGCTGTTCCTCGCGCAGCGCTTCGGTGGGGATGCCTCGCTGCGGGCCCTGGTGCTGAGCGCGGGCGTCGCGGGAGCGCTGCTCGGGGCGCTGGTGCTCGAGCGGGTGTCGGCGCACGTGCGGCCGCGGACTCTGCTCGGCGTAAGCGGCGTGGGGTGCGGGCTCGCGTACGGAGCGTGGCTGTGGGCGGACACGCTGCCGGGCAGTGCCGTGACGCTCGGTGCGGTGGGGCTGTTCGCGGCGATGCACCACCCGCTGCTGCGGGCGCGCGCGTTCGCGGTGCTCCCCGAGCGACCCAACGTGGTGCTCGCGGTGGGAGCGCTGGTGAGCGCGCTGGAGCTCGCGGTACCGCTCGCAGTGGGCGCAGTGGCGGACGGCGTGGGCGTCTTCGCCGCGATGCTCGTGCTCTTCCTGCAGCCGCTGGGCGTGGTGCTCGCTGCGCTCATGTCGAAGCAGGAGCGCAAGTCAGAGTGAGAGGAGAGGGCGAAGCTGTCCCCTCTCCCCCTGGGAGAAGGTCTCCACTGCGGACCTGTGCCAAGCTGAGCGCCATGGACGCGACCCCACACACTCGAGGCTGGCAGGCCCGCTGGGTGTGGGTCGGCGGGCTCGCGGCGCTCGCGCTGTCCTTCGCGCTCACCCCCTTCCTGAGCGGTGGTTGCGAAGTGAGCTTCCGCGAGGGGGAGAGCGGTGTTCTGCCCTTCAGCTTCCCGTGGAATCCCACGACGCATGAAGGGTGGGTCACCGCGCTGCGCATCGTCGCCGTAGCCGATGTCGTCGTACCCGTCATGGGTTGGCTCGGGGTGACGCTGCTGCTGGGCGCGCTCTGGTCTCGTGTCGTGCAGAGCCGGCGCATCTGCTGGGCCATCGCCCTCGTTCCGTCGGCGGGCGCGGTGCTGCACCTGATCAAGGCGGGCCTGTTCCACCTCTACGCCACGGGCCCGAACGGCCCCTCGGACCGGGTCTACGTCCTGGTGTGGCACTGGCTCCCGAGCGCCGGGGCGTTCCTGATCTCCAGCTCTCTGGTGCTCCTGCTGCTGGGCGCGCTCGTACTGCTCGCTCGGCGGCTCCGCACGCTGCGCCCACGAACCACGGCGTAGGCCGGCACGGGTACGCGGGCCTCAGCCCTCTTCCCTCTCCCTTTCCCTCTCCCAGAGGGAGAGGGAACAGTGAGGAAGAGAGCGCAACTGAGTTGCAATCACGCCGCCCGCTGCTCGTCCTGGATCGCGTAGAACGCTTTGCGCTGGCAGCCGCACTGGGTGCAGAACCACTTGAGGCTCAGCACCACCTGGTCGCCGAGGAACAGGGGCTCGGCCACCGAGGGCGGAGGCCCGCCGAGCGCGCCGCAGCCGCAGCGCAGCTTCGAGAGCGCCGCGGGCAGCGCCTGCACCGAGGCGATCGGCAGCGCGGTGGCGGCGCTGCTGCCCTTCACCTCCTCGAACTTCTGCGCGAACGCCTTGCGCCGGCGCCGCGAGCGCAGGCTGCGCCACAGGTTCACCGGCCCCACGTGCAGGATCCACAGGCCGCCCAGCGTGAACACGAGCACGCCGCCGAGCCACGCGTACGCCTCCCAGCCCAGGTCCTCCTCGGGCACCGCCGCCGCGCCTGCCGCGCCGGCGCCGCGCAGCGTGATGTTGAAGCCGAGGTTGTCGCGCACCTTGCGCACCGCATCCAGGTGCGCGGTGGTCTTCTCCGGGGGCACGGCGTCCGCGGTGCTGCGGTACTGGTAGTCGAGCAGCAGGTTGCTGCCCACCGCGCGCAGGTCGTAGTCCACGCGGAAGGCGGGGCCCTCCACGCTGTCCTTCTCGGCGCGCACGTCGAGCTTCTCGGGGGCCTCCAGGCGGATGGCCATCTTCACCGAGCGCGGGTAGCGCACGGCGAAGGGCATGGTGCGCTTGCTCGAGATCTTCGGTGTCGTGAGCTCCTGGCTGATGGCGTCCGCGTCGAAGTCGTGCTCGCGGGTGCGCCAGAAGTTCTCGATGCTGTAGCGTTCCACCATCGTGAGGACGTTCTTCGCCGGGTCGTCCTTCACCTCGAGCGGCTGGAGCGTGCGGATGTCCGGGTCGGTGCGCGCGTAGTAGTTGAGGAAGGTGCGGCTCATCTCCTCGAGGTCGCCGGTGGACAGGGCGTCGCGCTGGCGGTCCGCGTCCGGGCCGCTGTAGCGGGTGGTGACGGTGAGGGTGGCGGGCTTCGTGCGGTCGCGCGCGACGTAGTGCTCCTCCACCTCCACCGTGGGCGCTTTCACCACGGGGCGGGGAATCTCCTCGAGCGCGCGCGTGCCGGGGCGCACCACGAGCGCGCGGCGCAGGTGGGGCGGCTGCAGCTGCGCGAGCGCGCCGCGCTCGAAGGTGCGGGTCGCGTCCAGCCAGTACACGTGGCCGTCCAGCTCGGCGCGCACGATGGCGTGGTCGAAGGCCGCGTGGGTGGGCAGCAGGTCGTCCACCGCCTGGCGCGCGCGGGTGTTCACCAGCGCGGGGGCCGCCTCGATGCCGAGCCGCCGCAGCAGCGCGACGAGCAGCAGCGCCTTGTCCTTGCAGTCGCCGAAGCGGCGCGCGAGCACCTCGCCAGGCGGGTGCGGCTGGTGCGTGTTGGGGCCCAGCTCGAGGCCCACGTAGCGCACTTCGTCCTGGGCGAAGCGCAGCGCCGCGAGCAGGCGCGCCTCGGGAGTCGCGTTCGCCGCGCGCAGCCGCTCGGCCTCGGCGTCCAGCCCCGCCTCGTCGCCGGGCTTGGGGCTGAAGAGGGGCAGGGCCCACGTGGCCACCGCCTCCCAGTCCGCGTAGTCGCTCAGCTGCAGCTCGGTGAAGGGGGCGTACCAGCTGGGCAGCCCGTCATCCACCTGCAGCGCCTCCAGCTTGCGCTGCTCCCACACGTACTCGTCCTCGGCCCCGGTGCGCGTGACGCGAGGCTCCAGCTTCCCGCCGCCCTGCACCTGGCCGTGCACCTTGGTGAAGAGGGGGCGGGCGTGGGGCCAGAGCAGGCGGTAGCGCCAGTGGGCGACGGGCTCGCCGTAGCGCGCGTCTACGTAGCGGCTGAAGTGCCCGGCGAACACCGGGTTGTTGCCGCTCACGGTGAAGGCGTACTCCACGGTGTCGCCCACGCGGATGTCGCGCAGGAAGAGCAGCGCGCTGAGCGAGCCGTCGTACATCTGCGCCTCCAGCCCGCGCTCCGGCTGGATGACCTTCACCTCCGAGGGGTCGAAGATGCTGCGCCGCTCGCCCGCGCGCACCCGCCACACCCCGTGCAGCGTGAGGTGCTGGTAGCTGGGGTCGAACTCGAAGGAGAGCTGCGAGCCCTCCGCCACGCCGCCCTCGCTGGTGAAGCTGCGCGCGAAGTGCGCGTAGCTCTCCTGGGCTCCGTCCGCGCCCACCCGGGTCTGCAGGTCCACCAGGCTGAAGCGCAGGCCGGCGCTGCCCTTCTGGGGCGCGGCGCTGCCGGGGCTTGCGGCCGGGGCCTCGGGCAGGGGCAGGGGCTGCACCCAGGCGGGCGCGGGGGCCACGGCGAACTGGCGGGCCGGGGCGCGGGCGGCCTGTGCGGGGAGGGCGAGCGCGATCAGGACCAGGGCGGGAAGAGCGCGGAAAATCATGGGAAGACCGCGAAGATCCCCCTTCGGTGCGTGTGGGCGCAAGCAGGGGGGCGAACGCCTGGGGCGGGCGCCGGGTTGACAGGGCGCGCGCTCCCCGTTAGGTGCCGCCATGGCCTTCATCTACGACGAGCCCAGTCGGACGTTCGGCGAGTACCTCCTCATCCCGAACCTGACCACCAAGCAGTGCATCCCCAGCAACGTGGACCTCAGCGTGCCCCTGGTGCGCTACCGGGCCGAGCCCGGCAGCCGCCCGGATCCGCGCAAGAGCGCCCTGCGCCTCAACGTGCCCATCACCAGCGCGCTGATGCAGGCGGTGAGCGGGCCGGAGCTCGCCATCGCGCTCGCCCGCGTGGGCGGCCTCTCCTTCGTGCCCTGCTCGCAGAGCATCGAGTCCGAGGCCGCGATGGTGCGCCAGGTGAAGACGTACAAGGCCGGCTTCGTGGTGAGCGACTCCAATGTGCGCCCGGACGCGAGCCTCGCGGACGTGCTCGCGCTCACCGAGCGCACCGGGCACTCCACCGTTGCCGTCACCGAGGACGGCAGCCCCACGGGCCGCCTGCACGGCATCATCACCAGCCGTGACTACCGCCTGGGGCACACCCCCATGGACACCCGGGTGCGCGACCTGATGACCCCCTTCTCGAGCATCCACGGGGCGCGCGTGGGGGTGAGCCTGCAGGAGGCCAACGCGCTCATCTGGAAGCACAAGCTCAACTGCCTGCCCATCACGGATGACCGCCAGCACCTCGCGTACCTCGTGTTCCGCAAGGACCACGACTCGCACCAGGAGCACCGGCTGGAGATCGTGGACGCGGAGAAGCGCCTGCTGGTGGGCGCGGCCATCAACAGCCGCGACTTCGCCGAGCGCGTGCCCGCGCTCATCGACGCGGGCGCGGACGTGCTCTGCATCGACTCGTCGGACGGCTACAGCGAGTGGCAGCGGGACGTCATCCACTTCGTGAAGCAGAAGTACGGCGAGCGCGCGTACGTGGGCGCCGGCAACGTGGTGGACCGCGAGGGCTTCCTCTACCTGGTGGAGGCCGGCGCGGACTTCGTGAAGGTGGGCATCGGCGGCGGCTCCATCTGCATCACCCGCGAGCAGAAGGGCATCGGGCGCGGGCAGGCGAGCGCGGTCATCGAGGTGGCGCGCGCGCGCGACGAGTACTTCCAGAAGACGGGCATCTACGTGCCCATCTGCTCGGACGGTGGCATCAGCCAGGACCACCACATCACCCTGGCGCTCGCCATGGGCGCGGACTTCGTGATGATGGGCCGCTACTTCGCCCGCTTCGACGAGGCGCCCGGCCGCAAGGTGCGCATCAACAACCAGTTCATGAAGGAGTACTGGGGCGAGGGCAGCAACCGCGCCCGCAACTGGCAGCGCTACGACCACGGCCCGGACGCGAGCGGCGGCGCCGGCAAGAAGAAGAAGGGCCTGGAGTTCGAGGAGGGCGTGGACAGCTACGTGCCCTACGCGGGCAAGCTGGGCGACAACCTCGAGGTGACGCTCTCCAAGGTGCGCAGCACCATGTGCAACTGCGGGGCGATCAACCTGCCGGACTTCTACCGCGTCGCGCGCCTCACGCTCGCCAGCGCGGTGAGCATCCACGAGGGCGGCGCGCACGACGTGGTGGTGCGCGACATGCACAACACGCCGAGCGACACGTAGCCCGTGTCCTCCCTCTCCCCCTGGGAGAGGGTCGGGGTGAGGGAGCCGGACCCCTCACCCCGATACTCCGCGCGCGCTACTTCTTCCCGCGCGAGTACAGGTCGATGACCTCGCTGATGGCGCCCTGGCACACGCTGCAGAAGGGCACGCGGTCGCGGGTGAACATCACGCAGTCGAGCTGAGGCCTGTAGTACCCGCGGCTCTCGTACATCGCCCCCTCGAACGCCCCCACCTTGCCCGAGTACTGCTGGCTCGAGAGGAACTTCTCCTCCCAGCCGCGCTGCTCGAGGAAGAGCGCGTCCATCACCTTCTCGGGCTCGTTCTTCTGGCGAATGGCCCGGCGGCGGGTGAGCACGTCGCCGGCGTGCGCGTCGTACTCGTCCTTCTTCCACGGCGTGGGCACGGGCACGCCCTGCGTCATCAGCGCCTTCCACTTGAGGTTCTTCGGGTCCTTGAGCGCGGTGACGTTCTTCTCCCAGGGCTCGGGGCGCTCGGCGGAGGGCACGAAGGTGGGGTCCGAGGTGTAGTACTCGTCCGCGAGGCCCGCGAAGTGGTGGCCGAACTCGTGGACGAAGACGTAGGGGCTCCAGAGGCTGTCGGCGGCCACGGTGCTGAAGAGGTTGTGGATGCCGCCGCCGCCGTAGGTGTTGCTGTTGGTGAGGATCTCCACGAACTCGTAGGGCGCGTGGGACGCGATGTCGCGGAACGCGTGGTTGTCGAAGGTGAGCACGTAGCGCTCGCTGCCGAAGGCGTCGTAGGTGCTGCCCACGGGGTTGCGCTTGTGCACGCCGGTGGAGGGGCGGCTGATGCCGGGCTCCTTCGCGGCGGGCATCAGGCCCCACACGTTGAAGTCGCTCTTGCGCTCCTTGAAGGGGCTGAAGCTGAAGAGGATCTCCACGAGCCTGCGCGCGTCCTTCTCGAACTTGCCGCGCTGGGCCTCGGTGTAGCCGTCACCCAGGATGAGGAAGTCCACCTTCTGCGCGGGCGGGCCGTTGTAGACGAGCTTGAGCAGCGGGCCGGGAGCGGCCGGGACGCTGGGGTCCACGAACATGTCCTTCGGGTCCACGTCGAACTGCCACAGCTGCTTCCACTCGTTCTGGGGCCCGCGCTTCTTGAGCGTCACCTGCACGGGCGCGTCCGGGAGCGGGAAGCGGAAGGACTCGCCGAAGGTGCGCTTCATCTGCTGCGCCTCGGGGGTGCTCTCCCACTCGCCGTAGATGGAGGCGAAGCCGCGCGAGTAGAGGAGCTTGCCGCCCGCCTTGCTGCGCACCTCGAAGAAGTACTTCCCCAGCCCCGTGTCGTCCACGGTGCGCTCGGGGTGGCCCGGCCAGGGCAGGGGCTCCACCACGAGCCGGTCGAGGCTGAAGTGCTCCTCGGTGGCGTTGCCCGTGTGGAAGTAGTCCACGCGGAAGGTCTTCGGCGCCGAGGCGGGAGCGGCAGGGGACGCAGCGGGAGCAGCGGCGAGCGCTGCGAGCAGCAGGAGGGGCAGGTGCATGGCGGGCGGGGACTCTAGTCCGGCTCACGGCTCACGGCGCACGTCCCTCACCCCGACCCTCTCCCAGAGGGAGAGGGAGGACACATTGGCAGGGTGAAGAGCACGAGCGTGCCCTGGCCCGGGGTGCTCTGCGCCCAGATGCGCCCGCCGTGCCCCTCCACGATGCCGCGGCAGATGAAGAGCCCCAGCCCCGTGCCGCGGGTGGCCGAGCGCCCCGCCTTCCAGAAGCGGTCGAAGATGTGCGGCAGCTCGTCCGGCCCGATGCCCGGCCCCGCGTCCTGCACGCTGAAGCGCACGAAGGGGCCGTCAGGCTCCGCGCGCAGCAGCACCTCGCTGCCGGCGGGCGAGAACTTGAGCGCGTTGCCCACGATGTTGCCCAGCACCTGCAGCACCCGCTCGCGGTCCGCCCGCGCGGGGGCCGCGGGGACGCCGCCGCCCGGGGCTCCGTCCACCTGCAGCGCGATGCCCTTGTCCGCGGCGAGCGGCGCGAGCGCCTCCACGGCCTCGTGCAGGAGCGCCCGCGGGTCCTCGGCGCGCGGGGCGAGCGCGAGCGTGCCGCTCTCGATGGAGGCCAGGTCCAGCAGGTCGCTGATGAGCCGGCTCATCCGGTTCGTCGAGCGCTGGATGGTCTGCGCGTAGCGCGCCGTGCGCCTTCCCGCCTCGTCCGTGCCGGCGTGGCGCAGCAGCTGTCCCGCCGTCATCCCCACCACGCCCAGCGGGTTCTTCAGGTCGTGGCTCACGATGGCCAGCACGTCCTCGCGCGTGCGCACCGCCTCCTGCGCCTCGCGGTAGAGGCGCGCGTTGGCCAGCGCCACCGCGGCGCGGTCCGCCACCCCCTGCACCAGCTCCAGCTCGCGGGGGCCGAAGTGGCGGTTCGGGTCGCGGGTGGCCAGGTTGATGACCCCCAGCGTGCGGCCCTGCGCCACCAGCGGGGCGACCACGGCGGCGCGCGGGGCGAGCGCCTGCAGCGCGGCGCGGTGCTCCGCGTCGGCGGCGCTCGCGTCCAGCCAGTCGGGCGTGATGGGGCTGGCCACCAGCGGCGTGCCGGTCTCCACCACGCGCGCCACCGGGTGGCCGCTGCCCATGCGCGGCGGGTAGGGGCGCGTGCGCTCCATCAGCTCCGCGAGCGCCGGGTCGCGGCTGGCCACCTCCAGCCGGTGCAGCTGTCCGTCCTCCCCCAGCAGGTCCAGCATGCAGAAGTCCGCGAGCCGGCTCACCGCCAGCTGCGCGATGGTCTTGAGCGTGGCCTCGTAGTCGATGGAGTCCGCGAGCGCGCGCCCCACCAGCACGAAGAAGTCCTGCGTGTCCTCGGCGCGCTTGCGCTCGGTGAGGTCCGTGCTGATGCCGCACACCGCGGTGGGCAGCGCGGGCGGACCGGGCAGGGGGAACTTGAGCGAGAGGTACGTGTGCGGCCCGTCCTCCGAGCCCACCAGCTCCTCGCGCTCCAGCGGCGCGTTGCGCGCGAGCACCTCCAGGTCGTTGCCCCGCACGGCGTCCGCCTGCGCGCGCGCGACCAGCTCGTGGTCGGTGTGTCCCAGCGCCTGCTCGCGGGTGAGCCCCAGCCGCTGGAGGAAGTGCGCGTTCACCAGCGTGTAGCGCCCCGCCAGGTCCTTCACGTAGATGGCCGCGGGCGCCCGGTCCAGGATGCCCTCCAGCAGCGTGCTGCTCTCGCGCAGCGCCTCGTCGCTCGCGGCCACGTACGCGGCCACCGCGTCCGTCACCGCGTTGGACACGCACTCGTCCAGGATGCGCAGCTCGCGCACCGCGGGTGCGAGCCCCTCGGCCTCGAGCAGCTCGAAGAGGCAGTCGCGCAGGATGCCGTACTCGCGCACCAGGGCCGTGAGCTCCACGCCGCTCGCGCGCCGGTACGCGCCGTGCGCCTGGGCGTGCGCGTGGCGGGTGTGGCGGGCGGCCGGGGGCAGGGCTCCCTCGCGCAGCGCCGCGAGCAGGTCGTCGAGGAACTCCGGCAGCGCGTCCTCGCGCGCCGCGCCCCCCAGCCCCTGGGCGCCCAGCTCCGCGGCCGAGCGCGCGAGGAAGCGCGCCTCCAGCGTGTCGCGGTGCTGGGCGAGGAAGTCTGCGAGCGGCGCGGCGGGCACGCCCTTGCAGTAGTGCGCGGGGCGCGCCGTGGCGAGCGGACCGCGAGGGCAGGTGTGCGCTGCGCTACGCCTGCCCGGACGCCGGGCGGGCGGCGCGCGCGGCCCGGAGGCGGGCCCGCTCCTCGGCGAGCTCGCGCAGCGCGGCCGGGTCCAGCGGCTTGGAGAGCACGCGCACCGGCACCCGCTCCAGGAAGGCGCGCGCCTCGGGGGTGAAGGCGCCGCCGGTGACGAACACCACCTGGGCCTGCTGCTCGGGGAAGCTCTTCCCCAGCGCCTCCCACAGCTGCTGGCCGCTCATCTCCGGCATCATCACGTCGCACAGCAGCAGGTCGAAGCGCTCGCCCGCCTCCAGCCGCGCGAGCGCCTCGCGCGCGCTGGTGGCGGTCTCCACCGCGTGAGCGCCCTGCAGCACGCGGCGCACCGCGCGCGCCACCAGCGGCTCGTCGTCCACGATGAGCACGCGCGCGCCCTGCACGGCGGCGGCGGCCGGCGCGGGCGAGGCGGCGGCGGGGGCCTGCGCGGGGCGGGCGGGGGCGGCCGGCGGCAGCTCCACGCGGAAGGTGGTGCCCACCCCCACCTCGCTCTGCACCGCGATGTCCCCGCCGGCCGCGCGCACGATGCTGTGGCAGATGGAGAGCCCCAGCCCCGTGCCCACGCCCACCGGCTTGGTGGTGAAGAAGGGGTCGAAGATGCTGGGCAGGTCCTGCGGCGCGATGCCCGCGCCCGTGTCCTGCACCTCCACCACCGCCCAGCCGCGCGCGTCCGTGCGGGTGCGCACCCGCACCTCGTTCTCCTCCACACTGCCCTTCTGGATGGCCTGCGCCGCGTTCACCAGCAGGTTCACGAACACCTGCCCGAGGCGCGCCGCGTTGCCCACCACCTGCGGCACCGCCTCCAATTCCTTGCTCAGGCGCGCGCGGTGGCGCAGCTCGTTGCGGCACAGGCTCAGCGCGCTCTCCACCAGGGGGCGCACGTCCAGCGGCCCCGAGCGCTCCTCCTCGCTGCGCCCGAAGGTCTTCAGGTCCTGCACGATGTGCTGCACGCGGCCCGCGCCCTCCTGCGCGTCGTGCAGCGCGTCCAGCAGCTCGCGCAGGCCGAGCGCGTGGGCGGCCGGCAGCGCCGGGTCCTGCAGCAGCCGCTCCAGCT
Source organism: Aggregicoccus sp. 17bor-14 (assembly GCF_009659535.1). Lineage (NCBI taxonomy): Bacteria > Pseudomonadati > Myxococcota > Myxococcia > Myxococcales > Myxococcaceae > Aggregicoccus > Aggregicoccus sp. 17bor-14. Next base: position 33,025 of record NZ_VJZZ01000026.1, read on the forward strand.
CCTCGGCCACGTAGCGCTGGTTCGCCAGCACGTAGGCGAGCGGGTTGTTGATCTCGTGCGCGACGCCGGCCGCGAGCGTGCCCACGCTGGCGAGCCGGTCGCTCAGCCGCAGCCGGCTCTCCAGCGCGCGCGACTCGGTGATGTCGCGCGCCACGCTCACCACCGCGGGCCGGCCGCCGAAGTGCAGCCGCACCGCCGTCAGCTCCGCGGTGGCCTGCGTGCCGTCCGCGCGCGCCACCCGCCCCTCGCGCACCGGCAGGCTCTCGCCCACCTGCAGCCGGGCGAGCCGCGCCTCGGACAGCGCGCGCTCCTCGGGCGCCGCGTGGGTGAACATGGAGCGGCCCTGCAGGTCCTCGAAGCGCTCGTAGCCCATCAGCCGCAGCGCCGCGTCGTTCGCGTACACCGCGCGGTCGTCCACGTACACCGTCACCGCCGAGGGGAGCCGATCGATGAGCTGGCGCATGCTCTGCTCGCTCTCGGCCATGGTCGCGAGCGCCGCCTGCAGCGCGCGCGTGCGCTCCTCCACCCGCGCCTGCAGCTCCTGCTCGCGCGCGCGCTGCTGCTCGCGGCCCAGCAGGTAGAGCGCCACACTCAGGCCTCCCGCCACCAGCGCGAGCGCTGCCCAGAAGGCCGGCTGTGCGTACACCGGCGCCGCCAGAGCGAGCGGGCTCACGAGCGCACCCGTGCCCGCCCGCGTCGCGGAGAGCAGCAGCAGGGGTGGGAGCGCGGGGTACATGGGCGGTGGATGCCCCAGTCTAGGGGCAGGGGGAGGGGTGGGCGCGAGGTGGGAGCATGCAGGCAAGCAGGCGCTGCGCCTCCCCCGCTCAGCGCCTGCCCCGGGCGAGCCACAGCCCGCTGCCCGCGAGCAGCAGCATCCCCGGCACCGCGAGCGCGAGCAGCAGCAGGTTGAGCGGGCGCCACGGCGTCCACTGCAGGTAATGCACGCGGTAGCTCGCGTCGATGAAGTCGTTGAGCGCGCCCGTCTGCGCCACCTCGCCGGTGACGCGGTCCACCGTCACGCGCTTGCCGCCGCTGAACTCGAAGGCGTACGCGGGCAGCTCCCGGCCCAGCAGCGCGCTCGCGTGCTGCGTCTCCTCGGGGAGCGCGGCCGCGAGCGTCCCGTAGCGCGCGGCGTGTGCGCTCGCCGCGACCGCCGCGAGCGCCCAGGCGCGCGCCGTGGCCGCGTCCGCGAGCGGCAGCACCGCCCCCGTGCCCGCGTCCACCGCGCGCCCCGCCCCCGCGTGCAGCCCGAGGAGCACGGGCCGCCCCGAGGGGTGGCGCTGCAGCACCAGGGGCCCTGCCGCATCCAGCAGCCCCGCGGCCAGCAGCTCCGCCGGCGCGCGCCGCGCCTCCGTCCACGCGCTGGGCGTGCCGGGCGGAAGGGGCACCGCGAGCGGCTCGTAGGCCTCCGCGTAGCGGTGCTTCACATGGAAGAGGACGCCGGTGCCCATCCAAAGCAGCACGGGCAGGGTGAGCAGCAGGCCACAGAGGCGGTGCAGGGAGCGGTGCAGGGGGCGGGGGCTGCGGGCAGGCATGGCCCGAGCGCTTTAGCCGAAGTGCGGGGCGACTGCTGGGCGGGCAGGCAGCGGGGCCCCGCTGCACGGGGGGCGGGCGCGTCGCCATCTTCGCCCGGCCAGGGGAGTGGGGCGCCCCCGGGCCTTCGCCTGTGCGAACGCGGACACGCGCGCCCCGAGGGCGAGGGAGCGCACATGGCACGGGGCTGGCGGCAGCGGGTGGTGGTCATCACCGGCGCCTCGAGCGGCATCGGCCGCGCGAGCGCGCTGCGGCTCGCGCGCCGCGGGGCGAACCTGGTGCTCGCGGCGCGGCGCGAGGAGCCGCTGGAGACGCTCGCGGCCGAGTGCGAGCGGCTCGGGGCGCGCTGCCGCGTGGTGCCCACGGACGTGAGCATCCCCGCGGACATGGAGGCGCTCGCGCGCGAGGCGGTGGCCGCCTTCGGCCACTTCGACGCGTGGGTGAACAACGCGGGCGTCTACCTGGTCGGCCGGCTCGAGGACACGCCCGAGGAGGCCTTCCGCCAGGTGATGGAGACGAACTTCTTCGGCACCGTGACGGGCGCGCGCGTGGCGCTCGCCCACTTCCGCCGCCAGGGCACGGGCACCCTGGTCAACGTGGCCTCCGTCTTCGGCCGGGTGGCCGGGCCCTATTCCTCCGCCTACGTCGCGAGCAAGCACGCGGTGCGCGGGCTCACCTCGTCGCTGCGCCAGGAGCTGCAGGGCACGGGCATCCACGTGTGCACGCTGCTGCCCGCGGCCATCGACACGCCGCTGTGGCACCACGCGGCCAACTACACCGGCCACGCGCTGCGGCCGCTCGAGCCGGTGTACCCGGTGGAGCGCGTGGCGCGCGCCCTGGTGCGGCTGCTCGAGCGACCGCGCGCGGAGGTGATGGTGGGCCCCGCCGGGCGCAGCTTCGCCGCGCTGCACGGCGTCGCCCCCGCGCTCTTCGAGCGCACCATGCGCCCGCTCACGGACGCGGGCGAGCTCGCGGACGCGCCCCACCCGCACGCGCCGGGCAACGTGTTCACGCCCATGCGCGAGGGCACGGAGGCCTCGGGCGGCTACCACGGGGGCCTCAAGCAGTGGCTGCGGCGCGGGCTGCTCGCCGGCGGCGCGCTCGCGCTGGTGGCCGCGCGCGCGCAGCGCCGCCCGCGCACGCTGCGCGCCCGGCTCCAGCGGGCACTCGCATGAGCCCGCGCCGGCGCCAGAGACAGCAGGCGGAGCCGGTGCTAAGCGCCCCGGCCGCGGCACGCGCGCGCGGCAGGGGACGCGCGGCGGCGCCCGCGAAACCCGCGCCTTCCGACCGGAGTGAGATGAAGCTCGCCGTCCTCGTGAACCTGCGTGCGCGCCGCGGCTCGGAGCGCGTGGCGGAGCTGGTGCACCGCTTCTTTCCGCGCGCCCGCCTCGCCCTCACCCGCTCGCTCGAGGAACTGCGCACCTGGATTGCGCAGCACCTGCACACGGACCCCCCTGCGCTGCTGCTCGCGGGCGGCGGGGACGGCACCATCACCGGGCTGCTCAACGAGCTGAAGGACCAGGGGCTCGCGCTGCCGGCGCTCGGGGTGCTCCCCCTGGGCACGGGCAACGCGTGGGCGCGCGTCACCGGGGCGCCCTCGCCGGCGCGCGCGCTCGCGCAGCTCGCGGCCCTCGGCGATCGGCCCCTGCCCCTGCGCGCCTTCGGCCTGGTGGAGGTGGAGGGGCGGGTGGCGCCCTTCGCCGGCACGGGCTGGGACGCGGAGATGGTGAAGGACTTCAAGGACCGGCTCGCGGGCTTTCCCGCGGGCCCCGTGCGCGAGGCCCACGCGGGGCTGCGCGGCTACCTCGCGGCGATGCTCACCCGCACGGTGCCGCGCCACCTCATGGGCGAGGGCTCGCCGCAGGTGAGCGTGTACAACCTGGGCGGCGAGGCGCTCACCCTGGATGCGCAGGGCTCGCTGCGCCCGGTGCCCCACGGCGGGAAGGGGGCGCTCTTGTACCAGGGCAGCGCCGGAGTGGCCGGGGCGGCGACGACGCCGGAGTGGGGCTTCGGCTTCAAGGCCTACCCCTTCGCCGAGGCGGTGCCCGGGCGGCTCAGCGTGCGCGTGTACTCGGCGAGCGTGCTCGAGGCGGTGCGCCACGCGGTGCCCCTGTGGCGCGGCGCGCATCCGCTGCCCAACATGCACGACTTCCTCGTGGAGGGGGTGCGCATGGAGTTCGACCGCGACGTGCCCCTGCAGCTGGCCGGTGACCTGGCCGGGATGCGCCGCACGGTGGAGCTGAGGCTGTACCCCGAGCGCGTGCAGCTGGTGGACTGGAGACGGGTGGCGCAGCTCGTGGCGTGACGGAGGGTGACGGCTCCCCCCGCCGTGTGCATGGTGAGGGCAGGATGGACTCCAGCGCCTCGCACCGCCTGCTCACCGGCAACGCCCGCATCCTGCGGCTGTGGACGGAGCGCGTGCGCGCGGAGGTGGCAGCGGCCGCGCAGCAGCCGCACCCCATCCTGGCGAACACGATGCCGCGCTTCCTGCACTACCTGGCGGAGGCGCTCTCGCCGAACCACCCGCGGCAGGAGGCGAGCGAGGGCAGCAACATCGCGCAGGAGCACGGCGGGGAGCGGGTGCGGCTGACGGGCTACCGGCTCGAGGACCTCATCCGAGAGTACCAGCTGCTGCGCGACGTGCTGCTCGAGCAGCTCGCGCCGCTCACCGAGGCCGAGCAGCTCACGGTGCAGCGCTCCATCGACCGCGCGGTGCACGAGGCCTGCGGCGCCTACGCGCTGGTGGCGGAGGGCTTGCGCGAGCGGCTCATGCTCTCGCTCGCGCACGACCTGCGCGGTCCGCTCACGGCCGCGCGCACGGGGGCGCAGATGATCCTGCGCCGCCCGGATGCGCCCGAGGTGGCGCGCTGGGCGCAGCGCACGCTGGAGGGCCTGGAGCGGCTGGACGGCATGGTGCGCGACCTGCTGGACCTGGGGCGCGTGGGGGCAGGGCGGCGGCTGACGCTGACGCTCGGGCCCTGCGAGCTGGGCGCCATCGCGCGCAGCGTGGTGGAGGCGCTGGAGCCCACGCACGGGGCGCGCTTCGTGCTCACTGCGCCGGAGCCGGTGCCGGGCCACTGGTCCGCGGACGCGCTGCGCCGGGGCGTGGAGAACCTGGTGACCAACGCGCTGAAGTACGGCGCGAGCGAGCGCCCCATCACCCTGCGCGTGGTCGCGGTGCAGGGGCGCGCGCAGCTCACGGTGCACAACGAGGGCTCGTACATCCCGCCCGGGGAGCGCGAGAGCCTGTTCCAGGCCTTCCGCCGCAGCGCCTCCGCGGAGCAGGGCGCGCAGCGCGGCTGGGGGCTGGGGCTGCCCCTGGTGCGCGCGGTGGCCGAGGCCCACGGCGGCAGCGTGGAGGTGGACAGCGACCCCGAGCGCGGCACCACCTTCACGCTCGACGTCCCGCTCGACGCGCGCCCCTTCCAGGACGCGCCGACGAGCCTGTAGGAATTCACTCGAAGCGCAGGGGCGCCGCCGTCCCGTACGATGCCGCGTCCATGGCTCGCGCCAAGTCCTCTGCCGCAGTGCTCACGCCCCGCGCCCTCAACCGCGCCCTGCTCGCGCGCCAGCACCTGCTGCAGCGCGCGCAGCTCACCGTGCCGCAGCTGCTCGAGCACCTCGTGGGCCTGCAGGCGCAGGCGCCGAACCCGCCCTACTACGGCCTCTGGTCGCGCCTCGAGGGCTTCCGCCACGAGGCGCTGAGCGGGCTCGTGCAGAAGCGCAAGGTGGTGAGGCTCGCTCTGATGCGCTCCACCATCCACCTGGTCACGGCGCGAGACGCGCTGCGCCTGCGCCCGCTCGTGCAGCCGGTGCTGGAGCGCGGGCTGAAGGGCAACCACGGCCGCAGGCTCGTGGGGGTGGACCTGGAGGCCGTGGCGCAGGCAGGCCGCGCGCTGCTGGAGGAGCGGCCGCGCACGCTGAGCGAGCTGGGCGAGGCGCTCGCGCCGCAGTTCCCCCGGGGCGCGCCGGAGTCGCTCGCGATGGCGGTGCGCTGCCTCGCGCCGCTGGTGCAGGTGCCGCCGCGCGGGCTGTGGGGCGTGAGCGGCGGGGCGGTGCACACCACGGCCGAGGCCTGGCTGGGGCGTGCGCCCGAGGCCACGCTCACCCTGGACGCGCTGGTGCTGCGCTACCTGGGCGCCTTCGGGCCGGCGAGCGTGAAGGACGTGCAGACCTGGTGCGGCCTCACCCGGCTGGACGCGGTGCTGGAGCGGCTGCGTCCGCGGCTCGCCGTCTTCCACGACGCGCAGGGCCGCGAGCTCTTCGACCTGCCCGAGGCGCCGCGCCCCCCGGAGGACGCGCCCGCGCCGCCGCGCCTGCTCGCGGAGTGGGACAACGTGCTGCTCTCGCACGCGGAGCGCAGCCGCATCGCGCGGGCCGAGGATCTCAAGGTGAAGGTCTTCACGCAGAACGGCATCGTGCCCGGCACGGTGCTGCTGGACGGCTTCGTCGCGGGGACGTGGCGGCTCGTGCGCGAGCGCGCCGGGACCACGCTGCGCATCGAGACCTTCGGGCCGCTCTCGCGCAGGGACCGCGGGCCGCTGGGCGAGGAGGCAGAGCGCCTGCTCGCCTTCGCCGCGGGAGACGCGCCGCGCACGCAGGTGCAGTTCGTCAGACACGCGGGCGAAGCCGTCCCCTCCGGGAGGGGGGTTGCGTTACGCTAGCCCCATGTCCCGCGCCGCCCTGCTCCTGCTGCTGCTCACCGCCTGCGCGGGCGCTCGCCCCCAGACGCGCACCGAGGACGCGAAGCCGCAGCCGCCCGTGCCGTCGGCCACCGTCGCCACGCCCGAGCCGCCCCGTCCCCCCTTCCGCTCGGCGGAGGGAGGCTTCTCGGTGCAGCTGCCGTCCGCGCCCCGGGTGGAGCAGGCCGAGCAGGCCACGGGCACGGGCGACGTGCTGACGCACACCTTCACCTCGAGCGACCCGACGGAGACGACCGCGTACTTCGTCTCGTACACGGACTTTCCCGACGAGGCGCTCGCGCAGACCACGCCCGAGCGGCTGCTGGAAAGCGCGGCGCGCGCGGGCGCGGAGAGCCTGGGGACGGAGGAGGTGAGCGTCTCGCCGCTCACGCTCGCGGGCTTCCCCGGCCAGGAGGTGCACGCGCGCGCCGAGGGCCGCGAGCTGCGCGGGCGCGTGTACCTGGTGGGCCACCGCCTCTACCAGCAGCTGCTCCTGCACCCGGTGGGCGCGCCGCCCTCGGATGCGGAGCGCTACTTCAGCTCCTTCACGCTGGACCCGCAGGTGACGCGCACCCTGGTGCCGCCCGGAACCTGAGTGTCCCCTCTCGCCCTGAGAGAGGGTCAGGGTGAGGGAAGAGGCCTCCTGCCGTGAACCCGCGATGACGCCCCCTGCCGAGCCCACGCCCTCCCTCGAGGAGCTGCGCGCCCACCCTGCCTGGCGCGCACTGCCCTGGCTCGCGCTCGCGCTGCTGCTGGGCGCGCAGCTGTGGCTCTTGCCCTATCCGCGCGTGTACCTGCTCTTCGGACGGGTGCGGCTCGGCGCGCTGCTCTTCGTGGCGGCGCTGACGCTGCTCTCGTTCCTCGTGCGCTCGCGCAGCGTGCGCATCGTGGCGCTGCTGCTCGCGGCGTTGCTCTTCGCGCGCTTCGTGCAGCTGCACCAGCACCTCGCGCAGCTGTACGCGCTGCGGGACGTGGCGGCGGAGGCCTGCCGCGGCGTGCCGGACTCCGAAGCCCCCAGTCCCGAGGCGCTGGAGCGCGCGCTCGTCGCAGCGGGGCGGCCGCCCGGAGATCCGATGGCCGCGAACATCACCTGTGGGCCGGAGGGCACACGCGTGTTCGTGCAGGCCGGATACTTCGGTGGCTTCGAGACCTATCCGGCCTTCGACGCACAGGGACGGCTCATCGGCTTCTAGGTCGAGTAGCTTCGGCGCCCATGAGCTTCTCCCGTCTGTTGATGACCCTCAGCGCCGGCGTGCTCGCGGCGCTCGGGCTCGCTGCCACCTTCCTCCCGCAAGAGCTGCTCGCGCGGCTCGGTCTTTCTCCTGAGGCGCCGCTCGTGTTGCTCGTGCAGGTGCTGGGCGCACTGTGGCTCGGCTTCGCGATGCTCGACTGGATGGCGCGCGGCACCACCATCGGCGGCATCTACGGGCGCCCGCTCGTGGTGGGCAACCTGCTGCACTTCGCCGCGGCCTCGCTCGCCTTCGGCAAGCTGCTCTCGCGCGCGCCCGAGCTGCGCGCGCTGTGGCCGCTGGGGCTCGTGTACGCACTGCTCGCGCTCGGGTTCGCGGTGGCGATGTTCCGGGCGCCCGCGCCGGTGAGCTCGGGCGCGCAGTAGCGGCCTACTTCCGTCTCCCCGGAGGCGCTTCGTCCTCGGACCGCAGGTCGCGCAGCGGCACGAGCCGCCCGAGCAGTGGCCCGCCGTGCTTCAGCCGCGCGATGCGCTGCGCCGGGTAGATGCCTCGCTGGCCGGTGAGCAGGTACGCGACCACCGTGACGATGACCACGTGCGGGAGCACCGCGCCGCCCAGCAGCTCCACTGCCATGATCGAGAGGGCGAGGGGCGTGTTGGCCGCCGCGCCGAACACCGCCGCCATTCCCACGCCGGCCGCGAGCCCGAGCGGCAGCCCCAACGGCCCCGCGAGCGCGTTGCCCAGGCAGGCGCCCACGAAGAACAGCGGCGTGACCTCACCGCCGAGGAAGCCCACCGACAGCGTCACCGCCGTGAAGAGCAGCTTCAGCGCGAAGGCCCAGGGCACCAGCCCCGGGTCAACGAAGGCGCGCACGATGACCGGCACGCCCAGGCCCAGGTAGTCCCCCGTGCCCACGCCGCGCCACAGCAGCACCAGCACCGCGCCGCCCAGCGCCATGCGCAGCGGCTGGCGCGGCACGTGGCGCTCGGCGAGCCGCTTCAGCCCGTGCGTCAGCCCCACGAAGGCGACCGTCACGGCCGCCACCGCCACCCCGAACACCAGCCACTTGGCGAGCAGCAGCGGGGCTAGCGGCAGCGGCGCGGGGGTGGGGTAGGCCGTGTGCACGATGCCCACCCCGCGCGTGACGAGGTCTCCCACCACCGCCGCCACCAGCGCGGGCAGCAGCGCGTGGTAGCTCACCTGGCCCACGCTCACCACCTCGAGCCCGAACACCACCCCGGCGATGGGCGTGCCGAACACGCTGCCGAAGCCTCCGGCGATGCCCGCGGCGAGCAGCTCGCGGCGCGTGGGCACCGAGACGCGGAAGCGGTGCGCGATGGCGTCCGCGAGGCTCGCGCCCATCTGCACCGCGGTGCCCTCGCGCCCCGCGCTGCCGCCGAACAGGTGCGTGAGCACCGTGCCCACCAGCGCGATGGGCGCCATGCGCAGGGGCAGCTGCGCGCTGTCCTCGTGCACGGTGTCGATGACCAGGTTGTTGCCGCCGCGCACCGGGCGCCCGAAGCGCTCCTGCAGCAGCCCCAGCACCAGGCCCCCGAGCGGCAGCGCCCACACCAGCGCCTCGTGCTGAAGGCGCACCTGCGTCGCGCGCTCCAGCAGGAAGAGGAACAGCGCCGAGGCGAGCCCCGCCGCCACGCCCACCAGCGCGCCCAGCAGCAGCCACTGCGCGAAGGCCCTCCCCGCGCGGCCGATGGGCGGCAGCGGCATCAGGTGTTTCCCCCACCCGCGCGCGCGAGGAGCCGGCGGGGGAAGCGCCGGCCCAGGGGCTCGCCGCACGCCCGGGCGCGTGCCCTCGGCGCATGGGGGCCCTGGACGGACAAGGGCGACTCAGCGGCACTGCGCCTACCCTCAACCCAGGGTGCGAGTGCGGGCGGAGCAGGAGTGGAAGTGTCCGCGTGCATGAGGAGCAGGCAGGGTAGACCACGAATGCGCGTGGCGCGATTGCACCATTGCACTTGAGTTGCAGAAAGGCGCTGGCCGTTCGCTCGCTGGGCAACGCGGATGCACACGGCGGCTGCCTTTGCAGTGGCACTGCGTTAGGGAAGACCCATGACTCTCAAGAAGCGCACCACCTCCACCGCAGCCCGCGTCGCCCGTAGCCGTGTCCCCGACCTGCAGGAGCGCCTGCGGTCGGCGGGGCTGCGCAGCACGGCGCCCCGGGTGGCGGTGCTGCGGCAGCTGCAGCGCGCCGCGCGCCCCGTGAGCCACGCGGAGCTGGTGGAGCGGCTGGACGGGGAGGGGCTCGACCGGGTGACCCTCTACCGCAACCTCAATGACCTCGCGGACGCAGGGCTGCTCGCGCGCACGGACCTGGGCGACCACACCTGGCGCTTCGAGCTGCGCCCCGAGGGCACCGGCGCGCACGCCACCCTGCACCCGCACTTCACCTGCACCCGCTGCGGCACGGTGTCCTGCCTCCCCGAGGACGCGGTGACGCTGGCGCGCGGCCGGGGCCTGCCGGGCGCCGTCTCGCGCAAGGCCGTGGAGGTCACCCTGCGGGGCCGCTGCGATCGCTGCGGCGACCGCTCGTGAGCGCACCCGTCTCGCGCTACGACGCGATCGGCCAGGGCTACGCACTCACCCGCCGCGAGGACCCGCGCTTCCGCGAGCGCCTGCACGCGGCGCTCGGCGACGCGCGCACGGTGGTGAACGTGGGCGCTGGCACCGGCAGCTACGAGCCGCGCGACCGCTACGTCGTCGCCGTGGAGCCGAGCGACGTGATGGCCGCACAGCGCCCGCCCGAGCTCGCACCCGCGGTGCGCGCCTTCGCGGACAAGCTGCCCTTGCGCGACGGGAGCGTGGACGCGGCGCTCGCGGTGCTCACCGTGCACCACTGGGACGAGGGCCAGGAGAAGGGCGTGCGCGAGCTGCGGCGCGTCGCACGCGGGCCGGTGGTCATCCTCACCTACGACGCGCAGGTGAGCGAGCAGATGTGGCTGATGAAGGACTACCTGCCGGAGCTGGCCACGCTGGACCGGCGCATCTTCCCCTCGATGGAGCGGCTGGCGCACTGGCTCGGAGGCGAGGTGCGGGTGGAGCCCGTGCCCGTCCCGCGCGACACGCCGGACTGGATGCTGGGCTCCTTCTGGGCGCACCCGGAGCGCGTGCTGGATGCGCAGGCGCGCGCCGCGACCTCGGGCTTCGCGCGCATGGCGCCGGCCGTGGTGGAGCGCGTGGTGAAGCGGCTCACGCGCGACCTGCAGGACGGCAGCTGGGACGCGCGCCACGGGAGCCTGCGCACGCTGGAGGAGCTCGACGTGGGGCTGCGCCTGGTGGTCGCCACGCCGTCGTCTGCTTCATCGTCTTCGGCGAAGTGAGCGCAGCCGTCCCCTCTCACTCTGGGAGAGGGTCGGGGTGAGGGAAGGGGGCCTTCCCCCGCGTCCCCCGCTCCCGATGTCGAAACCGGTGCCTCTCGCGCGTCGTCTGGTCGAAGACGGCCGCCCGAGAGGGCCACACCGGAGAACGACATGCCGCAGAAGAAGCCCGCCGCGAAGGCAGTCCCCGTCAAGGGTCCCGCCTCCTACTTCCCCTCCATCGAGAAGACCTACGGGCGCCCCATCGCCGAGTGGAAGGCGCTCATCCGCAAGCGCGGCGGCGGCAAGCACATGGAGCTGGTCAGCTGGCTGAAGTCCGAGCACGGGCTCGGACACGGCCACGCCAACGCGCTCGTCGCGCACACCCTGCAGGAGGACGCGGGCGGCGCCAAGGGGTGACGGACCGCGCCGCGCGGGCGAGCGCGACCGACCCTGCCGCTCCTCGACCTGCTGGAAGCGAAGCGGCTGAGCGCTGTGCACGTGGCGGCGCCGCGATGAGCGGCACAGCTACTGAGCGGCGCGCGGGTATTCGGTGAGACGAACCGCGAACCAGGGCACGGGCTCGGCGCGGCATTCGTCACTGTCTGTATACGTTGCGCAGCGCCGCGCGAGTGCATGGTCGTCGAAGAGGCCCTGGGCGTTGAGCCGCGCTCCGAAGCGCTCGAAATAGTCCCGCGCGAGGCCGTTGCAGTGGAACGAATGCAGGCTGCACCCGTGCTCGCATCCGAGGACCTCGGAGCCCAGCCGGATGCCTCCCTGCGGGGGCGCGGTGCGGCGCTCGAAGCTGGCCGAAGCTTCCGGAGTGGGAATGATCTGCTCGAGGAAGCGGCCCACGTCCTCTGCTGCAAGCGCAAGACCGATGATCCTTGCGCCTGCCTTCGGCGGGACGAAGCGCGCGCAGAAGTCCTGGGCCACCTCCAATGCCTCGAAGAAGCACGGCCAGCGAAAGCCCTGCTCAAAGTGGCGGTCGGCCCACGCATGCACCTCAGGCAAGCGCTCTGTCGCAATGCCGAAGCGAGCAGCGATCTCCGCGCGCTTCGCGTCCTCCATCCGCACCCACGAGAGGATCCAGCTGTCGACGACATCCGCAAGACACGCGGACGCCGTGCACAGCACAGGCGGCAGCAGCGCTGCGTCCATCTGCGCCGGGCGCGGGAAGGGGAGCGCCACCACATAGCCTGCGCTCACCCAGCGCTGGGGTTCGGGCTTCGTCACGCGCGCGGCGCTACCGCCCCGCGCCCACCGGCTCCGCGGAGGTCTGCCCCTCGCGCCAGTCGCCCGTGAGGCACGCGAGGAAGAAGATGGGGCCCACCAGCGCCTGCAGCAGGTTGGTGAGGAAGGCGGGGGACTTCTTCTCCCACACCGAGTGCCCCGCGAGCTGCACCAGCCAGCCGCCCACGGCGATCGCCACCACCACCGGCCACGGCGTCATGCGGCCGAGCGGGAAGCACAGCGCGAGGAACACCGCCATCATCAGGCCCAGCTTCACGCTCATCCGCAGGTACCAGACGAGCGCCGCCGCCACCGCCACCATCGCCAGCGTCACCGTGAAGCCGCCCACCTGGAACAGCCGCACCCAGTCCAGCATCGCCACGATGTGGAACACGATGAGCGGGATGGCGAGCTTGTGCGTCAGGCGGTTCGTCGGATGACGGTGGCTCTCGGCGTAGTCCACGAAGAGGGCGCGAAGGGCAGGGCTCATGGGGCGGAGTGTGGCCCGCAGCCGCGCGGTGGGCAACCCGACACCCTCACCCTGGCCCTCTCCCAGGGGGAGAGGGGACACTCAGTCGTCCACGGACATGTACTGCGCCCTCGCCGGCACGCTCACCAGGCGGCCCTCCGGGAGGATCCACGCGTTGAGCCGCCCGCCGTACACGCACCCCGAGTCCAGCCCCAGCGCGTGCGGGTAGCGCTGCAGGCCGCGCATCGCGTCGTGCCCGAAGACGACCGTCTCCGGCCCCTTCCACTGGCTCGCCCACGGCACCCCGTTGTCGATGCGCTTGCTCGGTGCGCCCTCGGGGGTGATGGAGCGCAGGTTGAGCAGGAGGTTCGAGTCCTGCGCCTCCAGCGCCACGCCCGGCACCAGGCCGCCGTGTACGGCGATGACGTTGAGCTCGGGGAAGCGCCGGTAGAGCGGCTGCGCTTCCAGGTACGCCCAGTCCTCGGGCGCGAGCGTGTCCAGCACGCGCTGGTGCTCGCGCTTGAGCTTGCGCCCGTCCGCGCGCACCCCGCCGCGCGCACGCGCCCCGAGCACGTGCGCGTCGTGGTTGCCGCGCACCGCGAGCAGCCCCCGCTCGCGCGCGAGCCGCACCACGCCGGCCGAGTCCGGCCCCTTGGCCACCAGGTCTCCCACCAGCACCACCCGGTCGGACTGCGAGTACGCGCAGGCCTGCAGCAGCTCCTCTAGTTCCAGGAGGCAGCCGTGCACGTCTCCGATGAACACTGTGCGCGGGGGCGGAGGGGAGCTCACCGCGACGTAGTACCGCGCGCCCCCGGCCTGCGCTACACCCGTGAGCCACATGCCCGCACTCCGCTCGACGCTGCTCCCGCTCGCCCTACTCCTCGGTGCCGCTGGCCTCGGCTGCACGGGTTCCCAGGCCACCTCGGGCCCCCCGGGGGGCGCTCCGCCGCCGCCCGTGCAGGCCTCGCGTCCGCCGATGCCCCGGCCCGTCGCCCCCAAGCTGCGCCTGCCGGAGGGCGTCAAGCCCACCGCCTACTCCGCCATGCTGGTCATCCACCCGGACGAGCCGCGCTTCGCGGGCCGGGTGGAGATCGAGGTCGACCTCGAGCAGCCCACGGACACCATCTGGCTGCACGCGCACGAGCTGTGGGTGGAGCAGGCGCACGTGCAGGTGGGCGATGCGCGCTTCCCGCTCGAGGCGCGGCGCGGCGACGACGACTTCCTCGGCCTGCACGCGATGCAGCCGCTGCCCAAGGGGCACGCGAAGGTGAGCGTGGCGTACACCGGCCGGCTCTCCACCCGCGAGGTGGACGGCGTGTTCCGCGTGCAGGAGGGCAACGACTGGTACGTCTTCACCCAGTTCGAGCCGCTCGCCGCGCGCACCGCCTTCCCCTGCTTCGACGAGCCGGGCTTCAAGACGCCCTGGACGCTGACGCTGGTGGTGCCGCAGGGGCAGACGGCGGTGACGAACACGCCGCAGGTGTCCGCGCAGAACCGCCCGGACGGGATGCAGGTGGTGAAGTTCGCCCCGAGCGAGCCGCTGCCCAGCTACCTCGTGGCCTTCGGCGTGGGCCCCTTCGACGTGAAGGAGGCGAAGCCCTCCGGCTCCCGGAAGGTGCCCACGCGCATCCTCACCCCGCGAGGGCGCGCCGTGGAGGCGACCTACGCGGCCGAGGTCACCCCGGCCATCATCGACCAGCTGGAGAAGTACTTCGGCATCCCCTACCCGTACGCGAAGTTGGACCTGCTCGCGGTGCCGCTGCTGGACGGCGCGATGGAGAACGCCGGCCTCGTCACCTTCAACTCGGGCAGCATCCTCAGCCGCCCGGACGAGGACACGCTCTCGCGCCAGCGCCGCTTCGCCTCGGTGGACGCGCACGAGCTCGCGCACCAGTGGTTCGGTGACCTGGTCACCATGGCCTGGTGGGACGACCTCTGGCTCAACGAGGCCTTCGCCACCTGGATGTCCAGTCACGTGCTGGTGGACTGGCAGCCCACGTGGGGCGAGTCGCTCGAGCGCGTGTCCGGGCGCAGCGAGGCGCTGCAGGACGACAGCCTGGTGAGCGCGCGGCGCATCCGCCAGCCCATCGAGAGCGAGAACGACGTGTACAACGCCTTCGACGGCATCACCTACGGCAAGGGCGCCGCGGTGCTGCGCATGACCGAGGCGTGGCTGGGCGCGGACGTGTTCCAGAAGGGCGTGCAGCGCCACCTGAAGGGCCACGCCTACGGCAGCGCCACGGTGGACGACTTCGTGCACGCGCTCGCCGCCGAGGCCGGCAAGGACCTGGGCCCGGTGCTCTCCACCTTCCTCGAGCAGACGGGTGCGCCGCTGGTGAGCGCGAAGCTCGAGTGCCAGAAGGGGCAGGGCACGGCCACGCTGCGCCTCGCGCAGGAGCGCTACCGCCCGGTGGGCAGCAAGGCGGACGCGGCGCAGACGTGGAAGGTGCCGCTCTGTGTCCGCTACGCCGCGGGCGCGGGCAGCCAGCGCGCGTGCACGCTGCTGGACGGCAAGGAGGGAGCGCTGCAGCTGGAGGCGCCCAAGGGCTGCCCCGCGTGGGTGATGCCGAACGCGGACGGCGCGGGCTACTACCGCAGCGCGCTGGAGCCTGCGGCCCTGCAGGCGCTGCTGAGCACCCACGCGCGCCAGCTCACGGCGGAGGAGCGGGTGGCGCTGCTGGGGGACGCGGGTGCGCTGGTGCGGGCGAACCGGCTGCCGGTGGCGGACGCGATGGCGCTGGTGCGCAGCTACGCGGGTGCGCCCGAGCGCGAGGTGGTGCTCGCGGCGGTGGACCTGCTGGGCGTGCTGCGCGAGGAGCTGCTGCCTGCGGAGCTGCTGCCCGAGCGCGAGCGCTTCGTGCGCGAGGTGTTCGCGGGCCGCGCGCGCGTGCTCGGCCTCACCCCGAAGGAGGGCGAGAGCGAGGACGCGCGGCTCTTGCGCCCGAAGCTGGTGGCGCTGGTGGCGCAGCACGGCCACGACGAGACGCTCATCAACCAGGCGCAGGTGCTCGCGCAGCGCTGGCTCGCGAACCACGGCGTGCTCGAGCCGGAGCGGGTGGACCCGGTGCTCGCGGTGGCGGCGGCGGGCAACGACCCGCAGCTGCACGCGGCGCTGCTCGCCGAGGTGAAGCGCGCGCCGGATCGCAAGCTGCGCCAGCAGCTCTTGCGCGCGCTCTCGAACTTCCAGGACCCGGCGCTGGTGCGCGCGAACCTCGCGCTGGTGCTGCAGGGGAACCTGGACCCGCGCGAGGCGGGCGACCTGCTCTTCGGCGCCGCGAACGACGTGCGCACGCGCCAGACCACGTACGACTGGGTGAAGCAGAACTACGACACGCTCGCGGGGCGGCTGCCGGAGTCGGTCACCGGGCGCATCGCGCTGCTCGCGCAGGGCTTCTGCTCGCCGGAGGCCCGCGCGGACGTGGCCAGCTTCTTCGGCCCGCGCAACGAGAAGGCGCAGGGCGGCCCGCGCACGCTCGCCAACGTGCTCGAGGAAATCGACCTCTGCGTCGCGCTGAAGGAGGCTCAGGGCGCGAGCGCTGCGGCCTTCCTCAAGCCGGCTGCCGCGAACGGCAAGACTGCCCCGTAGAAGGCAAGACGGGAAGCAAGAGGGCGAAGGCGTCCCCTCTCCCAGAGGGCAGGGCAAACGCATCTCAGGTCGAGGGAAGTCCGCCCTTTAGCAGGTGCAGGAGGTAGGCGTCGTTGCGGGCCGCGTGCGCGCGTTTGAGGGCGACGCCGAGGCGCACGCTCTTGTCCTG
>NZ_VJZZ01000027.1 GCF_009659535.1 Aggregicoccus sp. 17bor-14
CCCGGTCGCGCTCGGCCGCATCCACGTCCGCGGAGTGGCCAATGCTTCGCAGCCGCTCCCGCTCTGCCCTGTCCACCCGCAGCGAGTCCATGCTGGGGGTGGACATTATCTATGTCCGGGGGCTTAGGCGCGCGCGGACTCAGGGGTGCCAGCGCGGCAGGGGCGGCGCGGCGGGCTCCGGCAGGGCGCCGCGCACGCGCGCGAGCACCCGCTTCTCGGGGTCCAGCGTCACGCGCTCGAGCGCCTGCGCGAAGGGCACGGTCGCGGTCGCGGTGGTGTTCGCCGCTCCGAGCGGGAAGCGCAGCTCCACCCGCTCTCGCGCCGGGCCCCCCTCCAGCTCCACCTGCACCGCGAGGGGGAAGCGCACGCCCGCGCCCTGTGACTGGGTGACGGTGAGCGTCACCTGCCCTTCCGCCTGCACTGCGCTCACCGCGAGCTGCGGCCACTCGGGCTCGCCGCGCCCGTACACCCACGCGTCGAAGTAGGCGCGCAGGTCCGCGCCCGAGGCGCGCTCCAGCTCGCGGCGCAGGTCCTCCACGCTGCGCGCCCCGGGGCTCGCGAGCAGCGCGCGCAGCGCCGTGAGCAGCGCGGGCCGGCCCAGCAGCGGCTCGAGCTGCAGCAGCAGCGCGAGGGGCCCCGCGCCGTAGGTGCTGGGGCTCCACGCGGAGAGCGGGACGCCCGGGTCCTCGAGCGGCCGCACCGCGTAGCCCGCGCCGCGCCCCTGCTGCCGCCACAGCGCGCGCGTCTGCGCCGCCTCGCCCGGCAGCCCGCGCTCGTCCTCGTACACGTAGGCGAGGTACTCGGCCACCGCCTCCTTCCAGGCGAAGTCCAGAGGGCTCGCGAGCGTGGTGCGGTCTCCCGCCCACTGGTGCACCAGCTCGTGGCGCAGGGCGTGGAGCGCGGGGCGCTGGTAGAGCGAGCCCAGGTCCGGGAGCGTCTCGGAGAGCAGCACGTTGGCGGGGTGCTCCATGCCCATCCAGGCCGTGGGGCCCGTGGCCACGCGCAGCTCGTCTCCGTAGGGGAAGGGGCTGAGCTGCGAGGAGATCCACGCGAGGAAGTCGCCCACCTCCGCCGCGGGCAGCGCCGCCCCCACCCGCCCCCCGGGCACCTCGTAGAGGACGACGGAGACACCGGCCGCCTCCACCATAGGCGTGCGCACCCAGGCGGGGTTCGCGGCGACGGCGAGCGCCGAGTAGGTGGGCGCCTGCGTCCCCAGCAGCGCGCAGCGCGTGCGCGTGGGCTGGGCGTCGCGGGTGCCCGGGCAGAGCACCACGTCGTCGGGGCCATGGCTCACGTCCAGCTCGAAGTGGGCGAGGCGCGAGGCCGCAGGGTCGCAGGGCCCGAGCAGCGGACAGGCCTCGACCCAGGAGAGGAGATACGTGAAGGGGTGTCCGCTCGCGTCCTGCAGCCGCGTGAGGCCCACCTGCGTGCCCGGCAGCGAGTCGGGCCCGCGCAGCGGCACCTGGGTGCGCGCGCTCAGCTGCAGTGCGGCGCCCTGCTCGAAGCGCCCGCACAGCGCCACCGTCCCGCCGTCCTGCGAGGCCTGCAGCCCGGGCGCGGAGAGCTCCCGCAGCGGCAGCGCGCTCGCGAGCGCGACGCAGCCCTCCCCGGGCTGCTCCACCTGCAGCTGCAGCGTCACCCGGGCCTCGGCGGAGGCGAGGTCGAAGCCGTAGCCGTAGTGGACGACCTGCGCCGAGGGGGTGCCCTGCGCGGGCCTCGCGTCCTCGCTGCAGGCTGCACCGAGCAGCAGCAGGCTCGCGCAGAGGGCCGCGCGGCTCAGAACCACTCCGCGCGCATGCGCGCGTAGGAGTCGTCGTTGCCGCGCACCAGGGCCACGAGCGCCGGCACGCGGGTGAGCTCGGTCTGGAACCAGTACTGGGCCGCGCAGCGCTTGCCCTCGTAGAAGGCGGCGTCCGCGCCCTGCGCGTGCGCGAGCCCCTCCTGCGCCGCGGCGGCCTGGTCCAGCCAGCGCCAGGCCACGGCCACGATGCTGAACAGCTCGAGGTAGTCCGCGCTGTGGCGCAGCATGCCCTCCACGTCTCCCTCGAGGCCGCGCGCGCCCAGCTCCATCGTGAGCCCGCCCAGCTCGCCCACGGCCTCGGAGAGCGCCGCGCACCACGCCTCCTCCACGCCGGCCTTGCGCGCGCGCGCCACGGTGCGCTCCACCTCCTCGGCGAAGGCGGAGAGCGCCGCGCCGCCGCCCGCCACCACCTTGCGCCCGAGCAGGTCCAACCCCTGGATGCCGCTGGTGCCCTCGTGCAGCGTGTTGAGCTTCTGGTCGCGCAGCAGCGCCTCGGGCAGGTACTCGGTCGTGTAGCCGTAGCCGCCGTGCACCTGCACCGCGAGCGCGTTCGCCTCGAAGCCCCGCTCCGCGGGGAAGGTCTTGGCCACGGGGGTGAGCAGGTCCAGCAGCAGCGCGGCGCGCGAGCGCGCCTCGGGCCCGGGCGCGTGCTGGGCGAGGTCCGCCTGCAGGCTGGTGGCGGCGAGCAGCGAGAGCCCGCCCTCCACGATGGCCTTCTGGCGCAGCAGCATGCGGCGCACGTCCGCGTGCTCCACGATGGGCACCTGCGGCGCCTCGGGGTCGCGCGCGCCGTGGGGCCGGCCCTGGGGGCGGCCCAGCGCGTACGCGAGCGCCTCCTGGTAGGCGACGGAGGCGGTCGCGACCGCGTTGAGGCCCACCATGATGCGCGCCTCGTTCATCATCTGGAACATCTGCGCGAGCCCGCGCCCCGGCTCGCCCACGAGCCAGCCCACGCACGCGTCCGCCTCGCCCAGGTTCAGCGCGAGGCTGGGCAGGCCCTTCCAGCCGATCTTGTGGATGAGGCCTGCCACCTGCACGTCGTTGGGAACGAGCGCGCCGCCCTCGGGCCTCTGCGCGGGCACGGCGAAGAGCGAGATGCCGCGGGTGCCCGCCGGGGCCCCCTCGATGCGCGCGAGCGTGAGGTGCACCACGTTCTCGGCGAAGTCGTGGTCCGCGCCGCTGATGAAGATCTTGCTCCCGCTCAGCCGGAAGCGCCCCGGCGCGTCCGGGAGGGCGACGGCGCGGGTGCGCACGTCCGCGAGGCTGCTGCCCGCGTGCGGCTCGGTGAGGGCCATGGTGCCCGTCCAGCGCCCCTCGTACATCGGCTCCATGAAGAGGCGGCGCACCTCGTCGCTGCCGAAGGCCTCGAGCAGGTGGGCGGCGCCCGAGGTGAGGCCCACGAAGCCGTAGGCGCTGAGGTTTCCCGCCATGAGGTAGAGCGAGGCGAGCGCGTACACGGTGAGGGGCAGCTGCTGGCCGCCGACCTCCGCGGGGCGCGTGGCGTTGAGCAGGCCCAGCTCCACCAGCTGCGGGTAGAGCGTGCGCAGCGCGGGGTGGGTGTGCACGCGGCCCGCCTGCAGCACGGGGGGCGCTGCGTCCATGGGGCGGTAGGTGGGGAAGAGCACGTCGCGCGCGAGCCGGCGGGCGCTGTCCAGGAAGAGGTCGAAGGTGTCGCGCGAGTGCGCCTCGAAGCCCGGCAGCGCGCACAGGCGGGCGGCGTCGAGCACCTCGTAGAGCTGGAAGGCGACGTCGCGGTCGCTCAGGAGCGGGTTCTGGCGGGGGGCGGGCATGACGTGCGGGACTCTAGCCGGGCTACTGGCTCTGGGCAGCCCGCGCAGGCGGGCGCGGGGCGCGGGTGCTTGCGCGCGCGGCACGGCTGGGTGAAGACACGCTCATGGCCAACGCCCTCCCCTCCCCTGCGGCGCCGCGCCTCGGCGACCGGGCCTTCTTCCTGCTCATCGCGCTCGTCTCGGTGCTCGCGCTCGCGCTGCTCGCCTGGCTGCTGCTCGTGCGGCGCGGGGGGCCGGTGGCCGGGGTGGACCTGCGCTTCATGCCGGCGGTGAACGCGGGCCTCAACGCGCTGGCGGCGGCGCTGCTCACGGCCGGCTGGGTGGCCATCCGCCGCGGGCAGCGCGCGCTGCACCAGCGGCTGATGGTGAGCGCCTTCGGCGCGAGCGCGCTCTTCCTCGTGGGCTACCTCGCCTACCACTACGTGCACGGGGACACGCGCTACGTGGGGCCGGCGCGCGGGCTGTACCTGCTGGTGCTCGCGAGCCACATCCTGCTGTCCGCGCTGGTGGTGCCCGGGGCGCTGCTCGCCTTCTACTTCGCGTGGCGCGGCGCCTTCGCGCGCCACCGGCGGGTGACGCGCTGGCTCGCCCCGGTGTGGCTCTACGTCTCGGTGACCGGGGTGCTCATCTTCTTCATGCTCCGGGGGAGCCTGCCGGCGGCGCCCTGAGCGCCTCGTCGAGCCAGCGCTCGAAGGCGTCGAAGGTGAGGTGCGCGCCGCGCACCACGCGCTGCGCGAAGGGCTCGTCCGGGGTGGCGCGCACCAGCGCCTCGCCGAAGGCGCGCCACATGGGCCCCAGCGCCTCCTCGTAGGCGCGGAAGAAGGTGAAGTCGCCCACGGGGTGGCCCGAGTACTGGCCGGAGAAGTGGCGCGTGAGGTGGCGCAGCAGCAGCTGTCCGCCCAGGGTGGCTCCCTCCAGCACGTACATCGCGCCCAGCGCCTCGGGCACCCCCTCGAGCGGCAGCGGCGGCGCGCGCGGCAGGCGCTCGAGGCTCTGGGCGTCGTGGCCCAGCGCGGTGAGGTCCCTCGCGAGGAAGGTGCGCTTCCAGCGGCGCGGCAGCTCCAGCGCCTCGGCGCCCTGCGCGCCCGAGAGCAGCCCCTCCAGCTGCCCCTCGAGCGGGGCGTAGAGGCCGTAGAGGGCCTCGAGGTGGCGGCGGTAGAGGGCGGGGCTGAGCGCGGGGTCCAGCAGGCGCATCGCCGCCTCGGCGCGCGCGTGGTGCTCGCGCGTCTCCTCCTTGAGGCGCTGCAGGATGGTGCGGGGGGCGGCCCCGGGGACAGGAGGAAGGCTCATGGGGGCGAGGGTGCCCTCGCGGCGCGCGCGCCGCCAGCGCGAAAGCGGGCGGCGCGGTCACTCCCTCTAGCGAAGCGGGATGGGCGCCGCGCTCGTGGCGGGCGGCGCGTACGACAGGGTGCTGAAGGGCACCAGGTCGAAGTCGATGCCCGTCACCTCCTGGCCGGCGGCGACCACGATCTCCTCCGGGTTGTCCACGTTGCGCCAGAAGCCGGTGCGCTCGCCGTCGTCGAAGGGCTCGCCGTTGTGGTTGTCGTCGATGCCGGCGACCACGAAGTAGGTGTTCTCGTCGAGGCTGATCCGGTAGCTGTACTGGTCCGACGCGCGCGCCACCGTGGTGGTGCGCGGGGAGGCGGTGAGCTGGTCGTTCTCGTCGCGGAAGATGAAGACCACGGTGGCGTCCTGGTCCTGCAGCTCGGCGGCGCGCATGCGCACGTTGACGGTGCTGGTGCCGGCCGCGCCCGCGTCCACGGTGAGGGTGGCCTGGCTGGTGCCCACCGGCAGGCCATTGAGGTTGGCCGCCACGCGGATGGTGCCCGCCTCGGCGGGCCCCAGGGTGACGCTGTTGCCCTCCGGGAGGCTGAGCCGCGCCGCCTCGGCGCCGCCCACGCTGACCGTGGCGGTGAGCGAGCCGCCCCCGGTGTTGGCCAGGTGCAGCGCCTGCACGGAGCGCCCGCCCTGCACGAAGGCCAGCTCGTTCGAGGTGAGGCTGAGCGTGGCCGGCCCCGAGGGCAGGTTCCCGCTCGCGCGCGCGACCGCGCCCAGGGCGTTGAGCAGGCCCGCCCCGCAGCCCTCGGCGCACTGGCTGCCGGGGTTGGCGGTCTCCTTGAGCAGCGTCTCGATCTGCGCGCCCGTGAGCGGGTTCGTGTTGCCGTGGGCCGCGGCCATCAGCGCGACCACCGCCGACACGTGCGGCGCGGACATGCTGGTGCCCTGCTTGAAGGTGTAGGAGGGGTTGCCCTCGGCGTCGAAGCCGGTGGACAGCACGCCGTCGGGGCGGCGGTCCGCGTTGAGGTCCTCGCGCATCTCGCCGCCGGGCGCCATCAGGTCCACCTCGGGCCCGAAGTCCGAGTAGCTGCTGCGCGTGCCGCTCAGGCCCACCGCCCCCACGCAGATGACGCCGCGCTGGTTGCAGGGCACGGACTGCGAGGTCGCGGCGGCGTCGTTGCCCGCGGACACCACGAACACCGGCCCGCCGGGCACCTGCGGGTTCGCCACCGCCTCGTCGATCACGTCCTGGTAGACGGCCTGGGCCTCGCCGGTGGTCCCCAGGCTCAGGTTCACCACCTTGGCGGGGGTGGGGTTGCTCGGGATGCCGGGCACGTCCAGCCCCACCGCCCAGCGGATGCCCGCGACGATGTCCGCGCTGTCCCCGCCCGCCAGCCCCAGCACGCGCACCGGCAGGATGCGGGTGCCCCAGGTGACGCCGCTCACGCCCTCGGCGTTGTTCGTCACCGCGCCGATGGTGCCCATCACGTGGGTGCCGTGCCACGAGGAGCTGCCGTTGGGCAGATCGTGGCCCATGTCCGTGGGGTCCGCGTCCACGCCGTCCCCGTCCTGCGCGTTGCCCGGGTCCGAGATGAAGTCGTAGCCGGGCAGCAGCCGGGCATCGAGGTCCGGGTGCGCGCGGTGGCCCGTGTCCACCACCGCCACCACCACCCCGTTGCCCTGCCGCTCCTGGTCCCAGGCCGCCGGCAGGTTCACCAGGGTGTAGTTCCACTGCACCGGGAAGTAGGTGTCATCCGGCGTGGCGAGCGGGAACATGCGGATGTTGCGCTCCACCCAGCGCACGCCCGGCTGCGCCCGCAGCCGCTTCGCCGCCGCCTCCAGCTCGGCCTCCCCCACCAGCGCGCGCTGGCCGTGGGGGTGCACCCGGAAGCGGTGCACGTAGCGCCCGAGGAAGGCCTCGTGCTCCACGTCCAGGCCGGGCAGCGCCCGGGCCACCTGCGCGCGCGCGGCCTCGGCGCGGTGCGACAGCGTCCCCTGGGCGAGCGCCGCGGGCCCCGGTGCGAGCCCCACCAGCAGCTCGCCGGGCAGGGCCTGCGCGCGGCGCGGGGGGCGCGCGAGCGGGGCCGGCACGTCCAGCGTGCGCGGGTCCGCGTCCACGCCGACCGCCGGCGCGTTCTGCCGCGCCTGCACCGCTTCTCGCGCCACCTCGAGCGCCGCCTTGGGCGCCGCCGCAGAGGGTGCGCGGGACGACAGCGCCGTGGCACTGCGGTACGGGGTGAGGCGACCGCTCACCGCCCCCTGGGGCGGCTTGTCATTGCCCGAGCAGGCACAGGCGAGCAGGGGCAGCAGGGCGAGCACGGGCAGGTGGCGCATGGATCGAGGTTCCCCCTTGGCCCTTCAACGTACGCTGTCTGCCGGCATAGCGCAGGGCTTTGCGCGCGTGCCTGTTTGCTTCCGCGCCCTCAGCCCGCCTGCGCCACCCCGGGCTCACCCCCGGACTCTCCTCCGAAGGCCTCGTCCTCCAGGGCCTCGTCCTCCAGCGCCGTGTCCTCCGGGCCGGGCGCGGCGAGCGCCTCCTGCGGCTGGGGTACCCCGTCCACGTACACCACCACGTTGTGCACCGTGGCGGGCACGCGAGGCCCCGGCGTGACGAGGCCGGTGAGGTTGAGCGGGTCCACCGCGCACAGCTTCACCCGCACGCCCGAGGGGGGCTGGCGGCGCACGGCGCGCGCCACGTCCACCGCGTCTGGCAGGGCGAACTGCTCGCCCACCACCCCCGCCACGAAGCGCCCTCCGCGCAGCTCCCCGCGCGCCTCCATGCGGCGGTAGACGCGCAAGAGGTCGCGCCAGGTGGGGGCGAGCGCCTCGCGCAGCACCAGGTCTCGCCACACGATGCCGTAGCGCTGCAGGAAGAGGCGCGCGAGCTGCTCGAGCACCTCGTCTTGCCCCTTGGTCTCCTGCGGCACCAGCAGGCTCCAGCGCCCGGGGCCCCCGCGCTGCTGCTGCTTCTGGCGCTTGCGCGCGAGCGGGCTCTGCAGCACGCGCAGGTTCTGCACCGCATCCGCGGTGACGAGCCCGCGCGCGACCAGCTCCCACAGCGCGTCCTCCACCTCCGCGGGCAGCCGCCGGCTCTGCGCCACCAGGTCGTTGAAGAAGCAGGCGCCGCGCCGCTCCAGCACCGCCACCACGTCGCGTGCGGGCTGCGAGAGCTCGGGCGGCAGCCACACGCCCCCGTCGCTCAGGAGCGCGTGCGGGCGCGCCGCCGCGAGCAGCCAGTCGAGGCACTCGCGCTTCACGAAGGTGAGGCTCGCGTTGCGGTTGGGGCCGGGCGCGCGCGTGCGCGCCGCTTCCGGAGCGGGAGGCGGGTCCACCGGCGCGCCGCGCCGCGGGCCCGGCGGGGGCCTGGGCTCCTTCACCGTGAGCCTTCCCCAGGCCACCTCGCCGCCGTAGCAGGCGCGCTCGAGCAGCTCGCCCACCTCGCCGCGCACGCGCGAGGGCAGCAGGTGTCGCTCCCACGCGCTCGCCGGCGCCTCGTAGCCCTGCAAGAGCGCCACCGCCTTCGCGAGGCCCGAGCCCCCGCGCAGCGAGTCCAGGTCCTCCAGGTGGTGCCAGCGGAAGAGGAAGCGCATGAAGTCCTGCGCGCTGAGCGGCTCGATCTCCTTGCGCAGCCGCCCCACGGTGAGCCGGTGGATGCGCTGCAGGAGCCGCCGGTCGCACCACTCGGTCTCGTCCGGAGTGGCTCCTGGCCGGAAGCGCCCGCGCAGCACGCCGCCCTCCGCCTCCAGCGCGTGCAGGGCCGCGTTCACCTCGGAGGGGCCGAGACACGCGCGCTCCGCCAGCTCGCGCACGGTGGTGGGGCCGCAGGTCTCCATGCGCCCGCGCACCGCCGCGAGCACCACCTTCTCGCGCTCCAGCGGCCGCTCGTGGGGGAGCGGCTCCAGCGCCGGCGTGAGCACCCCCGCCGGGAACAGCGCGCGCACCGCGAGCACCCGCTCGGCCGAGACGAGGAAGCGCTGCTCGGCCGCCTCCAGCCACGCCGCCCGCCCCGCCTCCAGCAGCGTGCGCGCGAGCGCGGCCGGCACCTCGCGCTCGCGCAGGAGCAGCAGGCCGAGCAGCTGATCGTGCAGCTCGTCCGCATCGCGCACCGGCGCGCGCGCATCCTCCACCACCTGGCGGATCGCCGCCTCGTCCAGCTGCCCGAAGGCCGCTGCGTCCTCGGCCGGCAGCGTGCGGCGAAGGGAGACGTTGCGCACGCGCCGCTCCTCGGCCGGGGCATCGTCGAGGAAGGTGTAGGGCATGCTGTTGATGAGCTGGTGCGCGAAGGCACTGGGCTCGGGCACGTCGCAGGCGAGCAGCCGGATGCGCCCGTCCTTCATGCGCCGCAGCACCTCGCGCAGGCCGTCCACGTCCATGGCCTCGCGCAGGCAGTCGTCCATCGTCTGCGTCACGAGCGGGTGGTCCGGCACCTCCACGTCCCCGCCGCCGTGGTTGTCCTGGCAGCCCACCTGCGCGGGGAACACGCTCGCGAGCAGGTCCTCGCTGCGCGCGCGCTGCAGGTTCGGCGGCACGCGCTTGCCGGAGGAGAAGCGGCTCATCGCGAGCGCGCGCGTCGCGTTCCAGCGAAAGCGCGTGCCGAAGAGCGGCGCTTGCAGCACCGCCTGCACCAGCACCTCCTGGGTGCTGTCCGGGTGCAGGAAGTCGAAGATGTCCTGCAGCGGGAAGGAGTGCTGCTCGCCGAGCGAGAGCAGGATGCCGTCCTCGGTGGCCGCCGCCTGCAGCTCGAAGTCGAAGGAGCGGCAGAAGCGCTTGCGCAGCGCCATGCCCCAGGCGCGGTTGATGCGCATGCCGAAGGGGGCGTGGATGATGAGCTGCATCCCGCCCGCCTCGTCGAAGAAGCGCTCGGCCACCACCGTGCTGTGGCAGGGCACCGCCCCCAGCGCCCGCTGCCCGAGGCGCAGGTAGCCCAGCAGCGCGTCCGCCGCGGGAGGCGGCAGCCGCAGGCTCTTCTCCAGGTACTCGCGCGCGTCCGTGCGCTCGAGCAGCTCCGCGCGCAGCCGTCCGACCTGGAGGCTCAGCTCGTCCGTGCGCCCCGGCGCCTCCCCGCGCCAGAAGGGCACGTTGGGCGGCTGCCCCCGCGCATCCTCCACCTGCACCGTGGAGCCGATGACGCGCTGGATGCGCCACGCGGTCGAGCCCAGCAGGAACACGTCCCCGGGCGAGGAGTCGATGGCGAAGTCCTCGTCCACCGTCCCGACGATCTTGCCCTCGGGCTCCGCGGTGACGGAGAAGCTGAAGGTGTCCGGGATGGCGCCGCCGTTGGTCAGCGCCGTGATGCGCACGCCGCGCCGCGCCTTGAGCCGCTGGTTCACCCGGTCGCGGTGCAGGTGGATGCCCACGCGGCCCCGCGCCGCCGCGACGCCCTCGCTCAGGGTGTCGAGCACCTTCTCGTACTCGGCGTAGGTGAGGTCGCGGTAGGGCCAGGCGCGCTGGAACAGCGCGTAGAGCGCGCGCTCGTCCCACTCCTCGCAGGCGCAGGCCGCCACGATCTGCTGCGCGAGCACGTCCAGGGGCTTGAGCGGCATGCGCACCGCGTCCAGGTCCCCCTCGTGCACCGCCTGCAGCAGGGCCGTGCATTCCACCAGCTCGTCGCGCGTCATCGCGAAGAGCAGGCCCTTGGAGATGCCGCCCTTGTAGTGGCCCGCGCGGCCCACCCGCTGCAGGAGCACCGCGATGGAGCGCGTGCTGCCGAGCTGAACCACGAGGTCCACGTTGCCCACGTCGATGCCGAGCTCGAGGCTCGCCGTGGCCACCAGCGCCGTGAGCTGCCCTGCCTTGAGCTTCTCCTCCGCGCTGAGCCGCATCTCCCGGCTCATGCTCCCGTGGTGCGCCGCCACCTTGTCGTGGCCGAGCCGCTCGCCCAGGTCGTGCGCCACGCGCTCCGCGAGCTTTCGGGTGTTCACGAAGACGAGCGTGGTGCGGTGCTCGCCCGTGAGCTGCACCAGGCGGTCATAGACCTGGCCCCACATCTCGTGGCTCGCGATGCTGCCCAGCTCCGCATCGGGAATCTCGAGGCGCAGGTCCCACGGCCGCTGGTGGCCCACTTCCACGCGGCGGCAGGGCTCGCGGCTCGCTCCGGTGAGGAAGCCCGCGATGGCGTCCAGGGGCTTCTGCGTCGCCGAGAGGCCGATGAGCTGCGGCCGCACTTCGGTGAGCGCCTTGAGCCGCTCCATCGAGAGCGCGAAGTGGCTGCCGCGCTTGTCGCGCGCGAGCGCGTGGATTTCGTCCACGATGACCGTGCGCACGTTGCGCAGCGTCGCGCGGGCGCGGTCCGCCGTGAGGTAGAGGTAGAGCGACTCGGGCGTGGTGATGAGGATGTGCGGCGGGCGCTTCACCATCTGCGCGCGCTCGCCCGCGGGCGTGTCGCCGCTGCGCACCTGCACGCGCAGCGCAGTGGGCGTGTAGCCCTCCGCCCGCGCCCGCTGCAGCAGCTCCTCGAGCGGCTGCAGCAGGTTCTTCTGCACGTCGTTGCCCAGAGCCTTGAGCGGGCTCACGTAGAGCACCTGCGTGCTGTCCGCGAGCGTGCCGTCCAGCGCCTCGCGGAAGAGCCGGTCGAGCGCCGCGAGGAACGCCGTCAGCGTCTTGCCGCTGCCCGTGGGCGCGGCGATGAGCACGTCGTGCCCCGCCCCGATGAGCGGCCAGCCCTCCACCTGCGGGCGGCTCGGCTCCCCGAGCCGCTCGGCGAACCAGCGGCGCACCACCGGATGGAAGGCCGCGAGCGCCGGGTGCGCCGCGGCCATGGCGTGGAAGTCGAGCGAGATCTGCGGGGCCATGCGGACTGCGAGCCTGAACACAGGTACAGCGGCCCGTCAACCGACCCCGGGTGAGTCTCCGAGCCCCGGGAACGTCAGGCCTTGATGGAGCGGTTGCCGCTCAACTTTCCACCTTTGCGCTGCGGCGAGTCCTCGCGCGAGAGGGTGGGCACCTTGTTGCGCCCCTTGCGCGTGCGACCCGTGGCCTTCGAGGCCTCGGCCTGCAGCTTCTTCGCCTTCTGCTTTTTCACGGACGCCATGTGGGGACTCCCTCCTGGAAAGAGTGTGTCCCCACCAACGTGGCATCGGCCGGTGCGTTGCGGCACCGGGGGTCCGCGGCAGCCCGCTCGCGAGATCGCGAAGGGCGATGCGACGGACGCCGCGCAGACCGCATGCGCAGCGGACGGGCAGACGGGTGCACCTTCACGCCCGAGGCGCAGTAGCGCTGCCGCGGGCACCTCTGACCGGCGCCACCCGCGCGAGCTGCGCGAGGAGGAGGAAGAGCACGAGCGCCACGACCTCGCCGACCAGCAGGTACCAGGGCCAGGGGCCGAAGGCGTCCAGCAGCGTGGGGGTACTCGGCTTGCGGCACAGGTACAGGTAGTTGGTGCCGAGGAGCTGGTTCACCGCGCCGATGAAGAGCGCGTAGAGGTTCGTCCAGCCGAGCACGCGCAAGACGGCGCGACGCCCCGGGCGCATTCCCACGCCCCAGGTGAGCACCACCGCGGTGACGACCACTCCAGCGTGCAGCGCGAAGAAGGCGAGGAAGCGCGGGTGGGGAAAGGCCGCGGCGAGCTCGGGCGTCACCATGGCGAGCAGCGAGCCCGCGAGGCCCCAGAAGTAGGTGAGCTCGTAGGCGAGCTGCCGGCGCGTGAGCAGCGCGATGCATGCGAGCAGCAGCGCCACGTCGCATAGCTGCAGCGGGAGCACGTCCAGCCAGCCCGCGCCCCACCCGCCTTCGATCACGATGTCCGTAAGGGCGAGCGTGAGGAGGACTGCGCCCAGCGCCCGCGTCGGACAGCCGTGGCCGCGGCGGCAGCGCAGCACGAGCACCGCGGTGACGAGCACCGTCAGCGCGAGCGTGGCGAGGTGGGCGGGTCCGAAGAGGGTGAAGCGCGGGGGCATGGAGTCAGCTCAACTCGACGGTGATGGCCTCGAGCACCGTGGCCAGTCCACAGAGCCGCGATCCCTCGTGCATCCGCAGCTGCATGCCGGGGACGACGTGCAGCCACTACTCCGATAACAGCGGTTCGATGTGAACCCGTCCCTCTTCTCCCGGGGCCAGCTGCTCCCGGCCTTCGAGGAAGACGCGGCCATCATTCAGGATGGGTCGTCCTTCGTGCGAGTTGCCGATGTCCCAGGCAGGCGGGTAACCCGACTGGATGGGGCTGTGCCGTCCACCTTCACTCGTCGGCAGGAGGCGCAGTCGCGCGAGGAGCAGTCGTCGAGGGCCGGAGCGGTGCATGCGGATGCTCGGCAGCCTAGACCGATCAGCGTGCGGGCCACTGACGCGAACGCACCGGACCTCCGCCCACTTCCCTCACCCCGTCCCTCTCCCAGGGGGCACCCCTTTAAACCTGTCGACGCGCGACGGGTGAGGGGCAGGCGTGGGAGGGAGCAGCCGGGAGCGTGGCTTGGGCCCGTGCGGGTTGCAAGGGCATGGAGGGTACAAGGCCATGCTCGATG
>NZ_VJZZ01000028.1 GCF_009659535.1 Aggregicoccus sp. 17bor-14
CCCGAGAGGGCCACTGGCACGCGCACGGGGCGCGCGCCCCGCCTCCGCGCCACCTCGCCCGCTCGCCCTCACGCTAAGGGCGCACGCCGCACTGCGCGTGCGCATCTCGCGCAGTCCAACTAGGGCTGCGCGAGCCGCCGGCCCCAGGTCCACGTGCCCTCGCGGTCCCCGAGCGCCACCGTGAGGAAGCCCAGCGCGAAGGGGACCCCGCAGATGAACGCGAGGCTCATCACCGCGAAGAGGTCCTCGAACTGGTGCGTCCCGAAGGCCCAGCGCGCGAAGAGGCCGTAGGCGATGCCGAGGGCAACGCCCGCCCAGCCGAGCCGGGAGCGGGAGGTGGGGGCAGAGGAGGAGGGGTCGGCGTCGCTCATGCGTGCGCTCGACCCTAGCGCCTCTGCAGGCTAGGTCGTGTACTCCGCGTTCACCTGCACGTAGCGGTAGCCGAGGTCGCTCGTCAGCACCACCGCGCGCCCCGGCCCGTCCGCGAGCCGCAGCTCGAGCCGCACGTCCTCCTGCGCCATCGCGCGCGAGGCCGCGGCGCGGTCGAAGGCGGTGGGCTCGCCTCCCCGGAACACCTCGATGCCCTGCAGCACGCAGGTGAGGGCGCGCGCGTTCCTCACCGCGCGCGCGTTGCCCACCTGGCTGGTGAAGCGGCCCCAGTTGGGGTCGTTGCCGTAGAGCGCGGTGCGCACCAGCGCGGAGGCCGCCACGAGCTTCGCGATCTCTCGCGCCGCCGCATCGCTCTCGGCGCCCGTCACCTCGATGGTGGTCACCTTCGTGGCCCCCTCGCCGTCGCGCGCGATGAGCCAGGCGAGCCGGTGCGCGACCTGCGCCGCCGCCTCCTCCCAGCCCGCGGCGCGCGGGGTGCGGCCCGTGGCGAGCAGCAGCAGCGTGTCGTTGGTGCTGGTGTGCGTGTCCACGTGCACCGCGTTGAAGCTGCCCGCGGCGAGCCGCGGCAGCGCGGCCTGCAGCTCCGCGGGTGAGAGCTGCAGGTCGGTCGAGAGGAAGCCGAGCATGGTGGCCATGTTCGGCTCGATCATCCCCGCGCCCTTGCAGATGCCCGCGACCACGCCGCGCCCGAGCCGCGCGCACGCCTCCTTCGGATAGGCGTCCGTGGTCATGATGGCATGCAGGAAGCGGCGGCCCGCCTCCACGTCCCCCGCGAGCTGCGCGAGCGCCGCGTCGATGCCGGCGCGCACCCGGTCCATGGGCAGCTTCACGCCGATGACCCCGGTGGAGCACACCAGCACCTGCTCCACCGGGCAGCCGAGCGCCCCGGCCACGCGCGTGCACATCTCGCGGGCATCGCGCGCGCCGTCCTCGCCGGTGCAGGCGTTCGCGTTGCCGCTGTTCACCACCACCGCGCGCACGCGGCCGCCGCTCTTCGCGAGGTGCTCGCGCGAGAGGAGCACGGGCGCCGCGGCGAAGTGGTTCTGCGTGAAGAGGCCGGCCGCCGGCACGGCCTCGTCCGCCACCAGCAGGCCCACGTCCGGGTTGCCGCTCGCCTTGATGCCCGCCCGCACGCCCGCGGCGCGCAGGCCGGGCACCGACGTGAGGGTGAGCGCGGCGGGGGGAAAGGACGGGACGGGCGGGACGGGGATGCTCATGGCGCGCCTTGTACCCGACCTGCGCCCCCTGCACAGCCCGCGCTGCGGGCCCACACCTGCGCACGCCCGCGTGTGGGCCGAGCCGGCACGCGGCGCCTCGCACCTGTCGTTGCGCTTGTCCCCTCCGGGCCCCTGGGCGAGTCTGCGCCCCGCGATGAGCAAGCCCCAGCGCCTGCAGCGATTGGCCGCCGCCGTCTTCACCACCATGGACGAGGCGCGCCGCCGCGTCCTCGCCGCCGGCACGGACGTCATCAACCTCTCCATCGGCAGCCCGGACCTGCCGCCCGCCCGGCACGTCACCGAGGCCATGGCGGCCGCCGTGCTCGAGGGCGGCAACTACGGCTACCCGATGCGCGACCAGCCCGCCTTCCGCGAGGCGGTGGCCGGCTGGTACGCGCGGCGCTTCGGGGTGCGGCTGGACCCGGAGCGCGAGGTGCTCGGGCTCACCGGCTCGCAGGAGGGGCTCGCCCACATTGCGCAGGCGGTGACCGACCCGGGCGAGCTGGTGCTGGTGCCGGACCCCGGCTACCCCATCTACAGCGCGGGCCCCGTGCTCGCCGGCGCGGAGCTCTACCCGGTGCCCCTGCGCGCGGGAAACGGCTACCTCCCGGACCTCGAGGGCCTGCCCGAGAGCGTGAAGGCCCGCGCGAAGCTGCTGGTGCTCAACTACCCGAGCAACCCGCTCGCTGCCGTGGTGCAGCCCGGCTTCTTCGAGCAGGCGGTGGCCTTCGCCCGGCGCTGGGGCACCGTGGTGCTGCACGATGCGGCCTACAGCGAGCTCGCCTTCGACGGCTACCGCCCGCCGAGCTTCCTCGAGACGCCCGGGGCGCGCGAGGTGGGGCTCGAGCTCAACTCGCTCTCCAAGACCTACAACCTCGCCGGCGCGCGCGTGGCCTACGCGGTGGGCAACACGCGGCTCGTGGGGCAGCTCGCCGAGGTGAAGGCCCACCTGGACTACGGCCTCTTCCGCCCGGTGCAGGCGGGCGCCGTGGCGGCGCTCACCGGGCCGCAGGAGGGCGTGGCCGAGATGGCCGCCACCTACCAGCGCCGCCGCGACGTGCTGGTGGACGGGCTCACGCGGCTCGGCTGGGCGGTGCCGCGCCCGAAGGCCACCATGTTCCTCTGGGCCCCGGTCCCCCGCGGCTACCCGAGCAGCCTCGCGTTCGCGATGGCGCTCATCGAGCGCGCCGGCGTGGCGGTGGTGCCCGGCAGCGGCTTCGGCCAGATGGGCGAGGGCTCCGTGCGCCTCGCGCTGGTGCAGCAGGAGGCGCGGCTCGCCGAGGCGGTGCAGCGCATCGCGCGCTCGCGCGTGCTCGAGGGGCCCTGAGCCCTCAGGCCCACGAGGCCGCAGGCGCGCGCGAGGGCAGCTGCGCGGCCGCGCGCCCGCTGCGGCGCCGCCACCCGAAGTAGCTGAGCTGCACGAGCGCCAGCGCCACGAGCGGCGCCGCGAGGTTCACCGCCGGCGCGCCGATGGCGTGCAGGGACACCGCGGCGGCGAGCACGTCGAAGGTGAAGCCCGCGTAGGCCCACTCGCGCAGCACGCGCGGCACGGGCAAGAGCAGCGCGAGCGCCCCGAGCACCTTCGCGCTGCCCAGCATCACGGCGAAGTAGGCGGGGTAGCCCAGCTGCGCGAAGCCCTTCGCGGACTCCTCGGACTGCAGGGCGTTCATCAGGCCGCCGCTGAACATGAGCAGGGCGAGCAACACCGTGGGAATCCAGTAGAGCAGCCCCTGCGCCTTCGTTCCCGTCCGCTGACCCCGTGCGTCCATGACGTGCTCCCCAGTTGCGAGCCGGGCGCCAGTGCCCGGCCTCGACAGGGCGACGAACGGGCTCGCGGCGGATCGACACGGGGCGCGGGAATCCTGCGCGACGCAGCGCGGCGAGGGTTCGCTGGTCGCCAGCCCCGGGCGCCGCGCTGGGCCGCAGGGGGGCGACTTCGCTAGCGTGGCGCGCCATGGCCACCTCCCTGAGACCCCTGGTGCTCGTGATGCTCTCCTCGCTCGCGCTCGCGGCCCCGCCGGATGCGGGCACTGCTGGAACGGCGGAGGCGGGCGCGGACGGCGGCACGGGTCGCAGCTACGCCGAGCTGCCGAGCGAGATTCCGGAGAAGTTCACGCCCGCGAACGCGCTCCTGGACCACGAGCGGCGCACGGTGGAGATCCCGATGCGCGACGGGGTGAAGCTGCACACCGTCATCCTGGTGCCGCGCGGGGCGAAGGGGCGCCCGATGCTGCTCACGCGCACCCCGTACGACGCGGACTCGCTCACCCGCCACGCGGAGAGCACGCACCTGGGGCGCGTGCTCCAGGGCTACGACAACGCCACGGACGTCATCGTGGAGGGCGGCTACATCCGCGTGGTGCAGGACGTGCGCGGCAAGCACGGCTCCGAGGGCGACTACGTGATGAACCGCCCGCTGCACGGGCCGCAGAACCCCACGCCGGTGGACCACGCCACGGACACCTGGGACACCATCGACTGGCTGGTGAAGAACGTGCCCGAGTCCAACGGGCGCGTGGGCATCCTGGGCATCTCCTACGACGGCTTCCTGCCGCTGATGGCGCTGGTGAACCCGCACCCCGCGCTCAAGGTGGCCGTGCCCATGAACCCGATGGTGGACGGGTGGATGGGCGACGACTGGTTCCACCACGGCGCGTTCCGCCAGACGATGCTGTCCTACGTCCACGACCAGCAGGCCAGCCGCAAGGGCGAGGTGAAGTGGGCGTCGGGCTACCGCGACGCGTACCAGGAGTACCTCGAGGCGGGCTCGGCCGGGGAGATCGGCCGGCGCCACGGGCTCGAGCAGCTGGGCTTCTACCGCAAGCTGCTGCAGCACCCCGCCTACGACGCCTTCTGGCGCGACCAGGCGATGGACAAGGTGCTCGCCGCGCAGCCGCTCAAGGTGCCGATGATGCTGGTGCACAGCCTCTGGGACCAGGAGGACATCTACGGCGCGCCGGCGGTGTACGACGCGCTGAAGCCCAAGGACGCGGGCAACGACCGCGTGTTCCTGGTGATGGGGCCCTGGTACCACGGGCAGTCCATCGGGGACGGCTCGCACCTGGGCGCGCTGCGCTTCGGCAGCGACACGTCGCTGCGCTTCCGGCGCGAGGTGCTGCGCCCCTTCCTGGACCAGTACCTCGTGGACAGCGCGCCCAAGGCACGCATCGCGCCGGTGACGGCGTTCGAGACCGGCACGAACCAGTGGCGAGACCTGCCCGCGTGGCCCGCCGGCTGCGCGAGCGGCTGCAGCGTGAAGGCCACGCCGCTCTACCTGCGCGCGGGCTTCACCGCGGGCTTCACTGCGCCCACGGAGAGCGGCCCCGCCTTCGACGAGTACGTGTCCGACCCCGGCAAGCCGGTGCCCTACCGCGCGCGGCCCATCGTGGACGACAGCAACGAGGAGAACCCGACCGACCCGTGGCGCACCTGGCTGGTGCGCGACCAGCGCGAGACGTCCTCGCGCCCGGACGTGCTGGTCTACGTGTCCGAGGTGCTCACCCAGCCGGTGAAGGTG
The DNA here is from genome assembly GCF_009659535.1 of Aggregicoccus sp. 17bor-14. Classification (NCBI taxonomy): domain Bacteria; kingdom Pseudomonadati; phylum Myxococcota; class Myxococcia; order Myxococcales; family Myxococcaceae; genus Aggregicoccus; species Aggregicoccus sp. 17bor-14. Next base: position 5,125 of record NZ_VJZZ01000028.1, read on the forward strand.
AGCGGCCGGCCGATGGCGAACCTCGTCGCCTCCACCAGCGGCACGGACAGCGACTGGGTGGTGAAGCTCATCGACGTGTACCCGGACGAGGTCGCCGAGCAGCCGGAGATGGGCGGCTACCAGCTGATGGTCTCCGCGGACATCTTCCGCGGCCGCTACCGCGAGGGCTACGAGACGCCCAAGCCCCTCGCCGCGAACAAGCCGCTCACCTACCGCTTCGCGCTGCCCACCGCGAACCACGTCTTCCTGCCCGGCCACCGGATGATGGTGCAGATCCAGTCCAGCTGGTTCCCCCTCTACGACCGCAACCCGCAGACCTTCGTGAAGAGCATCTTCGAGGCGAAGCCCGCGGACTTCCGCAAGGCGGTGCAGCGCGTGTACCGCGCGCCGAAGCAGGCGAGCTTCGTGGAGCTGCCGCTGGTCACGCGCTAGGCGGGGTGGGAGGGGGTGGGCCTGCCCGTGAGGATGGGCCCCCCTCTTGTCCTCGCGGCCGCGTCTGCGCCACTGTGCGCGCGCCATGCGATGCGACTCCTGCTACCGCTCCGGACCCGCCGCCTACGCCCAGTTCCAGCACAACGTGGGCATGCTCTTCGCCCGCCGCGAGTACTCCACCGCGGGTGACTTCTGCCGGGAGTGTCTCGGGCGCTCCTTCTGGCACCACACCCTGCACAACGTGACGTTGGGCTGGTGGGGCTACATCTCGTTCGTGATGACCTGGGTGTTCCTCGTCTCGAACATCCACCACTACGTGCGGGCCCGCCGGGAGCTGGGCCGCGTGCGCGTGCAGGCGCCCGTGCCGCCTGCGTCCGGCCTCGAGGCCGAGCAGCGCCTCGCGCCCTTCGAGCACAACGTGCGCATGCGGCTGCAGGAGGGCGAGGCGCCGGCGCTCGTCGCGCGGGACCTCGCCCGCCTCCACGCGGTGAGCGAGGACGCGGCCGCGCAGTTCGTGGCCTCGCTGCAGCGCGAAGCGGCCTGAGCGACCGGCAGCCCCGGTCCTCCGCCACGCGGTCTCCTGCCCGCCGCTGCAGCGCGAGGCGCCCGGCGTCAGGCCCCGCCCACCGCCGCGAACTTCGCGTCTGCCGCCCGCGCAGGCTCAGCCCTCGTCTGCCGCCTCGAGGTTCTGCACCACCCGCTGCAGCAGCTGCAGCAGGGTGGCCCTCTCCTTCGCGCTGAGCCCCGCAGTGGCCTCCTCCTCGCCGCGCAGCAGCGCCGCCTTGAGCTCGGGGAGGCGCGCGCGTGCCGTGCGCGTGAGGGAAGTGAGGCTGCCGCGCCTGTCCTCGGGGTTGGGCTCTCGCTGCACCACCCCGTCGCGCTCCATGCGCGCGAGCTGCTCTGCCATGGTGGGCTGCTCCACGCGCGCGCAGCGGGCCAGCTCCTTCTGCGACAGCGCGCCGTCCGCCTCGAGTGCGAGCAGCACCGGCAGCTGGCTCATCCCGAAGCCCAGCGGCCGCAGGCGGCTCTCGTGCAGCCGCAGCAGCGCGCGCGAGGCGCGGTTGAGCCAGAACGCCGCGGTGGCCTCCGGATTCCATGAGGCGGACTTGGGCTTGGGTTGCATAGGCCCCTTTATATGTTTAGATAGGGTCCTATGAAAACTGAAAAGCACGTGGGCATCGTGGGTGGGGGGCCGGGCGGGCTCACCCTGGCGAGGATCCTGGCCACCCGAGGCATCGCCTCGACGGTGCTCGAGCTGGACGCGCATCCCCTCGCACGCCCCCAGGGAGGCTCGCTGGACATCCACGCGGAGTCCGGCCAGCGCGCGCTGCGCCTCGCGGGCCTGGAGGCGCAGTTCCGCGCCCTCGCCCGCTACGACGACCAGGCGCTGCGCATCTACGACGCGCAGGGCACGCTTCACTACGAGGAGGCGGATCCACCGCAGGGAGACCGCCCCGAAATCGACCGCACGCAGCTGCGCAGTCTGCTCCTGCAGAGCCTTCCGGAGGGGACGGTGCGCAGGGGAAGCCATGTGCGCGGCGTGCAGCCGCTGGAGGACGGGCGCTACCAGGTGCTGGGCGCGGACGGAGCGCTGGGCACCTTCGACCTCGTGGTGGGCGCGGATGGCGCCTGGTCGCGGGTGCGTCCGCTGCTCTCGGACGCGCGCCCCCGGTACACCGGAGTGACCTTCGTGGAGCTGGAGGTGGACGAGGTGGACGCGCGCCATCCCGGCCTCGCGCGGCTGATCCCGCACGGGAAGATATTTGCACTGGGCGGGGGCAAGGCGCTCATCGCCCAGCGCAACAGCCAGTCGCGGCTGCGCATCTACGTGGCGCTGCGGGTGCCGGAGGACTGGGCCTCAGGGGGGCTGGACCTGTCCACCCCCGGGCGCACGCGCGCGGCGCTGAAGGGCGTGCTCGCGGGCTGGGCCCCCGAGCTGCTCGCCCTGGTGGAGCAGGCGAGCGACGTGATCGTTGTGCGCCGGCTCGTCGCGCTGCCGGTGGGCCACCGCTGGGCCCACCGTCCCGGCCTCACGCTGCTGGGCGACGCGGCGCACGTGATGTCCCCGTTCTCTGGCGAGGGCGTGAACATCGCCATGCTCGATGCCGCGGAGCTGGGGCTGCGGCTCGCGGCGGAGGCGGACTGGAGCCGCGCCGTCCAGCGCTACGAGCAGGACCTCTTCCCCCGGGCCGCCGCGGAGTCCGCTCGCGCCGCCGAGGCCCTCGACACAGCGGTCTCGGAGCAGGGGCTCCAGAACATGCTCTCGTTCTTCCGGGCGCTGCAGGGAGCTGCAGCCTGAGCACGCCCCGCAAGCCCGTGAGCTCCGAGCTGCCCTGAACGCCCAAGGTCCGGCTGTCTCCGGCCGACGCGCCGCGTGAGCGTCGAGCCATCTCCAGCGCCCTCACCAGGGTCCGGCTGGCAGCCGGCCCGCACGGACGCGAGAGGGTCCGGACAGTCGCCGGTGCCGTTCGCGCGGCCCCAGATGCCGGCTGACCTCCGTCGCGCGACGAAGTTGCGGACCCGAACCGTAGACGTGGCGCATGGAGGCGGGTGCGTCAACCCCCTGGGCTGCGAAAAGGGCCTGGAAGGAAGCTTCCTTCCAGGCCCTTCGCGGCTCCGGGAGGGCTGGGCCCGGGTGCTGGCGTGGGGGCTTGCACGCGCGAGATGCCGGCACACACACGGAGGCTGACCAGGTTGGAGCCGGAGCACTGAGCTTCTCGCGTGTCGCGGGTGCGCCACCCGAGCGCGGGCGCAGCGCGTGGCCGAGGCGCGGCGTGCGGGCGCAGCGCGTGGCCCAGGCGCGGCGTGCGGGCGCGGCTCGGGAGGCAGGGGCGCGGCGCGCCTGGGCACCGGGCCGCGGCCGGCGGGCAGAAGCGCGCGCGAGGGGAACGTCAGGCCCCTGGGCTACGAAAAAGGTCTGGAAGGAAGCTTCATTCCAGGGGGTCTGCGGCTCCGGAGGGCAG
>NZ_VJZZ01000029.1:0-2500 GCF_009659535.1 Aggregicoccus sp. 17bor-14
GGGCGAGAGGGCGCCCGTCCGGGACGGCGCCCGTGTCCGGGAGGGGGCGCGGCGCGGGGGCGCGGCAAGGGCGCGCAGGGCCCGCAAAAAGGCCAACGCCCCCAGGCGAGTCCTCGGTGGGGAGGACGCCTGGGGGCGCGGGCACAGCAAAAAAGAATCCGGCAGCGACCTACTCTCCCACGCGGTTTCCCGCGGAGTACCATCGGCTCTGGAGGGCTTAACTTCCGTGTTCGGGATGGGAACGGGTGTGACCCCTCCGACATAGCCACCGGAAAATTGGCGGGCTGACATGAGACACGTCAGCCCTAAGGACTTAGTGCAATACGAAGGGTAGAAATGCGTTTCTGCTGAGAAACAGAAGTGCCGTGTATGAGGCAAGTGGTGCGTCGGGGGCCTCGCCCTTTTCAGGGGGGGCTTCGACCTTGGCCTCGAATCCCTTACTCCCCCGAGTGGTGACGGGGAGCAGGCAAGAGATTGGGATAAAGTAAGCCGCACGAGCAATTAGTACCGGTTAGCTCAACGTGTTACCACGCTTACACACCCGGCCTATCAACGTCGTAGTCTTCGACGGCTCTTCAGGGGCTTGCGCCCGGGATGCCCGGTCTTGAGGTCGGTTTCCCGCTTAGATGCTTTCAGCGGTTATCCAATCGGCACATGGCTACCCAGCGATGCCCCTGGCGGGACAACTGGTACACCAGAGGTGCCTCCAACCCGGTCCTCTCGTACTAAGGTCAGATCCTCTCAAGCATCCTACGCCCACAGCAGATAGGGACCAAACTGTCTCACGACGTTTTGAACCCAGCTCGCGTACCGCTTTAATTGGCGAACAGCCAAACCCTTGGGACCTGCTCCAGCCCCAGGATGCGATGAGCCGACATCGAGGTGCCAAACCTCCCCGTCGATGTGAACTCTTGGGGGAGATAAGCCTGTTATCCCCGGAGTACCTTTTATCCGTTGAGCGATGGCCCTTCCATTCAGGACCACCGGATCACTATGACCTGCTTTCGCACCTGCTCGAGATGTCTCTCTCGCAGTCAAGCTCCCTTATGCCATTGCACTCGCCGCCCGGTTTCCAATCGGGCTGAGGGAACCATCGCGCGCCTCCGTTACGTTTTGGGAGGCGACCGCCCCAGTCAAACTACCCACCAGACAGTGTCCCGGTCCCGGATGACGGGACGCGGTTAGACACCAGAAATCAACAGGGTGGTATTTCACCGTTGCCTCCACCGAACCTAGCGGCCCGGCTTCAAAGGCTCCCACCTATCCTACACAGTCAATCCCTAGTGTCACTGTCAAGTTGTAGTAAAGGTTCACGGGGTCTTTCCGTCTTGCTGCGGGTAAACTGCATCGGCACAGCTATTTCAATTTCGCTGAGTCCCTCTCCGAGACAGTGCGGAAGTCGTTACTCCATTCGTGCAGGTCGGAACTTACCCGACAAGGAATTTCGCTACCTTAGGACCGTTATAGTTACGGCCGCCGTTTACTGGGGCTTCGGATCATCGCTTCGCCTTGCGGCTGACGAATCCCCTTAACCTTCCAGCACCGGGCAGGAGTCAGACCCTATACGTCGGCTTGTCGCCTTCGCAGAGTCCTGTGTTTTTGGTAAACAGTCGCTACCGCCATTTCTCTGCAACCCTCATCGGCTTCGGTTGTACACCTACACCTAGCGAGGGCCCACCTTCTTCCGAAGTTACGGTGGAAATTTGCCTAGTTCCTTGGAGGAGAGTTCTCTCACGCGCCTTAGGATTTTCTCCTCACCCACCTGTGTCGGTTTGCGGTACGGACACCCGGTAGACTCCCTGCGGGACTTTTCTTGGAAGCGTGGCATCATCGACTAAGCCCTTGCGGGCCGCCATGGGGTCTCGGGGATAGCTGCCCTGCCTTTTCATCGTACAGGACACCCCTACACCTTTGGACCGGGACAACCACGACCCGTGCTCGACTAGCCTTCTCCGTCCTCCCTCAGTTCAACGTCTACAAGGTGGCGCAGGAATATTAACCTGCTTTCCATCACCTACGCCTTTCGGCCTCGGCTTAGGTTCCGGCTAACCCTGGGAAGATTAACTTGACCCAGGAAACCTTGGGTTTACGGCGAGGGGGTTTCTCACCCCCTTTATCGCTACTCATTTCGGCATCAGCACTCCCAGGCGCTCCAGCTGCCCTTTCGGTCAACCTTCGCTGCACCTGGGACGCTCCCCTACCGCCGCACCGGTCAGAACCGGTACGACCCAAAGCTTCGGTACTAGTCTTGAGCCCCGTTACATTTTCGGCGCGGCCTGTCTTGACCAGTGAGCTATTACGCTTTCTTTAAAGGATGGCTGCTTCTAAGCCAACCTCCTGGTTGTCAATGACCTGCCACATCCTTTCTAGTGTTCACTTAGACTAGATTTGGGGACCTTAGCTGTTGGTCTGGGTTATTCCCCTCTTGCCAATGGACGTTATCACCCACTGACTGCTTCCTGCGATAACAGTTACCGGCATTCGGAGTTTGATACGGTTT
>NZ_VJZZ01000030.1 GCF_009659535.1 Aggregicoccus sp. 17bor-14
CTCCAGGCCACTCGAGGCAAACTCGGCCACCAGTTGCATCCACTCCTCAGGTCCAGGTCGTCGCATGCGCCCAAGAACGCGCGTGCACGCCCATCCTCAGGACGCCGGCAATCGGGCGGTTACTCATCCGCGGCATCATGGACGCGGGCTTCGCGCGCAAGTCGGACTGGACTTCCGACTGTAATCGCGAGGGGGAGGCGGCGGCCTGTGGTGTGTACTTCCCCGTGACCGACCACATCGGCAAACCTGTCCTCATGCTGGACGCCTCTCGCCGCATTGCCGGCGAGGCCTCCTATGACCCATTCGGCCGTCCGAACCGGGTGGCGCTACACGCAGGCACGCCGCACCCGTACGTCGATGGCCAGGACGTGCAGTTGGCCGCTTGGACGCAGGTTCCGGGCCCTGGCATGGTCACGCGCCATCGCGCCCGCTTCCACCGACTCGAGACGGACGCGGCCGGAGGCGACGCCGTGTACTTCACGGATGGCGTCGGAGGAGCCACCCTGGGCAGCCCGAAGGCGGACGAGGCCTCCGGCCTGTGGTCGGGCTGGCTCTCGCCTGCGGGAGGACAGGTGGTAACGCGCTTCCGGGCGAATGCCGCCGGACGAGGAGGGGCCAATGCGGCGTTCGGTGCAGACCTTGAAGGCTATGAGTTCCAGCGCTACCAATTGGGAGCGCAACCATTCTGGACGCCGCTACGCTTTCCGGGCCAGTACGCCGACGCCGAGACGGATCTCTTTGAGAACTGGAACCGTTACTACGACGCGAGCACGGGGCGGTACCTGCAGCCGGAGCCAATGCTTGCGCGACCAGAGTACGTGAGGGCCATGACCGAGCGAGGTCTCAGTGTGCCAGCTTATGCCTACGCATTGAACAACCCGTTTCATTGGACGGACCGGAACGGGCTGGAGGTGCAGAACAACTCCCCCAACGCGGTCTTTATCAAGGGTGAACACGATGAGACCTACTGCCTGGCTCCTGGCGACACGTTCCCCGGAAAGCAGGACGGGGTCTACGGGCCTGACGGAACCATCTACAAGACCACCGATGGTGTGGATGCTATCGTCAACCCCGACGGCTCAATTGATACCTTTGGCGGTTCAGCGATCGGGCAGGCGCTCCATCCGTATACAGGCGGAATGTGGGAGGGCTGGCCTCGCCAGCGTTTCTTCACGTGGAGGCATCCGGACTGGCCTGCACCGAACGCTTCGGGACCCAGTGCCTGTCAGCAGAAGAGGGTGAGCCAGTGCAGACCATGAGATTGATCTGGAAGAGCCGTCTCGGCCGGGTTGCCGTGGTGGTTGGCGTCCTCACTGCTTCACTAGCTGTACTGCAGTTCGTGCTGCTCGATGGGCTGGACGGATTCTGTTGGTCGATGTTTGTCCAGACAGACACGGAGTACACACCGAGGTACTCCGACGCTGGCTTTCGAAGTGTAACTAACGGCGACGACAAACGCGCAGTGATTGACAAGCTCGGAGAGCCATTCAGCCGGCAGGTCGTTGAACGCCCGGGTTGGCCCCGGCCGGTCGAGTACTGGCTCTACTCCCGCAGTCCAACAAGTGGAAGCTATCGTAGGCGGCAGGTTCTCTTTGACGTGGACGGCCGAGTCATCGACAAGCACAGCTTCTTAGACGTGGACTAAACGGACAGGAGTGTTCGTGCCAGCGGTCGATCGTAGACCTAGCCAATTCTCATTGCAGACAGCCGAGCGGGGCACGGACCCCGCTTGAGACGACGCAGCGAAGAAGACCCGGCGAACTCTTGCCGCGCTTCCTAGATGAGAAAATCTTGAACCTTGATTTGGAGCGCCTTGGGCCGACGGGCGAAGACCTCGCGGTGGAGGCGATTCGCGATGCCGCATGGGCACGTAGAACGATTTAGTTGAGCATCGCTACAAGCACTCACCCGATGCAGACAACCTGCTGAAGCGCTGTGTCGACATTTTCCGCACCGATGAGGCGTACACTTGGCCTCACCCGAATAAGTGGTTGAGGATTGCGTCGATGCCACTCTCGCTCCTCACTATGGGACTCGCGAATCGCGTGCTCTGGAGGAGGTACCAGCTCCCAGCGAACTGGCCGTTCGAAAGCGCGGCGGCCCGGACTGCCGCGCGGAAAGGCTGAGCGGGCTGCAGGGCGGCCGCTGACGGCGTTGAACCATCGCAATGACGTAAGGATGTGCGGGAGTTGCTCTCCCTGCCTGATGGCGGCTCAAGCCGCCGCAATGAAGTGCGGGCAGGGCCCTGCATGCCGCTCACGCGTGAGGCGCGGTTAGTCGGACTGCATTGGAGACAGACGACGTCTCGACGGCTCCGTGGTGGTCGACGGCTGCGAGACGAACCACACCCTGCCGGGCTCCTGCGGCGCGTGCAGGACCTCGTGCGACCGCTGCATCAACGGCGGCTGCATCGACGCCTAAGCGCCCGGACACGGATGTTGTCCAGGGTAGCGCAGGCGTAGGTGGTGGCGGCGCAGTGCGCGCCGCACCGCCGCGAGCAGTTCGTCGAGGGTGCTGAAGCTGCGCTCGGGCAACTC
>NZ_VJZZ01000031.1 GCF_009659535.1 Aggregicoccus sp. 17bor-14
GTAACCGCCCGAGCGCCGACGTGACCCTCGGGCGCACCTTGGCAATGACCTGAGCAGCAGCTCGGCCAGACGTGTGAGGCTTGGAGTCCTTGGTGCCGTTGAGCGCGGGCTACGAGGTGTTCGGCGACCAGCGGTGCGGCAGCAGCGAGTCGATGCGCGAGGCGCGCGTCGAGCCGATGCGCACCAGGACGTCGGCGAGGTAGCGCTGCGGGTCCACGCCGTTGGCCTCGCAGGTGGCCACCAGGGCGTAGAGGTCGGCAAGGCGGGCTCCGGCCTCGTCGTTGCCGAAGAAGAGGTAGTTCTTGCGCCCGAGGGCCGCGGGCCGCAGCGCGCGCTCGGACTCGTTGTTGTCCAGCGGCAAGTCCGCGCGCTCGAGGAAGCGGCAGAGCGCCGGCCACTGCCCGCGCGTGTAGCGGATGGCCTCGCCCAAGGGGCTCTTGGGCGGGTGCAGCGGGGCCTCGCGGGCAAGCCACGCGTCGATGTCGCGCAGCACCCCGGCGCTCTTGTGCTGGCGCATCTGCAGGTGCACCGGCGTGCCGCTGACGCCGGCCTCCTTCGCTTCCTGCTCGACGCGGTACAGCGCTCGGATGAGCGCGAGCATCGCGTCGGCCTCCGCGGGCGCGGTGGTGCGCGCGTCGAAGAATTTGCGGCGCGCATGGGCCCAGCACGCGACGCGCACGCGCCCCTCGGGCAGGGTGACGGCGTTGTAGCCGGTGAAGCCATCCACCACGAGGTAGCCTCTCGTGCCCTCCAGCACCTCTCGTGGCGTGTCCCCGCTGCGCCTCGGGCTGAAGCGGAAGCCCACCAGGCGCTGCGTGCGAAACGTCCAGAGGAAGCCGCGGCGTGTCTTGCCTTCATCCAACACGCGCTCGTACGTCTCGTCCGCGCGCACCACGTCCTCGCGGGCGATGAGCTTCAGCAGCCGCGCGGAGAGGGGCGCGAGCTGACGCGCGGCCGTGTGCAGCAAGTCGCCCAGTGTGTTGCGGTGCAGGGGAATTCCGGCACGCCGCAGCGCCTTCGCCTGGCGGTACACCGGGATGCTGTCGGCCACTTTCTGCGTCACCACGTGGGCAATGAGGCCGGGCCCGTAGTGCCCACCCTCCACGGGCTTGGGCGCGCCTGCGGCCGTCACCACTCCCTCGCCGCAGGTGCACGCGAGCGTCTCCTGGAGGTGCTCTTGGCGCACGAGGCGCGCGGGCACGTACTCGTACACCACCGTGCGTTTGCCCTCGCCCAACGGCCGCAAGTCCCGGCCGCCACACGCGGGGCAGCGCCGCTCTTCCTCGGGCACGCGGTGCTCGACGACTTCGGTCACGGCGCTCTGCGCCAGCGCCTCGCGCGCGTCCGCGCGTGTCTTCTTCACCGCTTCGGGCGAGGGCGCGGGCCGCTCCTTGCGCAGCTCTTCGGAGACGGGCGGCATCTTCTCGCTCTTGCGACCGAAGACATGACGGCGCAGCTGCTCGAGCTGGCCGCGGAGCTCTCCGAGCTCGTCCTTGAGCTTCTCGGCTTCCTCGCGCCAGGGGCACGTGTGGTCTTCGGGGAGCGCTGCCATTGTCCCTTCAACAGGCCGCCGTGCGGCGCTCCTGCCGGACTCTCGGGCGGGCTCCACTTGCTCGGCCGACGCACGTGCGAGAGGTCGATGCCATCCAGCAGCAGGGCCAACTGCGTCGCGTCCAGCTGCGCCCCCAGCACGCCCTCGCGTAGCACCGGCATGCGAAAGCGCCCCTTCTCCAGCCGCTTGTAGGTGAGGACGAAGCCGCCCGCGTCCCAGGTGAGGATTTTCAGTCGGTCTCCGCGCCGCGACACGAAGACGAAGAGGTGGCCCGCGTAGAGGTCCTCCTGCCAGCCATTGCGGACGATGGCCGCCAGCCCATCAATCGAATTGCGCATGTCGATGGGCTCACGCGCGAGCAGGATGCGCACGCCACCCGAGAGGCCCAGCAGCATCAGGAGAGGGCCCGCAGCAGCGCCGCGACGTAGCCCACGTCGGTGCCCGCGGAGAAGCGCACCGCAAGGCCGCTCGCGCAGCGCACCTCGAGCAGTCCCTCCCGCGCCTGCGGCGCGGGCGACGCTACGACTTCCAGCGGAAGAAATGCGGGCCGCGACTTGCCTTCCGAATTGGCCAGCCGCACCGAGGCGCGTTTGGACTTCTTGTACAACCAGTACTGGAAGGTGCCGAGCGACACGTCGTGCTTGGCCACGAACTCCTTCTGCTCCAGGCCACTCGAGGCAAACTCGGCCACCAGTTGCATCCACTCCTCAGGTCCAGGTCGTCGCATGCGCCCAAGAACGCGCGTGCACGCCCATCCTCAGGACGCCGGCAATCGGGCGGTTAC
>NZ_VJZZ01000032.1 GCF_009659535.1 Aggregicoccus sp. 17bor-14
GTTCCTCAAGATTGATCACATGTTGCGGCGCGGAAGCCGACGAGAGCGGCGGTGAGGGCTTCGTGGCCGCGGGCCAGCGTCTGCCAGCCGGGGGGGCCGTTGCGCTTGAGGTGTCCGCCGAGGGCGGCGACGGCGTAGAGGACGTCCTCGCAGGTAGGTGTGGCGGCGAGCGGGTAGCGGCGGGCGTGGGCGAGGTGGCGCAGCATCAGCAGCTCGTCCTCGTGCAGCACTCCGGCTGCGGGGGCCTGGGGTGTGTCGCGAGCAGCTTGGCGCAAGCTGAGCAGGCGCCAGGCGATGGGGATGAAAAGGCACAGGGCGTTGAGCAGGGCGCGCAGGCTGCCCAGCTGGCGCTTCTCCAGGGAGCAGCCCGTCTTGAGGGCCTTGAAGAGTTCCTCCACGCACCAGCGGGCGCAGTAGGCGTCGAGGATGAGTGAGAGCTGCTCGCCGGTGTCGATGGGCAGGCAGGTGAGGAGCACCCAGCGCACCGGCTCCTCGCCCTCGGGGGGCTGGGGCTCGAAGACTTCCACGGCGTGGAGCGTGAGGCGTGCCGGCACGTCGGCGTCCTTGAGGGCGTAGTCGCTGGCCTTGAGGGTGAGCGGGCAAGCGCGCACCTCGAGGCGGGCGGGGCGGCTTTTGCGCGCGGGCACCCGCTTTCCATTCGTCCAGCGCTCCTCGCGCGCCCCCAGCCTCACCGTGCGTCCCAGCACCCGGGGGCTCTGCTCGAGGGCCTCGGACATGGGGCGCCCGGAGTCCTGGAGTCTGTCGAAGCGGGCGCGGATGACGAAGCGGTGGCCGGCCTGCAGCAACTGCGCGAGCAGCCGGTAGTTGTCCGCCTCGCGGTCCATCACGTGCACCAGCGCCGGTGTGGCGGCGTCCTGGGCCGCCAGCGCCGCTTCCACTTGCGCTACCAGCTGCCACCAGCGCTCGGACTCGCGCGCCGTGGGCGAGCGTGCGCTGCTCTGCGCCTTGCGCTGCTTCAGGGTGCGCTGGGGGCGAGCGCGGCGCACCTGGGGCACGAGGCCCAGGGCCCCCAGCGGGCGGTGACGGGCCCCGGCCTCCGGCTGCGCGGGCGGCAGCAGCGCCGCCCCCAGGGCCACGTGGGCGTGAAAGCCCTGGTGCCCGCGCGCCAGCTGCCCCAGGCCGCGGCGCGCCCCCACCTCGCCCTGGAAGTGCAACTCCGTCGTGTCGTGCGCCGCCACCAGCAAGACCCCCTCGCGCGCCGCCTCCTGCATCCGCGCGCACGTCTGGGCGACGTGCGGGGCAAGCAGCTCGCGCCAGCGCACCTGGCGGTTACTCAAAAAACGGTACGCGCCCTCCAGCTCCGCCTCGCCTTGCATCGCCTGAGGGAAACTCCTGTCCGGCGCCGGCGCAAGCCGCCTCGCCATCAAGTCCAGCCGCTTGCCCAGCCGCGCGTCCCCCAGCCGCGCCCCCGCGTACTCCACCCCCACCGCGACGGCCTCCTCCTCGGCTTCTCTCACCACGAGCGCTGGCGCCATGCCGCCCGTCCTACCGCGCTGCCGAGATGTGTTGGATCTTGAGAA
>NZ_VJZZ01000033.1 GCF_009659535.1 Aggregicoccus sp. 17bor-14
GCACCCCTTTAAACCTCATCGTTTGACGTAGTCGACGGTGCCGGCGGCGAGGACGCGGGAGGTGGCGACCTGTCGCAGGTACTGGGCGTGGGGCACGCGGCGCTTCTTGCGTTTGGGCTTCGGAGGGCGTGGGTGTTTTTGCAGGTGGGCAGGGTTCACCCGGCGAGCCATGTCGACGAGCGTGGCGGCGAGCGTCTCGGGACTCTGCGCCGCATAGGGCTGCCAGACTTCGGGGAGGACGGCCGCCTTGAGGCCGCCGTAGTACTCGCGCAGCTCGGCGGCGACGTAGAAGGAGGAGAGGGGCTGCTGCTTCACCACGTCGGCGTGGGCGGCCCGCACGGCGGCCATCAGCACCGACAGCACGTTGTAGGAGAGCAGCGCGGTGCAGAAAGCCAGCAGGGCGGCCTTGGGCTGGCCCAGGCCACGCAGCTCGCTGTGCAGCGCCGCCTCCAGCCGGCCGAAGAGGGCCTCCACCGTCCAGCGCTTGCGGTACAGGCGCGCCAGCGTGGTGGCCCGCTTGCGCCGCGCAGGCACATTCGTCAGCAGGCGCAGGCAGGTGTCGCCGTCCTCGGTGGGGGTGTGCAGTCGCACCTCGATGCGGCGCAGGTGCAAGAGGCCGCCGGGCTGCGAAGCGTCCGGGATGCAGACGGGCTGCTCGTACACCTCGCCCGTCTCGACGGCCCCCACGCGCCGCAAGGGGCCCTGCTCCTGGGGCACCGGCCGGGTGGATTGCTCGCGGATGAGGCAGTGGGCGCCGCGGGCAGCGAAGGCGCGCAGGATGGGGCGGCTGCTGAAGGCGCGGTCAGCGAGCCACAACTCGTCGGGCTGCAGCGTCTGCAGCAGCAGGTGCAGCAGGCCCGTCTCCTGGTCGTGCGCATCCGCCCACGGCAGCACGTCCAGCACCAGGTCCTCGTCCGGCGCGTACACGACGAGCGACTGGCCGGGCAGGGCTGCGCCGGCAAAGCCCCGCAGCGCCTTGAGGCGCTTGTCGCTGGCCGGCAAGTCGTTGCTGTCCACGACGCGCACCCGGTAGCCCGGGCACACACGGGCCGGTGCGCCGCCGGGGCGCAAGGCGTCCACCTCTGCGCGCAGCGGGCTCAGCCGCGCATGGCTGCCCTGCACCAGGGCGCGCAAGACGCCCGGCTCGCTGTGGGCCGCCTTCTTGTAGAAGGCCTGCACCGAGACGCCCACGGGCGCTCGCTGCAGGGCGGCGTGCAGCGAGGGCCGCAGCCCCAGCACCACCAGCCCCATGCGGTCAACGACGTCGCTGAAGAGCAACTCGCGCACGTACTGCCGCTCGCGCGCCTCCTCGAAGAGCGCGTCCACCCAGGCCGCGTCACACGCGCGCTCCATCACCAGACGCGCCATCACCGTCAGCGGACTGCTTCCCAAATAGCGCTCCACCACGGCATCGAGCATGGCCTTGTACCCTCCATGCCCTTGCAACCCGCACGGGCCCAAGCCACGCTCCCGGCTGCTCCCTCCCACGCCTGCCCCTCACCCGTCGCGCGTCGACAGGTTTAAAGGGGTGC
>NZ_VJZZ01000034.1 GCF_009659535.1 Aggregicoccus sp. 17bor-14
CTCGTGTTTCGCCCTTTTGGGCGGCGCGAGGGGGGGAGGAAAGTAAGAGCCGCGCGGCGCGCAGTCTCCCGTAGGGTTGGGGTGTCTAGACCTAACTCTGCGAGCGAGAAAGGAGGCGCCGCGTGGCCTCCGCAAGTGTGCGCACATGGGCAAGCGCGCTGGAAGAGGGACGTGCGGCCTTCAGTCGGCCGGGCTTCTGGCGCTTCGTGGTGGTGGCGTGCGGGTGGGTGCGGGTGCAGGGGGTGCACACGCTGACGCGGGCGCTGGTGGAGGCGCGCGCCGCGGGGCGCCGGCACCACGAGGGCTTCCACCGCCTCTTCAGCCGCGGGGCGTGGAAGCCCGACGTGCTGGGCCGGCTGCTGTGCCTCGCGCTGGTAGCGCTGCTGCCTGCGCAGGCGTGCGTGTTGCTGGCGCTGGACGACACGCTGTGCCCCAAGCGGGGCCCTCACGTCTTTGGCATTGGCAGCCACCGCGACGCAGTGCTCTCGAGCGCGCGGCACCGAGTGCTGCGCTTCGGGCACGTGTGGGTGGTGCTGGCCCTGGTGGTGCGCTTGCCCTGCAGCCCGCGCACCTTTGCGCTGCCGGTGTGCCTGCGGCTGTACCGCACGAAGAAGGAGTGCGCGGCGCACGGGGCGGGCTTTCGCACCAAGACGCAGCTGGCCGAAGAGATGCTGCACGCGGTGGCCGCGTGGCTGCCGGGGCGAGAGGTGCGCCTCGTCATGGATGGGGCCTACTGCTGCGCGCGGCTGGTGAAAGGGTTGCCGCCGGGCTGGGTGGCCTTTGGCGCCATGCGGCCCGACGCCGCCCTCACGCGCGCAGCGCCTCGGCGACGCCGGCCTGGTCAGCGCGGCCGGATGCCCTTGCGCGGCACTCGCCTGCGCTCGCCCGCCCAGCGCGCAGCCCACGGGCGCTGGAAGCGCGCCCGCGCGCACCTGTACGGCCAGGACAGATGCGTGCCGCTGCAGACGTGCTGTGCGCAGTGGTACCGCGTTGCCGGCGGGCAGTTGCTGCGCGTGGTGCTTGTGCGCACCGGCAGCCCCCAGCGCCCGTTTCGCGCCTTCTTCTGCACGGACGCGTCCCGCAGCGCGCGTGAGGTGCTGGAGACGTACGCCCTGCGCTGGAGTCTCGAGGTGACGTTTCGCGAGCTGAAGCAGATGCTGGGCTTCGCCGACTCGCCCGCCCGCACGCCCGGGGCCGTGCTGCACACCGCCCCCTTCGTCGCCCTCCTTTACAGCCTGCTGGTGCTGGGCTTTGCGCGACGCGGCGCACGCGCCGGTGTGGCCCGTGCCCTGCGCCTGCTGCCGCCGCGCCCCTGGTACCGGCAGAAGAAGAGCATCTGCTTCGAGGACATTCTGCGCGCGACGCGCGCAGCGCTCGAGGGCGTGGACGTTTTGCGCCCACGCCTCTGCGCACCCCTTCGACATAAAACCCAGCCCCGCTCCCGTCCTCCCTCGGGACTCCTCCTCACTCCCTCGGGCTGAAACGGCGAAACACGAG
>NZ_VJZZ01000035.1 GCF_009659535.1 Aggregicoccus sp. 17bor-14
CTAGTTGGACTGCGCGAGATGCGCACGCGCAGTGCGGCGTGCGCCCTTAGCGTGAGGGCGAGCGGGCGAGGTGGCGCGGAGGCGGGGCGCGCGCCCCGTGCGCGTGCCAGTGGCCCTCTCGGGCGCTGTCGGCGTGGCGCTGCTCGGCGCGGATGCGTCCGGCGGCGTGCGCGAGGCTGCGTGGGGGGCCAAGCAGCTCGGCCAGCACGCGCGCCACGTGCGGTACGGTAATGCGTACCCTTTTTTTTCCAGCCAGCGCTTCTCGCGCACGAGAAACCACAGCGCCATGAGGCACAGCGTCATGTGGTGGTGCCAGCCCGTCCAGCCGCGCACCTCATACTCGTCCAGGCCCACCTCGCCCTTCGCGTAGCGCAGGGCCTCCTCGACGCCGTGGCGACAGGAGGCCACGCGCACCAAGTCCTCGAGTCGGCAGCGGGTGTCGGTGCACAGGTAGTACCAGCGCTTGTCGGAAGTGAGGCTGTCCACCACCAGCAGCACCTCGGTGCGCGTGGAGCCGTCCTCGCGCCGGCAGCGCACGCGCACGCGGGCGGCCCGCACGGGCATGGGGCCCGCCTCGCCGTCGCGCAGGCAGAAAGTCCTCCAGGCGCGCTGGGGCAGTCCGTCCGCCCACGCGGCCGCGTGCGTCCAGCGGCCGCTCGCCACCGGCTGCACCTTCGCCTTGGCGCCCGGCACCTCCAGCACGTAGCGCTCGCCCGCCTCGAAGAGGGCGTCGCGCAGGGCGCACACCTGCCCGTACGCGTCGTCGCCCACCACCCAGCGGTGCGGCAGGTGGCGCCCGGTGCGCAGCACCATGCCCAGCGCCAGCCTCCAGCCCTCCTCGAATTGCACCTCGTCGGGCACGCCGCACGCCTCGCGCACCTGCGGGTGCGCGGCCCACATGCCCGGCAGGTACAGCCGGCAGTCCACCAGCACGCACGCCCCGCGCGCCGCGTAGGCGAGAAACTCCCCCACCTGGCAATTGTCCTGCTTGCCCAGCCGCCCACAGTACTGGCGCTGCACGCCCACGCTGGCGGGCCCGCACTTCTGAAAGCCGCTGGAGTCGAGGACGAGTACGCCCCGCGCTGCGCCCAACTCCTCGCCCACCACGCACGCGAGCGCCTCGCGCAAGCACCCGTCGTCCCACGCCCCCTGGCCCACGAAGTGCTGCAGCGGGCGCACCTTGGCTTGCGCCTGCAGCGCGATGGGCTCCACGGTGCGCCGGCGCAAGGGGGCCAGCCGCCCCTCCACGTAGCAGCGCAGGTGCGCGCGCTGCTCCGCTCGCACCAGCAGCGCGGCGAAGGGCTGCAGGAAGTCCGAGAGGCGCTGGCGGATGTCCGCCACGTCCGCCGGCTCCAAAGCCCGCAGGGGTGCAGCAGCAGCAGCTCGGGCCATGACGTGTGCCTCCTCAGGGATGCAACACGCCAGCCCTCTCGCCTACCTCCCGGGCGCACACCCCGTGCGAGCCCTTCTGCATCTCGCGCAGTCCAACTAG
>NZ_VJZZ01000036.1 GCF_009659535.1 Aggregicoccus sp. 17bor-14
CCTAAGTTCGAGTTTCGCAGTCGGACGCCACCCTAAGCGGCCGCGAGGACAGCGTCGATGAGGTACTCGGCGGGTTTCTCGCGCTCCCGCGCGGAGGGCAGCTGCGCGAAAACCTCCGCGCGCAGGCTCTCGCGACGCAGCGTCTGGAGCATGTCGAGGAAGGAGGGCCGCGCCTTGTGCGCGTACCAGGGCCGGCAGGGTGGCGCGTACGCGGCGTTTCCCTCCTGGGCAAACCACAGCACCACGAGGCTGTAGAGAAGCAGCGCGCAGGGCGCCGTGCGCAGCACCGCCCGCTTCGTCCAGCCCTGCGGCTCCTCGAAGCCCAGGTGACTCTTGCCGCCCTGAAACGTCTCCTCGATGGACCAGCGGCCCGCGTACTGCGTGAGGACCTCCACCGCTGTCTCCTCGGAGCACGTCGAGTAGAAGGCCTGCACGGGTCGCCCTCCGCGAAGCGGCTCCACGGCCACCACCTTCAGCGGCCGCCCGGGCACGCTGTACCAGCGCGCCACGCACTCGCACAGGCGCACGCGGTCCTGCCGGCCGTAAATCTTGAGCGTGGTGTGGCGGGCGCGGCCCTCGAGCATCTGCGCGGGCGTGGGCAGGCGGGCGCCCCGCTTGCGCGGGCGACCCGGAGTGCCCGGCTTGCGCGCGGGGGGCGCTGCATAGAGGCGCGCATCCAGAGGCATGCGGCTGGTGAGGTCGCAATTGGCCGGCAGGTAGCGCAGGACGCTCTGCCCGCCGTAGGCGGAATCGGCGTAGGCGTGAAAGCGGCGCTGGGGGTGCGCTTTGCACAGCGTCTCGAGAAGCTGCACGGCGAGCTCGGGGCGGGTGCGGTAGGCGATGCGCCAGCGCGCGGCCGCCTTCTTGTTGAGGTAGAGGCGAAAGAGGACGGGCAGGCTGAAATAGCGCCCGGGGACGCACGGCAGCTGCACGCGCACGGCGAGCACCACCCACGAGTGGCCCCAGCTCGTCACCGGCAGCTTGCGGCTGCTGGCGAGCGGGTCATGGTGCATGCCGACGCCGTACACCTTGAGGCCGCGCTTGCGCGCGAGCGTGTCATCCAGCGTGAGAGGCACCGGCTGCCCTGGCGCCAGCAGCGGCTGCAGCAGCGCGAAGAGGGCGAGGCCTAGCGCATCCAGGCTCCAGCGCGCGGCGGAGAACACCCGGTGGAAGCCCGCGTGGTGCCGCTGCCCGGCAGCGCCCGAGGCCACCAGCATTCCCGTCACGGTGCGCCGTCCCGAGAACACCCAGCCGGCCAGCAGCATCAGCAGCCGGCTGCGCGTGGGCACCGTCATCGCCCCCGCGCTCATGCGCTGGACGAGTTGCACGAAGGTGGTTACCAGAGTCATGGCGAGCCCCCGCGGCGGGCGACGAATGGGTGTTTGGCGACTCCATCCGTAGCCTTCGGCGGTGTGGCTCGCTGCGCTCAACCCGCCGGCCCCTCGTCAGACCGACGGCCCCCCTTCAAAACTGCGAAACTCGAACTAAG
>NZ_VJZZ01000037.1 GCF_009659535.1 Aggregicoccus sp. 17bor-14
GGGCAGGGCAAACGCATCTCAGGTCGAGGGAAGTCCGCCCTTTAGCAGGTGCAGGAGGTAGGCGTCGTTGCGGGCCGCGTGCGCGCGTTTGAGGGCGACGCCGAGGCGCACGCTCTTGTCCTGCTTCAGCAGCACGAGGGCGAGGCGGGTGAGGAGGGCGAGGTTTTCGGCCGCGCGGGCCTCGCGCACGCGCCGTCGGTCCTCGCCCATCTGCGCGTCGAGGCTCCAGTGCAGGCCATTCTCCACGCCCCAGTGGGCGCGCGCCGCGTGGGCGAGGCGCTTGGCGTGGGGCGGCAGGTTGCTGACGTAGGTGTGCCAGGCCACCTCCACGCGCCCACTTTTCAGGTGCCGCTCGCGGCGCACCAGCAGCAGGCTGCGCAGGCCGGGCCAGCTGCAGGGCCAGGCTTCGGGAGACAGCGCCCACGCCTCACGCACTTCAAAGCGCCCGTGGGCGTACTGACGGCTGCGGTGCACGCGGCGCGCGCCCTCGGGCAGCCCTCCCTGCCAGGCGAGCAGGACGCAGAGGCTTGCGGCAAAGCGGCGCAAGGGGCCGCGGTTGCCCTTGAGGCACAGCACGTAGTCGGCCCCCGCTCGCGTGCACGCGGCCGCGACGCCCTCCGTGCACCCGTTGGCATCCGCCGTCACCACCGCCCCCTCGAGGGCGAGCGCGTCGATGAGCTCGACGAGGCCCGCCACTTCCCCCGGCGCCCCTTCGACGCGCAGCTGCCCCAGCAAGAGGCACTGCTCGGTGGCCCACACGTGCACCAGGTACAGGGGATTGCCTCCCGGCTGCAGCGCGCCGCGCACCGCCTTGCCGTCCATCGCCACCACCTGGCCCCTCAGGGACTCGGAGAGCTGCTGGATGAAGAGGCGAAAGGCGCGCTCGAAGCCCTTGGGGCACAGCGCCCCGAAGATGCGCCGGAAGGTGTCGGCGCACGGCGTGCCCTCGCCCAAGTCCGTCTCCAGCCACTCCTCGAAGAGGGCACGTCGGTCGGCCACGAAGAGGGCCATGGCCTTGAAGCTGTCCGCCCCCATCAGCACACTGCACAGCGCCATCGCCAGCACGTGCTGAAGCGCGTACTTGCGCGTGCGCTGGGCGCGCGGGTCTCTGAGGCCCGCGAAGTGGCGGAGGATGAGACGGACGACAAGCTGGCCGGCTGCTTCTTTTCCCATCCCCCGCCAACAGCTAACCGCTTGTTATTACCTCCCGCGAGATGCGTTTGCCCTGCCC
>NZ_VJZZ01000038.1 GCF_009659535.1 Aggregicoccus sp. 17bor-14
GCCCCCGGACATAGATAATGTCCACCCCCAGCATGGACTCGCTGCGGGTGGACAGGGCAGAGCGGGAGCGGCTGCGAAGCATTGGCCACTCCGCGGACGTGGATGCGGCCGAGCGCGACCGGGTGCAGATGGTGCTGCTGGCGGCCGAGGGCTGGAGTGCGCCGCGCATTGCGCAGCACCTGGGCTGCAGCGACAAGACGGTGCGCCGCGCGCTCAAGGGCTGGCGCGAGCGGGGCGAAGCGGCCCTCTTCAAGCGGCTGCCGGGCCCCATTCCGGATGAGGCGCGGCGGCGAGCCGTCGAGGCGGCCCTGGGCGCGCTGCTGAAGCAGGGGCGCACCTGGAGCGCAGGGCAGCTGTCGCGCGCGCTGGAGGCCCACGGCATCCACCTGGGCCCGCGCCAGGTGCGCCGCTACCTCGTCGGCTTCAACGCCAGCTGGCGGCGCACCAAGATGAGCCTCGCGCACCGGCAGGACAAAGAGGCCGTCGCGCGCGCCCGCGCGCAGCTGCTGCGGCTCAAAAAAAGGCCCGCGCAGGGCGCATAGACCTCCTCTACCTCGATGAGTGCGGCTTCAGTCCCACCCAGCCCACCGGCTACAGCTGGGCGCTGCGCGGCACGCGCAAGCTGGTGCGCTTCGAGAACCCCGTGCGCCGCCGCGTCAACGCCCTCGTGGCCTACCGCCCACTGGGCCTTCGCCCCGGCCTGCGCTACCGCGTGCAGCCGCGCACCCTGACGGCCGACGACGTGGTGGGGCTGCTGCGCAGACTCCCCTCGGGCACGCGCCCGTGCGTCGTGGTGCTCGACAACGTGGGCATCCACGTGGCGAACCGGGTGCGCAAGGCGGCGCGCGCCCTGCGCCACCGGGGCCTCACTCTCTTCTACCTGCCTGCCTACTCGCCCGAGCTCAACGACGTCGAGGCGGTGCTGGAGGTACTCAAGGGCTACGAGTTGCCCGAGCGCAGCTTCAGCACCCTCGACGAACTGCTCGCGGCGGTGCGGCGCGCACTGCGCCGCCACCACCTACGCCTGCGCTACCCTGGACAACATCCGTGTCCGGGCGCTTAGGCG